>NZ_JH636434.1:478895-678971 GCF_000255655.1 Schlesneria paludicola DSM 18645 | reverse complement strand
TTGCGTTGAGGCCCTGGAGGAAGCGTTACAGCATGGCCGACCTGAGATCTTCAACACGGATCAGGGGTCTCAATTCACCAGCCAGATCTTCACCAAGCGACTGGAACAAGAATCGATCGCCATCAGCATGGACGGCAAAGGACGAGCGATTGACAACGTCATGATCGAACGTCTGTGGCGAACCGTGAAATATGAGAACATCTACCTCAAGGAATACACGACGGGAGCCGATTGTCATGAAGGATTGAAGGCGTACTTCCAGTACTATCGCCACGAGCGACCTCACCAGGGATTGGCCAACCGCACGCCCTGGCAAGCCTATCAAATCCCTCGCCCCAGGGCCCGGTGAAGACCATCTAAGAAATGGCTCCCGGTGGTCCGAAAAACGGGGTCCACTTCAATACAGCCTTCAACATCAGCTCTACGATTGTCGATCGACAGGTCTTGGAAGCGCTCGTTCCAAATTCGTTGCGTCACCGCAACGCACGAAAATGCGGGCTACACAAACACACCAGTCCGCTCAGGCTGAAACACCACTTCTTCGATTCGAAATCGAGTCAGCCCACTCGGTACCTGCCATTGAACGAGGTCGCCCTGCCGGTAGCCAAGTATGGCCGTTCCAATCGGAGCCAGGACCGAAAGTTTACCGATGGCAATATCCGCATCCCGTGGATACACGAGTGTGTACGTATTGAGTTCTTCGCTGTGAACGTCTCGAATTCGCACCGTCGAATTCATGGTCACGACGTCTGGAGGGATTTCATCAGGATTCAAAATAAGCGCTCCGTTCAACTCTTGGCGAAGTGACTGCAGATACGGTTTGTCACCGAATGCCATTGCGAGTTCGCTGAAGAAGAGGCTTTCCAAATGGTTGTGATCGGCTTTGGTAATGATGATCTGTCGTTTCGCAGACACGATGTAACTCCTAGTTGATTGGATGTCGTATAGCCGGCAGTCGTGACCATTCAATACGCTGACGCTGGCACGAAGTTCTGCAGATATCAACCTCAGCGGTTGACTACGAAAACACGATTTCGCAGTCGTTCACATCCCGAAGAGAGAGAGGGCAGGTACATTTTTCCGGTGAAATCGGAAGCGACTGTGAATCGACTAGAGCACTATTCTCTTTGTGCAGGAAAATGAGCCAGTCCCCGGGCTGTGAACCGTTACCATGATTTCTCAACGAATTCGGAAAGCCTGCTCCGTTAACAGCCTGTTGAAGCAATGGGGGACAGGCACCTTGGCGTCTACGGTGTCATGGCGGTGTTAAATCTGGCCGGAGCCAGTCCCCGTTACTTCAACAGGCTGTTAACTGATCATTCTGCGAGATATTCATGTTTCCGGTTGTTAAGTGTTTCAACATGCTTTACGGGATTGCTGAGGACTAAATCACGTACAACGCAACTAGTGGGCCAATGAATCCAAACGTGCGAATTCGAAATAAAAAAGCTGATAATCGTCCTAACCGCTTCCGTCTAACGTTCCGAGTTGGCAGCGATCGTCAACCATAGGTGACGATCGACAATCTGCGTTGACAATAGTTGGGCTGTCGTGTTCGGTATGGACGATCGAGAATTCAAGACGCTTATCGCCAATCCGCAGCGACAATCGAGTTTTCGGAAAGTATCGATGTTTATTCCCAAACTGTTTCGTTGCATGCAACGCCAGTTGGATGTCGTAATAGCTACGCGAGAGACCACAAACGAAGATGCTTCCATCGTCCATAAGATCAAATTCAAGGTTGCGAATGCGTCCGTGAGTTCCGCGGTGAATTGCTGCTCTGAATGCGTTGAGTGACGCGTTGCGTTCGCTCCATTGATCGAGAGTCATGACGTCCATCCCTGGGTTGGAAGTGATCGGTAAGAAGCACTTCGCGGCTCTTGGCAAACTGCGTGCCGTTGCTATGGCGTATCCCCTCGCGAAAGTGAGTCGCGGCTGTGTGTTATGATGTCATCGGCGAAAGTTCGCTGGATCGAGACCATGTCGACTCAGCAGTTTATGAAGACCCTGCCGCGAAAGGCCTGCTGCACGGGCAGCATGTGAAATATTGCCATCATGTTTTGTGAGTAGCGCAGAAAGATAGCTGAAATCTGCATTATCCAACGCTTCCTCACGCGAGATTTCCGCGATCGCAGAAACCAAGGGCGGCTTGGACCGTATTGATTCCTGAAGGGGCTTCGGCAGGTCTGAAAGCTGAACCGTTTCCGTCCGCGACAATGCGACTGCACGCTCGATGACGTTTCGCAATTCTCGAATGTTTCCCGGCCACTCATAGCTGCGAAAACAGTCGACTACTTCGTCGTTAAATCCCGTCACTCGGCCATTGCCGGATTGAAGTTGTTTTAAGAAATGATGAGCCAGTTGCAGCACATCATCTCCGCGGCTTCGCAATGGCGGCAGCTCAATATGGATTACACCCAGTCGGTAAAAAAGATCCTGCCGAAATCGTCCAGCACTGACTTCGTCCTGCAAATTGCGATTCGTCGCGCAGATGTAGCGCGTGTCAACTTGTCGAGGTTCGCTCTGTCCTACGGGTGTGAATGCCTGTTCCTGCACTGCGCGCAACAGCTTGGCCTGTGATGCAAGGGGGAGTTCTCCCAGTTCGTCAAAGAAGGCCGTGCCCCGATGACTTCGCGCCAACAAGCCTTCTTGATCTCTGACGGCGCCTGTGAACGAACCTTTAATATGTCCAAACAAGACGGATTCAAAAAGCGATTCGGGAACCGCCGTGCAATCGATCACCTGGAAATTGTGCTCCCTCCGGTGTCCGTGTTGATGAATTGCCTGCGCAATGACTTCTTTGCCTGTACCGCTCTCACCTGTAATTAAAACGTTGGTATCGGTTTGCGCGACTCGATCGACGACTTCCAGAAGTTCCATCATTGGTTGGCTCCGACCAATGATTGTAGAAAACTTCGACGACAGTCCATCGATATCTGCTTGAGTTGGAACGGATTCGGCTGGCGACTGCGCTGGTCGCTCCAGCACGCGTCGAACGCTGGCGAGAAGATCTTCGAACCTCACCGGTTTGAGCAAATAGTCCGCGATGCCCATGCGAACGCTTTCGATCGCTGAAGGCAACGTAGGCACACCGGTAACCACGATCAACGGGATATGCGGCCATTCGGTGCGGCCTTGTCGCAGCAATTCGAGTTGCAAATTGCCGGGCATATTCAGATCGGACAAGATCAAGTCGAACGACATGCATCGAAGTTTTGCGAGGGCGGTATCCCCGTCCGGAACGCATTCGCATTCATATCCTGCTTTGCGGAGCAATTGACCGGTTGTCCGCAAATAGAGCGGCTCGTCATCAGCGATAAGAATGCGCTTCGTTGTTCGTGAGTCATTCATTGCTGGAAATCCGGCGAGGAAGCGTCACTGTGAATTTTGTGCCTTCAGTATGAGTGCTTTCAACTGCGATTGCGCCTCCCATCGCTTCGGCCAAGCTTCTCGACACAGAAAGGCCAAGCCCCATGCCTTGGCGGGTGCCGGCCTTTGTGCTGAAGAAAGGCTCAAATATTTTCGCACGATTTTCCTGCGAAATACCTTCTCCGTGATCCGTCACTGAGATCGTGATCTGCTTATCAAATGTGGAAATGTCAATTGATACAACGCTCAACGGCCGTGATGCCTGTACTGCGTTGCGGACAATATTTAGCAGAATCTGTTTCAATTCGCCTTCCCGCAAGACGACTTCTGAGAATTCAGGACGGGCATTTCCCGCGCTGTTCGTACTGTTCACGATCACGCGCACGTTCGCCTTCGCGGCCAACGGATTCAGCAGCAAGACAACGTTCGCGACAGTTTGGTAAAGATCAAACGTCGTCGGAAGCTGTTGGCTGGGACGATACATCTGATACATCTGGTGTGTAATCGAGCTGATCCGTTCAATCTCACTATCAATCAGTTCGAGTAGCTCATGGTTTTCGTCGTCGCTGGACACATTCGATTTGAACAAGGCGAACGCGTTACGAATTCCCGCCAACGGATTGTTAATTTCATGGGCCACCCCCGCTGCCATTTGCCCCAGCGCGGCGAGCTTTTCCATCTTAAGTCGATGTTCTTCCAGCTGGGCGATCTTTGCCGTTCGTTCTTGAACCAGCTGTTCGAGATGCTGGTTGTGAAGCCGCAGTTCTTCACGCAGGAGGTGACGTTCTGTGATGTCGCGTATACTCGCTCGATATCCGAGGTACAGCAATGATTCGTCGTACATCGGCTGCCATGAGATGGCAGCCCAGTGTATTGATTCATCGCGATGAACAAGCTGAAATTCTACATCGTTGCCGCTTCCTTCTGCCTTCGCGTCGCGCAACAAATCAATCAGCTTGTGCCGGTCGCCAGAGGCGACCATCTGAAGCGGATAGTCAGCCATCTTCAGGCATTCATCGGGGCGGTAACCGGTCATCCGCTCGACCGCCGCGTTGACCCAAAGGACTTTGCCGGCTGGTGAATGCCAGCTTTCCCAATCATAAGTGTAATCAGCGATCAGCCGAAACACGTAGTTATCTATGTGATTAGCATCTTGTTGGTGTGTTTGCATTTCATTCATCATTGCGTTCATTTTCTCAATCGAGACTTTTATATCAATTGAAGCAGAATTACCAACAGACAGATTAGTATGACGATAATTTGGCCGAGCAATTGTTCTCTTGGAGTCCATCTTCCGCGACGATCATGATCGTCGCGTCGATCGCAATTATTCGAAACAAGATCATACCTCGACATGATATGTTCCTCCCAAATCGTGAAAATGGGGCCCAGTTGGATCTGACGAATCAACAACGCAATCGGCGTGCCGTGATCATTTTGAGCATTCCTAGCAAGTTTCTGCCCTTCACTCTGTTCCCGCATGGCGACGGTGTCAACCGCCGGCGACACAAGCGGGATGGCATCTAACGTTTGTTCTCACTTCTGGAGCTAATGAAGAAACGGCTCACTAGAGAGCATTTCATAACCGCCTCATTGTAATGAGCGCGCAGGCAAGATGAATCCATCCCGTAAATCGAGCCAGTGTGGTTTCGTAGCGGACGACAGTACGACGGAAATTATGGAACCAGCTATGGGTTCGCTCGACTACGAATCGTCGGCGATATCTGCGACAGGCACGCCCGTCTTGAGTGGGCGGCTTCTTACGGCTTTTACGATGCGGGCAAACCAACTCGATGCCGCGTTCGTTCAGTAATCGATTGCGAAGTGGATCACTATCCGCCGCACGGTCATAGATGAGATGTTCGGGGACTTGATGTGGAATCTGAAGCCGATCCAGCGTTGGCTCGATCAACTTCACTTCGTTGTGATTGGCACTGGTCAGATGGACGGCGAGAGGAGTTCCGTTCGAATCGACAACATCGACAATCTTGGTTCCCTTGCCACATTTCGTTTTGCCAACTCCGTCTCCCCCCTTTTGGCTCGTGCGAACCAAGCGTCCGCCGCAGCCTCCGACCAATCGATTTTGCCACGCTCCTGCAATTCGTGCAGGAGTTCGAACCAAAGTCCTTCGAAGATGCCCATTCGAGTCCATTCATCGAAGCGCCGCCAGCACGTGCTCGGGGATGGAAAGCACTTTGGTAACTTTGACCACTGGCAACCTGTAATAAGTACATACAAGATTCCCTCCAAACACGCGCGTGACGAGTGGAAAGGGCGCCCACCGCGAGGTTGCTCCTCGGGGGCGGGAATCAGGTGCGCGATGCGATCCCATTGTGCGTCAGTGAGATACGTATATCCGGCGAGATCAATCTTGCGTGTGACTGGCATGAGCGAAACTCCTTTCGCTCTGACTGGTACGCAGTTTCCTTGCCAATACGCGTTATGAAATGCTCTCTAGCCAGATTCTGGCGAGTCGAACAGCATTCATGGCTCTGAACATTCGTAGTTTCACAACGAGCAGTAACCGTTCGCAGCCTGAAGAGGCAGGGGGGCCAGGCACGTTTTCGCAATTCAATTTGAGCCCGTGGTATATCGACTAGGAGCATCCTTCCGTTTACCGCGGGAGAATGTGCCAGTCGCCGGCCTGTAAACGGTAACAAGCGAGTGACTCCACTGGTACGCGAATTGCAAATGATGCAAGTGTTCGACTGACTGAGACGCTTCGCAGCACCGAATGGTGTGGTCAAAGTGGCGATTCCCAATTCACGTGTCTCATCGTGTTCAAAGGAGAATCTGCAATGATGTTCTACGTTTATCGAGATGAAAACAGGCATTGGCGCTGGCGACTCATGACAGTGAGCAAGCAGGTGTTGGCCGAATCTCCAAAGGCATACCATCAGAAGGACGACTGCCGTGCGGCCATCCAGCTGATGAAGAACTGTGGTGTGGCGCGTGTCCATGAAATCCCGATCCAGATGTCTCTTGAGCAAGTTCTCGGATCTCATCTTGTGAAAGTTGTACCTTCAATGAACGATCTCTAGCACTGTTCGTGATTCGTGTTGTTGGAGGAGCACTTAGCACCGATGTATTGATCGCTCCATCCGTAAACTCCAGTGGCGGTGATCCAGGAGTGTGCAGGAATAGAAAGCCTTTGAGGGATAAAATTATGATTCATTTCCGAACCATCCTTCACCCGACCGATTTCTCAGAGTCAGCCATGTATGCGTTCGGGGTGGCTTGCGCCCTTGCGAGAGTTTCTGATGCCAACTTGCTGGTTGTCCACGTGGCACCCAGCCTATACCGTCCGAAACGACAGCTCCGTAGAGAAAATTACGAGGCACTATGTCGGCTCACGTGCGGTGACTCAACTGTGAAAATGCACCCGTTACTCCTTGAGGGTGATATTGCCCCGAATATCGTTAGCTCGGCGATCGAGCTCGACTGCGACCTGATCGTGATGGGAACGAGTGGGCGCACGGGCGCTAGGCGGCTGCTTCTGGGGAGTGTGGCTGTGGAAGTTAGAAAAGACGCGCCTTGTCCAGTTGTCGCCGTCCAGTTGCCGAATCGGGCGGGCTGGGAGTTGCCAGACTTTGCGGATGCACATGGCATGGCCTATCCAAGCTCGACGTCGACAAAATCACCGCTCACTCACAGGCCGAAGGATCGGTCAAGTCATTCCATCGCAACGGCACCCTTCTCTGATTGCCGCGGGGATCGGAGTTCGTGGGAATCCTTCGATGCCGTTTGGTTTCGGCGGCCCGTCAACGATGACTGATTTGACAGTCTGTCCGATGTCGGTGGAGGTATCTATTCGAAGCCCATTTGCCGTGACGTGGTGGCCGTATACTGTCTTCGTACCTTAGAGGCTTGGCAGGGCGCGAAGTTGAGGCGAATCAGATCGTCCGCAGGCGGAATTCAAGGTCAATTCTTTGGCCGCTCGATGCGGCAATGGAACGAAGCCGGTATGCCAAGAATAACCGTCTCGATGTCAAATCCGACTGCTCGACAAGTATCATGTGTGTTTTTTTTGGAAAACTGTCCGTGACAGAACGTCACTCATTAGAAGTCGATCTTGGCACGCAGACCGACCAGCACCGATGTCTCTGCCCGGTTGCGAAACGGAGCAATCACTTGAAGATCGGGCGTAATTTGGCACCACGAAGTGACTGCCACGTTGTAGTACAACTCGGCACCATACTCATCACCAAGTGACACCAAGTTCGTGGCGCGAGTTTTCAGACTGTCACTCACCCCGATGTAGAAATAGGCGATGCCGAATGTGTCCGCTTTCCGTCCTGGGATCGAACTCGTACCGCTGATTCCGGTATTGGCAAACCATCGAACTGGACTGGGGTTCTTATCGGCGATTCCAAGATTGCCGAACACTCCCCACATCCGTTGAGGATCGTCGGGTGATACATAGACCGCCTGATCAACGTTGTAAGTCAGGCACCACGATCCCTGTACTGGTGTCGACAAGAACACCACGCCGACAACCGGATCGAGGTATGCGGTCGGCGTCAGGTCCGAGTAGGTCCCACTGCTGTACGTTCCCGAAATGCCCTGGTGTCCGGGCTTCTCGAAAAGTGTCGTCGGAACAGTCCCCTGTGCGTAGGCCGTTGCCCCGTTGTTGAAGAGCGTATTGAATCCACTTACCGTTGGTGAGTTGTTGGTGTCGTACACTGCAACCTCAAACACCCGTTCCGTGTTTTTCAGGTATGCGAAACCGGCTCCGATCGTCGAGTACGGAATCGTACGGGCAAAGACAGGGTTGTAGATCATTGCGGAGTTTTGAAAGCCATTCAGAGGACCGGCTCCAGTCAGTGGTTGCTTGAAGTCGTCGAGCGTATTGATCTTTCCGGCATAGACCAGTAGTTCCTCAGACAAGACCTGAGTGAACTTCACACCCGTCAATCCAGTCACGGTTCCCGTCGAGAGTGGCACAGACAACATCAGATTCACTGGCGACAGGGCTCCAGTCAGCGAATTGCCAGACTCACCATATCGTGTCTCGCCGTGCAGCATAAAAGATGCCCCGTTCCAGAGTCCGGCCTTCTCGCCATCCAGGTTCATTAAGTAATCATTGCGTCCCCCATATTGGAACTCTTGCTCCAATCCTCCATGGGTGGCTCCCTGATAGAATTGCGTGGTGCTGAAATCCAACGTCAACCCGCGACTGGCAATCACCGCTCGTGAACCGAACCAATCTCCGCTTAGGTTCGGCCACTCAGCAGGTGATTCACCCGATGACAACAACGTGTTCGACGTGACACCCGGTCTCTGAAGCGAGCTCTCGATCGGCAGTTCTTGGGCAAACGCCATTGCGGCCACGATGCTGACAGCAACGGCAAACAGAATTTGGGCCGCGGAATGGACGAATCGCGCGCTCGTTGGCATCGAACAGTTTTCGTTGCGGGAATTAACGAACCTTCAGGCGTACCGCCTCCTAAATTAAATCGAATCGCAGATATCGATTTAATGATGCGGTATTTATGAACAAGTCGACCCGGTTGCGCGCTGCTGGCCGATCGCAACGATTATGACGATGATGCCGCTTCTACAGTGGTTCGAGATGCGCGATGATGAACGCGATAGCCGCAAGATCTCGTCCAGGCTAGCTGACGGATCGCGAGCATTGTTACTACGCAACCGGCCGAAACACAAAGCAGAAAGCATCCTTACACGCGTGGAGACGTCCTGATTGTCGTAGTCACACCACGGGACCCGGCTTCACTTGCCAGATTTCAGAGGCGTATTCAGCGATTGTTCGGTCGCTGGAAAACTTTCCGGAGCAAGCGACGTTTAGAATGGCCTTCTGGGCCCATGCATTCGGATCAGCGTACAGTTCACCGACTCGCTGCTGTGCAACTGTGTAGGAGGTCAAGTCAGCCAAGTGCATGTAATAGTCGCCCCGCTCTAGAAGCATTTCACGAATCGGCGCGAAGATTCCCGGCTCATCAGGGCTGAAGTAGTCATCGAAGATCAGATCGAGAGCCTGTCGAGTCTCGACGTCGTTCTCATAGTGCCACTTTGGGTTGTACCAGTCGCGGCTATTGAGAACCTGTTCGGTCGTGAGTCCAAAAATGAAAGCATTCTCCTCGCCCACCTCTTCGACAATTTCAATGTTAGCTCCGTCCTGAGTCCCCACAGTCAGCGCTCCGTTCATCATGAGCTTCATATTGCTCGTACCGCTGGCCTCGAAGCCAGCGGTCGAGATTTGCTCTGAAACATCGGCCGCGGGAATCAAGGATTCTGCGAGCGTGCAAGAATAGTTCGGCAGGAACTCGACCCGAAGCTTGCCGTGGACAGCTGGATCAGCGTTCACAACTCGGCCGATGCTGGTTATGAGCTTGATGATGACCTTGGCGAGATGGTACGCAGGTGCGGCTTTTCCCGCGAAAAGGATTGTTCGCGGCGGTATATCCAGTTTCGGATTCGACAACAGGCGGTTGTACCAGATGATCACCTGAATGGCATTCAAGAGTTGCCGCTTGTATTCGTGAATTCGTTTGATTTGCACATCGAAGAGCGTATCAGGATCGAGGCTGATGCCGTCTGTGGCCTTGATCCAATCTACGAAGCGAACCTTGGCCGCGCGTTTGGCCGCAAGGAACTTGTTTCGGAACCCGGTGTCCTGTCCCAGAGGGGCAATTTTATGAAGAAGAGATAAGTTCGTTTCCCAACCGTTGCCCACTGCACTGGTCAAGAGTTTCGCCAAATTGGGATTGGCAAGCAGTAGCCAACGACGTGGTGTCACACCATTCGTTTTGTTGTTGAACCGTTTGGGAAACAGTTCGGCAAAATCAGGTACCGTCTTGGCGCGGAGCAATTTCGAGTGAATTGCCGCGACGCCATTCGTACTGTGGGTACCGACAATGGCCAGACTCGCCATTCGGACCTTAGGATCCGGCCCTTCCTCGATCAAATTGACTCGGGACAACTTCGCGTCATCCCCGGGGCACTTCGACTGAACATCGCCAAGAAAGCGTCGATTGATCTCGTAAATAATTTCCAGATGTCGTGGAAGTAGGGCTTCAAATAAGTGCACCGACCACTTTTCCAAGGCTTCGGGTAGCAGCGTGTGATTCGTATATGCGAGGGTGCGAACGGTCAGATCCCACGCTTCATCCCAGCCCAGCTTGGCGTCGTCGAGTAGGATTCGCATCAACTCTGGGACCGCCATCGCCGGATGCGTGTCATTGAGTTGAATGGCGACTTTATCTGGAAGCGAGGACCATTTGTTGCCTCGTCGGCGGAATCGAGACACGATGTCGGCCAGCGAACAGCAAACAAGGAAGTACTCTTGAAGGAACCGCAGTGATCGGCCATGTGAGGTTGAATCATCGGGGTAGAGAACGCGTGTTACGGATTCTGCCAGAGTCTTGTCGGAAACTGCGCCGAAAAAGTCACCGCTACTGAATTCGCCGAAGTCAAAAACGGAGGGAGTCGTGGCCTTCCAAAGGCGCAGTGTGTTGATCGTCTTGCCCCCAAAACCAACAACGGGACGATCATAGGGGACACCAAGCAAATGTGTCGGGTGGCCTCGGCGGACAATAATTTGTCCACCTTGAACTTGAAATGACGAACCAAGTGGAACAGATGCGGTCTCATGTGGACGCGCCACTTCCCATGGGTCAGGTCGATTCAACCAAGGATCTGGCTGTTCGGACTGGTACCCGTTCGTGATTTCCTGCCGAAAGATCCCGTAGTCATAGCGAAGACCGTAACCAATTGCGGGAATTTTCATCGTTGCCAGCGATTCGATGAAGCACGCAGCCAGCCGCCCAAGCCCGCCGTTCCCGAGCCCCGCGTCGGGTTCCTGCTCGATCAATTCGGTGAGATCCACTCCCTTTGAATTTTGAAATTCTTCGACAATAGGCTCCAAAAACAGGTTCGTGATGTTGTTGGCCAGAGTTCTGCCGATGAGGAATTCCATCGAGAGATAGTAGACTTGCTTCGGATTGACTCGGTCGTAAGTTTGCGACGTCTTCAACCAGCGCTGGGCGAGCACATCGCGCACTGCCCCGGCGAACGCCTCAAACTGTTCGCGGGGGGGCGCCGCTTTGGGATCGATGACATGGTCCAAAACCAGCCGCCGCTCGAACAAAGCATCGCTCGTGCCGGTAAAAGTCACTGGTCCGCAACCGTAAAGTGCATGCAGGTCATTGTGTTGCATGATCAATTCTCGGGGTGAGTAGATGGAGCAAGTCCGACCACATAACAGCCGGTAGAAATAAGGGAGTGAAAGCACTCTTGGGCGTCAGAATGTTGTACTGCTCTTGGGCCAGAGTGCAGGTCATTCCTGCGAATTCAACAGGCTATGATCTCTGCCGTTGTTTCCACTGGACGTGGTGGTCGCGTATAGCCTGAACAATCGATGCTGCGTCGGGCAAAATCTGAGGGATCTTGAGGTCCGCTGGACTGACGAGCGGGTTATTGGGTTTCAGCATTTGGCCATTGGCCCATTCGAGCATGCCATCCCAAAAGTGCCCAGCTAGAATTAGCGGCGTATCGTGAAGATGCCGAACTTGGAGGAGCTGCCAGACCATCGTCATTTCCAGAATCGTGCCGACGCCCCCCGGGCAGATAATGAACGCGTCCGAGACGAGGACGAAATGATGCAACCGTGTGAAGAATGTCTTGTGCTCAAAAGCGTCGGTCACGAATGCATTCACGTCTTGTTCAAATGGCAACTCAACACGAATCCCAATCGACTTCTGGTGCTGACCATCCGGATCGGCGATTTTCGCTCCTTCATTTGCCGCCTGCATCAAGCCCGGACCACCTCCCGTGACGATGTCGCAACCGAGGCGAGTGAGTTCGGCGGCGACGTCTCGAACGGCTCCATAAATCCAATCGGAAGGATCAATTCGCGCAGACCCGAAGATCGTCACTCGGTAACGCTCCCTTTTCGTGGGACGTAGCCGAGTCAGGTTATCCACCGTTTCCCAAAGTCCCATAACCGATTTAGTGAGAATGTCGAGTGCGGCTGTTTCGTCCGAAAGCAGCACTTCTGCGCCGCCGGTCGATGGATGATCGATTGTCATTCCAGTTGCTCCGCTCAGGTACGTGGGCGTTCACGATAGTCATGGTGTTTTGAGTTGGGGCAGAGTCCGTCCACTTTCTTTCAGCAGACGACTGCCCTACGAAATCGCTCACCGGTTGGCACGCTGTGGGCATCAGGATTCACTCCCGCGGCTCGCTCACATAATTCCACAATCGGATGATCGGTTCATTTCGACTTTCATGCTCGAACCCGAGCACACCGATACTTGCAGGGCGGCAGAAGAAGGCACGTCCGGCCGCTGGCCATAACCCAAACCACCGGGCGGCGATCATTCGGATGATATGGCCGCTAGAAAATGCCAATACGTCGCCTGGGATACTTTGAACCTTGGCGATAAAACGGTCTGCCCGGGCAGCAACTTGTTGGGGCGATTCACCGTCTGGACAGCCGTCGCGAAATAGCTCCCACCCCGGCCGATTCTTCAAGATGTCGCTGGTGAGCATTCCTTCGTAGCGACCGTAATCCCATTCGATCAGATTGGGATCGAGTTCTGCGACCCTTCCAAATCCGGCCAACTCGCATGTCTTCGAGGCCCGTTGCAATGGGCTCGTGAAAACCTGGACAAAAACCAACCCCTGGAGCCGCACGCCCAATGCACGTGCGTTGTCCTCGCCCCGTTCATTCAATGCCAGATCGGTTCGCCCTGTGTGCTGGCGTGATTCCGTCCAAGCTGTGTCGCCGTGCCGTGCTAAATAGAGCTTGGGCAAAACGGCTTCCATCATGCGTCTCCTGAAGATGATTTCAAGTCGCCTTGCACCAAGCGAATCGTCACGCTGACCGCTCAGTGCGGTTGGCTAGACATTGTCTCCCTCGGTCGATGTGCCTCGAACTTTGGCGGGTTCCTTGGCACCCCACTTCCAACCGCTGATACTTGGCATGTCATCCCCGTGCTGAGCGATATATTCCTTGTGCTCGATCAGTTTCTCGTGGATAGCCTGCTTGAAATAGGCCGCGCGGGAGCCCAGCTGAGGCAATCGGTCAATGACATCTTCTGCAAGGTGGAATCGATCAAGATCGTTGAGTACCACCATATCGAATGGTGTCGTCGTCGTGCCTTCTTCCTTGTAGCCACGCACATGTAAGTTATTGTGATTCGTCCGCCGGTACGTCAGTCTGTGAATTAACCAAGGGTAACCGTGGAAGGCAAAAATGATTGGCTTATCCTTGGTGAATAGAGCATCAAAATCACGATCGGAAAGGCCATGTGGGTGTTCGCTTTGTGGTTGAAGCTTCATCAGATCGACAATGTTGATGACGCGAATTTTCAACTCTGGCAGGTTCTCGCGGAGAAGGTCGACGGCGGCCAACGTTTCAAGTGTCGGTACGTCGCCGCAGCATGCCATGACCACATCGGGTTCACATCCCTTGTCATTCGACGCCCATTCCCAAATCCCGAGCCCTTCAGTGCAATGCTTGATCGCTTGCTCCATTGTCAGCCATTGCGGGGCTGGCTGTTTGCCAGCGACGACAACGTTGACGTAGTTGCGACTTCGCAAGCAATGATCGGTCACCGATAACAGACAGTTTGCGTCAGGTGGAAGGTAAACGCGGACGACCTCGGCTTTCTTGTTGACGACGTGATCGATGAACCCTGGGTCCTGATGGCTTAGTCCGTTGTGATCCTGTCGCCAGACATGAGAACTGAGGAAATAGTTCAAAGATCCGATCGGCCGGCGCCACGAAATATGATTACACGTTTTCAGCCACTTGGCGTGCTGATTAAACATGGAATCGATGATGTGAATGAATGCTTCGTAACATGAGAAGAACCCGTGGCGTCCCGTCAACAGATAACCTTCGAGCCATCCCTGACACTGATGTTCGCTGAGAACTTCCATCACGCGGCCGTCAGGCGAGAGGTGATCATCTTCGGGATAGATTTCGGCCATGTAGCACCGATTCGTCACCTCCAGCACATCCTGCCAGCGATTCGAGTTGTTCTCGTCCGGGCTAAACAGCCTGAAGTTCTTATTGCCCAAGTTTAACTTCATGACGTCACGCAGGAATCTGCCCATCTCTCTCGCCGATTCTGCAACCGTGGCTCCGGGACTGGGCACTTGAACCGCATAGTCACGGAAATCCGGTATGATCAGATCCCGCATGAGGATGCCGCCATTGGCGTGTGGATTCTCGCTCATCCGGCGAGCGCCATCCGGAGCAAGTGCTTCAAGCTCGGTCTTAAACCGACCTTCATTGTCGAAGAGTTCCTCGGGCCGATAGCTCTTCATCCACTGTTCAAGAATACGAATGTGCTCCGGCTTGTCCATGTCACCCATTGGCACTTGATGACTGCGCCAATAATCTTCGCATTTCTTGCCATCGATTTCGGGCGGACAAGTCCAACCCTTTGGCGTACGGAAGACAATCATCGGCCACGCCGGGCGTTTGATGACCGCACCTTCAGCTCGAGATGCGGCCCAAATGCGTTTGATTTCCGCGACCGCGTCGTCGAGTACCCCAGCCAACTCTTGGTGAACTTTGGATGGGTCACTGCCTTCAACAAAGTAGGGTTTATAACCCATCCCTTCGAAGTATTTTTGCAGTTCGTCTTTCGGGATGCGTGCAAGGAAACAAGGATTTGCAATCTTGTATCCATTCAGATGCAGGATCGGGAGTACGCAGCCGTCGCGAGCTGGATTGAGGAACTTGTTTCCATGCCAGCCGGTCGCCAGTGGGCCCGTTTCTGCCTCACCATCGCCAACGATGCAGGCGACGATCAGGTCAGGATTGTCGAACGCGGCTCCATAGGCATGGCTCAAAGCATATCCGAGTTCGCCGCCTTCGTGAATTGACCCTGGAGTCTCTGGCGCGACGTGGCTGGGAATCCCACCCGGAAAGCTGAACTGTTTAAACAGCTTCTTCATTCCGGCCGAATCCTGGCCAATATTCGGATAAACTTCGCTGTATGTACCTTCGAGATAGGCGTGAGCGACCAGGGACGGGCCACCATGTCCGGGTCCAATGATGTAAATCATGTTCAGGTCATCTTTCTTGATGACCCGGTTCAGATGAACGTAAAGCATGTTCAAGCCCGGCGAGGTGCCCCAGTGCCCGAGCAGCCGTGGCTTGATATGTTCCCGTTTCAGTGGTTCACGCAGCAGTGGGTTATCCAGAAGGTAGATTTGTCCGACCGACAGATAGTTCGAAGCGCGCCAGTAGGCATCCATTCGGGCGAGTTCCTCGCCGGAAAGTGGACCGACCGCTGGGGCCTTGTGCTCAGTCTTCGTATTCTGTTTACCTTTGGTGCTCGTACCGGACATGTCTCGTTCCTTAATCAACGGGAAATCTTACGATGCGAAGTTCAAACGCGAATCGTATGCCAGGAATTGATCCGCTCCCGCAACTCGCGAAAGCACACCATTTAGTGCCCAAACAAGTAAAAGGCCTCGGTTGACGTGGCATTCGTTGGCCTCTTGCTGGCCAAATGATCAATTTCCT
The DNA here is from genome assembly GCF_000255655.1 of Schlesneria paludicola DSM 18645. NCBI lineage: Bacteria > Pseudomonadati > Planctomycetota > Planctomycetia > Planctomycetales > Planctomycetaceae > Schlesneria > Schlesneria paludicola. The sequence continues at coordinate 663,097 of NZ_JH636434.1, read as the reverse complement.
TCCATCGCTCGTTCAGAGTCCGTAACCGAGATTGATCGAGTGAGCCGTCAGTCGCACCATCCCTAGTCGTCAACGGACGACTGCGTTTGTTCTGTAACAGTCTGTTGAAGCAACGGGGACTGGCTCCGTCCTGATAAAAAAACGCCAAGACATCCTGGCGGCCAAGGTGCCTGTCCCCCTGACTTCAACAAGCTGATCGCTGAATCACGCCGATTTGTCGGTAAAAATCGAGTTAAATGATCGCGTTTGGGTCGACGCCAGAATCTTGAATGCAAGAAAACGACCGTCGAGTATCATGTGGGATTGTTCGGACGACTCCGCCTTCGTAAGAAACGTTGTCGTCGCCATGTCGTTCAGGGTGTCGTGAAAGTGATTGATCGCTTCATCCAGATGACTTCGTTCCCGACGGCGAAAACGCCGAATAGCATCACGATCGCCCTGCTGGATGACTCCACTCGACTTAATTGCGTTACGTACTGCTTATTCCAACATTGTTGAGTGCTGGATCAATTGTCGGTAAGAGCTGCCAAATTGGAAACGGCGTTCCGGCCAGTTCTTATTTTGTCACTGCAATCGATTTTCGGAAGAGAGCCAGGCTATAGATAAAGAAACCCAGTCCGATCCCGCCGACCATCAGAAATTCAAGCCATACTGCCCGAATGCCGCCACCACGATAAATAATGACCTGCGAAAAGCTGACGAAGTGTCGGGCCGGCAGAAGAAAGGTGAGGTACTGCAACCATTCCGGCATGCTCTCGACAGGTGTCGATCCACCAGAAAGCAGTTGCAACGCGACGACCACCAGAATGATCAAAAGCGCGAACTGAGCCATTGATCGCGAAATGGTTCCCAGGAAGATTCCGAGTGCCGTCGCGAAAAATAGATAGAGAACGACGCCAACGAACCACAGTGCGTACGAACCGGCGAAAGGGACTTTCAAAGTCATCTGTACCACCAGGACGAGCGAGGCCGCAGTCGCAACGAGAATCACCAGCCCGTTTGCCCAGACCTTCGCGACTGCGATCTCAAAAGAAGTCAGCGGCATGACCAGCAAGTGTTCGAGCGTGCCGTGCTCGCGTTCGCGGATGACCGCGGCGCCCGTCAGCACGATCGTCAGGAGCGTGATCTGATTGATAATTGCCACAACACTTTTGTACCACGAAGAATCTGCGTTCGGATTGAACAGCTTGCGAACGACAAGCTTGATAGAAGGCGCCGTCGTCTCATTCGTGCGTTTCAAAAAGTTTTGGATTCGATTGTTGGTGATGCTCTTCACGTAGTTGGCGCCAATGCTCGCCTGCTGCATGGCAGTTGCATCGATATTCAGCTGGATGTCCGGATTGCGCCCTGCTTTAAGGTCTGACTCGAAACGTGGTGGGACAGTGACAACGAACATAAAAAGTCCGTTGTCCATCGCATCTTGGATCTGACTGGCACTAATTGCTTGTGGTTCCTGAAAGCGCGGTGGATAAAACGCGTTGATCAATTCTTTGGACAACGCCGACCGATCCTCGTCGACGAATGCAATTGATGCGTTGTTGACTTCACTCGACGTGCCCGTCGCCTGGACATAGATTGCCAGGGAAAACGCATACCCAACGAAGATGACCATGACCACATCGCTTAAGAGACTCCGCATTTCTTTAAGCCCGAGCCACCAGATATTCAGGAGCGACGTCACAACTAGTTCTCCTGCTTTTTCAACCCGATGATACTGACCACCCAAAGGACCGGAATACAACAGCCCAGGAAAATGAGATCTTGCATCATCAGACGCGCTGCCAGCCCCTTGGTAAAAGCTCCAACGCTGGAATGCATGTAGTAGGTCGTCGGCCAAATCAAACCAACGATCCGAGCGTTTCCCTCCAGTGTTGAAACCGGCTGTAACAAGCCCGAGAACTGGATGGTTGGAACAATTGTCACGATGGCTGTGATAAACACGGCCGCAACCTGGCTGCTGGTGAAAGTCGAAATCACCATGCCGATCCCGGTCGTCGCCGTGACATAGAGCAACGTGCAAAGCGTCAGCATCGCGAAGTTCCCTTTGATCGGAACGCGAAAGAGAAAAACGGCCATGGCCGCCAGAATGAAAAAATTGAGCATGCTGATCGCGATATACGGTAGTTGTTTTCCCAGGAGATACTCCATTCTTCCGGTCGGCGTGACGTAAAAGTTGATGATCGATCCCAGCTCTTTCTCGCGCACAATGCTGACCGTCATCAGAATGGCCGGGATCAGGATGAGCAATAGGGCCGGCACACTCGGGACGATCGAGTACACGCTTTGAAATGTTGGATTGTACATATAGCGATCTTGAAAGACGGCCGTGTATTTCTCAGGACCGGTTTGCAGCCCACTGGCAGGATCTCTCAACATTCTGTTGTGAACACCTTCCGCATACTGACCGACCGTCTCACCTCGGAAGGTGTTGGCGCCGTCCACCTGTGCGAAGACCTCAGGTCCATACCCCTTACGGAAATCTCTGCCAAAGTTCGGCGGAATCTCAAGCACCATTGAGACGTCATCCGCCTGCAGTCGTGTGAGAGCCTCTTTGTCAGAACGAACGGGAGTGGTTGTCGTAAAGTAGCGGTTTGAACCGGCAAACTCTTCGAGATAAGTGCGGCTTTCATGCGATTGGTCGAGATCAAACGCGGCGTAACGAATGTGTTCGACATCGGTGGTAATTCCAAAGCCGAAAACAAGCATCATCAGCGCCGAACCGACGAAGGCGAAGGCGAGTCGAACGGGATCGCGCATGATCTGTACGGTTTCATTGCGCGTGTACGCGAAAATTCGGCCAAGGTGCAATTGCAAGCCCGAGGGCGTTGAACGGGGTGGTGGGGCCGTGGTCGGTCTCGGAGGTGACGCGCTAGATGCCGATTGATCCTTGTGTTTTCCTTGTTTCAATGCGGCATCAGCAATCGCATCTTCCATATAGCCGATAAACGCTTCCTCGAGATTTGTTGCCCTTCGCGCGTCAATTAATTTCTGAGGAGCATCGCAAGCCAGCACTTTGCCCGCATTCATGAGCGAAATTCGGTCGCAGCGCATCCCTTCGCTCATGAAATGGGTCGTGACAAAAATCGTCACCCCTTGTTTCCGCGAGAGATCAATCAACAGTTCCCAGAAGCTGTCCCGTGCCACGGGATCGACGCCGGAAGTGGGCTCATCCAGAATCAATATCTCTGGTTCGTGCAGAACTGCCACCGCCAACGAAAGGCGCTGACGTAGTCCCATCGGCAAATCGCCGGCCAGCGCATCGAGATGTGTCCCCAGACCGAATTTCTGAACGAGCTCGTTGATACGGGCTTTCGCCTTTTCTGGTGGAAGATGATACAGCCGCGCGTCCAGAACCAGATTTTGCCTGACGGTGAGCTCCCCGTAAAGCGAGAACGCTTGCGTCATGTAGCCAAGTCTTTTGCGGACTTCAATGCTGCCAGCTTCGACCGATTGCCCAAAAAGAGTCGCGGTCCCTTCCGTCGGAGGCAACAATCCGGTCAACATTTTCATGGTGGTTGACTTGCCGCAACCATTCGATCCAAGAAATCCGAATATTTCGCCGCGTTCGATCGACAGCGTGACATGATCGACGGCAGTGAAGTCGCCGAATCGGCGCGTGAGTCCCTTGGCATCAATGGCGATCTGTGACTCGCCCGCTTCCCGGGCCGGAATGACCAATTCGGTATGCCCCATCCGTTTTTCTTCCGGCAACAGTGCGATGAAGCATTTCTCCAGATCGCTCGTCCCCGTCTGTTGCATCAGCTCGGCTGGCGTTCCTGTGGCCAAGACGCGCCCCGCATCCATGGCCACGATCCAATCCCATTTTTGGGCCTCATCCATATATGCGGTCGAGATGACAACGCTCATGCTGGGGCGCCCGGCTCGGATGTCGTCGATGAGAGTCCAGAATTGCTGACGAGAGAGCGGATCAACCCCGGTGGTCGGTTCATCGAGAATCAAAAGATCAGGCTCGTGGACCAACGCCCCGCAAAGCCCGACCTTTTGCTTCATACCACCTGACAACTTGCCGGCGGGGCGATCGGCAAAAGGCCCCAGGCCCGTTGCCTCAAGGAGCTCTTTGACTTTCGCGGGACGCTCAGCGGGAGAAAGACCAAAGAGTTGAGCCATGAAATAGACATTGTCGTAAACACTGAGCTCCAAATAGAGGTTTTTCCCCAATCCTTGGGGCATATACGCAATCTGAGGACAGACCACGCGTCGATGGCGAACATCTCCGATGTCCCCATTCAGGACACTGATGTGACCCAGCTGCATTTTTTTTGACCCGGCGATCAGGGCCAAGAGTGTTGATTTGCCAACACCATCAGGACCGACAATGCCAACCATGAGTCCGCTTGGAATGTCCAGGGAGATGCCGTCGAGCGCGATCGTAGTACCATATCGGTGCGTGACCTCCTGAATGGAAATCACGGGCTTACCAATCGAGATGGCGGAAGATACGTGTGGCGCAGTAGTTGACATGAAATAGGTTTCCGCTGCGTTCTGGCTACGGTTTTACAGATGGCAACCTGTCGGTCTCATTTCCTGTCCCGGCAGACTGATTGGCAATAGGCTCTTGCGTTGAACTCGTGGACAGATCCTCTGGCTTCAGTGGAGGAGCCACGAGGTCTTGGAGCCAATTTGGCCAAACTGCATCAGCGTCGACTTTGACATAACCGATGCCGCGGACACCCGTCTTAATTCGCTCGATGTAAGCTGTGACAAGTTCGTCAGGCACCCGGATTTTGACACGGAACATCAACTTGTCCCGCTCACTCCGCGTTTCCACTTGTTTTGGTGTGAACTGTGCTTCCGGTGAAACGAAACTCACAAAGCCAGCAGCCGCTTTTCCAGGAGCATGATCCACTGTTATTCGCGCTTCGTCGCCAATCTTCAAACTGGATGCCTGACCAGCCGGAAGAAAGATTTCCATATAGACATCTTCCAAATTCACGAGTGTGAGCGCCTTGCCACCTGCAGCCAAGACCTCACCGTTTTCGGCCAATCGATAGAGGACTCGGCCTCGCACTGGCGACGTGAGTGTCGCGTCGTCAATCCTGGTTTGGATCGTTGCCACGTTGTTCTGCGCGACTTCAACCTGCTGCTGGGCGGTCCTTAAGGTGGCTTCGGCTTCTTCCAATGAAGCTTTTGTGACTTTGACCTCTTTGGTGCGACGATCAAGATCCGCCTGCGTATTGACCTTTTTCTCGAAGAGTGTGCGGGTACGTTCCAATTCGGTTTCGGCAAGTTCGAATTCACCCTGGCAGCGAATGATGGCAGATTTGCTAGCGGCCGTTCGCTCCTCCGTCGCCGCAACTGTCGCTTTAGCCTCGGCGAGTTGAGACTCGAGAGTGGAGGTGTCCATTCGCACCAGCACGTCGCCGGGCATGACAAGCTTTCCTTCGTCAACAAGGATCTCTTTCACTCTCAGTGGTTCTTTGGTGGAGACATCGACCAGCTTGGCTTCGATTCTACCGTTGCCGTATGCGATTCCCTTCGGGACCGCGTTCTGCATCGATCGCCAGCCTTGGATGCCGACGACTCCAGCCACGGTGAGAACAGCCACCAGCACAATCCAACCTAGCGATTTTTTCGACATCGAACTGCACCCCACAACAAAAGTGGCTCAGGGACGATCACGATCCCGATTAGAACTGATTGATTTTTTGTGTCACCATAAAATCATTTTTTATTTGCGCCCCTTATCGGGCGACTTGATTCGAGGCGTTGCCAAACATTCTATGCCTCTCGGCACCCCGCTGAGCGTGACCGAAATCGCGCTCCCTGATTCAACTTTTGTTGAATTGCAGCACGGGATCGTTGGCTTGGGCACCAATCATCTTGAAAAGAAACTGGGATGGGTTTGAGAGATCAATTTCCGCCAGCATCGTGCCGCCAGCATCGGGTTCGAGCGCGAGGTTGTTCTGATCGACCGCAAAGACACCTTTTACCGTCTCTTTGTCTTTGCCGCGTGTATATGTCCAGATGAAGCCACCCTCCTTCGCGAGATCGAGTTGGAACGACGCGCCCTGGCTCGATGCCTTCCACGTTCCAACCAACTTGTCGACGGTTGGGGCCCGTTCCGACGTCACGGGCGGTGGTGTGGGTGTTGGTGCGGACACGGGCACCTTCGATTGGTCCCGTGGAGTTGTCATCTCAACTAACTGTTTGAGCAGCGGGTCATTCGGTAGGCTTTCCAGTGCGAACGTGAACTGCTTCAGAGCAGCTTCCGAGTAGGTGCCCGTTAGGTAGTAGTATCCCAACAGAAAGTGAGCATCGGCCGAATTCGGGTTCGCTTTGGTGAAGTCCTCCAGCGCTCGAAGCTGCTGCGTGTAGATGTCCACACTAGGGTACAAGCTGCTCAATGTCGTCCAGTCCCAACCTGGGCCGGCAGAAAGAACGGCATAAATCGCGGCCGCCGATTCCGGATATCTCTTCAGTGAGAACAAAACAAGCCCACGAAACTCGTGAACGACAGTGTCTCGCGGCATTGACTTCAGTGTTGCCTCGAGCAGAGTAAGGGCCGTCGTCGAATCGCCCTGATAGAAAGCGGATCGAGCATCGTTAAACGCCTTCATTCCTGGGTCGACTTGCTGCGTCTGCTCTGAGAGTGGCGCTGCGGCGGCCTCTGCCGGTGCGGCTGACGTCCCGCTGTCCGCGTAACTCACAAGTGGTTGCGAGTAGTCATATCCACCACCACCGCTTCCGCCGTAATACGGATTCGAGTAGGCCGCGAGGCCGAAGCCGTAGGCGAGCCGATTAATTCCCCAACGAGTCACACCAAACGCAGCGGCGACCGGGTAGTTATCCCACATGTAGTTCCAGCCGGAACCGGGATGCCAACTGTCGTGATACCAGTCGCCGTGTTGATCATGATGTTGATCGGCGAAGTTCTGCCAGTCTTCACGATTTCCATCGCGCCAATCCTGGCGATTTCCTTGCATGTCCTCTCGGTGGTTTTGCCAGTCCTCGCGTCCCGACGACATGCGGTTACTCAAGTTACTCTGACGATCTTGGACGGACGCGGGGCGATTCGCCATTCGATCCTGCACGCCGACGCCCTGATTCGGTAGCCGTGACCCGGCGGTTCCTGTACCGAATCCCGGCAACCGAGCTGGTTGCTGGGAGATATTTGCACGATTCGCAAGCCCCTGACCGGCTCCGGCGGTCGGTCTGTTGGCAATCCCGGTCCCCGCCCCAATTCCAGCTCCAGACCCAATTCCTGGCGCTCCGGCTGGACGAGTACTCGGCAATGTCGAGGGCCGCGATCCGATTCCACCAGCGGATCCAATTCCAGGTCCGGCTCCCGGTTGGATTGGTGGACGATTTCCGATGCCGAGGTTGCTGCCTCCCGCGTTCGGCCTCGAGCCGGTTCCTGGATTGGGACGAGAACCACCAATCGTGTTCATTCCACCACCAGCGCCGCCGCCAGGACGACTATATGACGGCGAACTGCCAGTCGATGGCCGCGCACCGCCGTTCCCCCCCGCAACTCCTCCGCTCGGTCGTGCCCCGCCTCCACCCCCACCGGCGGGTCTCGCAGCACCTCCTCCTCCGCCCCCGCTAAATCCGCCTCCGCCGCCACGCCCCCCACCCCCACCGCCTCCAAATCCACCGCCTCCTCCACGGCCACCCCGGGCGAAGGCGATTTCGGTCGAAATCAATGCGACGGCGACAATCGCCATGATTGCCGTGATCAAGAGTCGTTTGTTCATCGGAAGATCTCCGGTCTATTGACGTTTCGTATTGAGGGTCGATCCGACTCGGTCGGTGCTCGATGTCAAAGTGGTGTTGCAACCTGAATTTGTTCGGCTTCCAACGTGGTTCGTTCGCGAGGAAAACCGCCAAGGACCTTGGTTGCACGCGCTACTTCGGTTGCGGCGCTTGTCGCACGACAGAGACCACAACTGGTGACAACTCTTGATCCCCCACAATCCGGTCTGCGGACCGGAACACATAGCGATCCATGCCATTCGGCTCGACGCGATTCGTTGACGATGCTGTCGAGCCATCCGCGTGCACGCTGGTCGCCTTAATGAGCCAGCCAGATTCGGTTGCGGTCCACAAGCTCTCGCCGTATCCACCTTCCGAATCAAACATCCATGCCTTGAATCGCTTCGTGAGCGGGTCCCAGCCGATCCGCTGACTGACTTTCATCACATCGCGCCCCGGTTGATGAACGGCAATTTCTTGAAGCAAAAAACTTCCGCTGTCTGACCAGCGGCATGAAGTCTTTACGATTCCTTCGCGACTCTCATCGATCCAATCACCCACAAGCCAAGCCAGAGCTTGGAGATGTTCACGGTGTGTGGGCTCCGCTGGCATATCGCGGACGACGGCCATCGACCATTTGCCATCCTTCAACGCGTGCAGCACGCTGTACCGTGCGTGTTCCGGACGCTCACCCGGCGCCGCGATCGACGTGGTCGACCCCGTTTCCAGGGCCAGTGACGTTCCAATGAAACGGATCGACTCGACCGCGACTTCAAGTTGGTTCTCCGGGCTTTCCTCGAAGATCGTTGCAAAAAGTGTCTCGATCTGGCTGCGTCCCTGGATTGTATTGTCATTCTCATCAATCACCTGGGCGTCAGGTAGATACAACTCCGCAATTCCCTTGGAATCATGTGCGTTGTAGGCCTTCACAAATGCCTCAACGACTTGACGGATTGCAGATTCCTGCGATTCCACACCTGACGTTTTCAATTCGTCCACTTTCTTGGACGTGACAGACTTCCCCGTCGGCTTGGGATCATCCGAAGCAACAGACATTGCCATGGCACTCACCAGTGCGCCCATTACGACAATCACTCGCCACATAAAGCCTCCTCTTTGTTCGATCAATACAGAGCCCCGTCGTCGCAGTATCGGGCCGACATCTCCGCATACATGCTTAGCAACTTGTTGAAGTAACGGCGACTGGCTCCGGCCAGATTGAAAACCGCCGTGACATCGTGCACGCCAAGGTGCCCGTCCTCCTTACTTCAACAGGCTGTTAGGCCTCGACCACTGGTGCCACGATCCCACTTGCAGACAGCCCCCCCATCAACGGTTCGTTGGGCATCTGGCACGCGACTCACGAAGCGGCTTCAAACCGCATTCCAGTTCACACTCTTCTGTAACGCTTTCAGGATAAGCGATCTGCACTGAGCGAAAGGCGTTCCTATTTCGGCGTACGCCACGTTGTCGGCGCTGTCGCGCAGGCGAGCATTCAAATCACAATTCGCTTGCGCGACGGTTTCAGCGAAATCACCGGCAGCCTGTACTGGCTGTGCCCGACAGGGCTGTTACAGCACAGGCATAAGATTTGCCTTTTGAACAGCCACATTCACAAAGCAACTTCGAATTATCTCAATACCATTCGGAGCCACGTCGGCGACGTGGACTAATTATTGAGCTGAAATAAACGCCAAAAAATGAATTCGCGATGAGGGGAGTCCGCTAAGGACGAACGATTCTTGGTCATTCTTGGGAGACAGGACGTGCGTCTCTTCGTTGACCGGTAATCCAAGCAATGGAACTTTGGAATTGCTGACTGGAATTCGCCGATCATCACACCAGAGTCAACCGGATAAATCAACTGCTGAGAGTAAGCACGATTTGGTTTTGCGACATTGCCAACAAGTGTCGGGTGCGCCGCTTGAGCTGTTGAAGTCTGTCACGCACCTGAAGCTCAAAGGCATTTTGGAAATTCGAGCTGGCACTCACCAAGTCAAAATCCCCTTAACCGTACGCCGACGGCTTGTCTGGCCAAAAACAAGCCAAGTGGTAAATGATCGCCGAAAATAAATGGCTTATCGATTCCCGCGCACGATGAATCCTTGAGACAGAGAGCGGCAATTCGCACCGACGCGGTCCTCTCGGAATGCCACCTGTTTGTGGCGACGCGTTCATCGTGAAATGTTACGGTGATAACAGGACGAGAATCGGCGCCAGGCGGCAGAGTGCCTCAACGAAGCGCGGATGATGCACTTGTTACAACCATGACTCCTGAAAATTCCCTGGAAGACGGGAAGATGGCATATTCAAAGGCGACGATGCATCGTCCAGTTGGCGCAATGGGTCATTCACCGAAGAAGGCGGTCGCTGAGGTGTCAAAATGAGCAATTCATTGAACGTCGGGCAAAGTACACCAATTGGTCCTACCGTGACAGAAAGTGGCGTCAACTTCAGCCTCTTTTCTCGTACCGCCACGGGTGTGGAGTTGCATTTATTCGACCGTGACAACTCAGCCAAGCCTTCCCGAGTGATACCTCTCGATCCCGTCGTGAATCGAACGTACCACTATTGGCACACGTTCGTTCCTGGCCTGCAGGCAGGTCAGATCTATGGATATCGCGTGCAGGGACCGAACGATCCCTCAAAAGGGTTGCGATTTGATCCTACGAAGTTGCTACTCGATCCTTATGGTCGTGGAATCGTCGTTCCCCAGAGCTACAGTCGAGAGACGATTGTCGCGAAGGGCGACTACACCTCCGATGCCATGAAAAGCGTTGTGGTTGATCCTGGTGCATACGACTGGGAGGGCGATGCTCCGTTGCGCCGGCCATCCTCTCGCACCATCATTTACGAGATGCACGTTCGCGGATTCACTCGACATCCCAGTTCCGGAGTTGGTGAAAAAACGCGCGGCACGTACGCGGGACTGATTGAAAGAATCCCCTACCTTCAGCAACTCGGCATCACAGCCGTCGAATTGCTACCCGTGTTCGCATTCGACGCCCAGGCCTGTCCACTTGGCCTGGTAAACTATTGGGGATATCAACCGGTTTCGTTTTTCTCTCCCCATCCGGCCTACAGCTCGCGGCAAGACGCACTCGGTCCAGTGACGGAATTCCGCGACATGGTGAAAGCCCTGCATCGGGCGGACATTGAGGTCATCCTTGATGTCGTCTTCAACCATACGGCCGAATGCGATCAATCGGGGCCCACAATCAGCTTCCGGGGAATTGACAACCCGACCTACTATCTGCTGGGTGAAGATCGATTCCATTACTCGGATTACACAGGTTGCGGCAACACGCTGAATGCCAACAATCCGATCGTCCGTCGAATGATCGTCGACAGCTTGCGATATTGGGTTCAGGAGATGCATATCGATGGCTTCCGCTTCGACCTCGCCTCGATCCTCGCGCGCGATTCGACCGGCAACGTGCTACCGAACCCCCCGGTTCTTTGGGACATCGAGTCGGATCCGGCTTTGGCTGGCACAAAGCTGATTGCAGAGGCATGGGATGCAGCCGGGCTCTATCAGGTCGGCAGCTTCGTCGGCGACACGTGGAAAGAATGGAACGGACGTTTCCGAGATGACGTTCGCGACTTCTTTCGCGGCGAACCCGGTTCGTTGCGGCGCGTCGCCGACCGGCTTGTAGGTAGCCCCGAGCTTTTTGGTCATGAAGCTCGCGACGTCGAGCAGAGTGTGAATTTCGTGAACTGTCACGACGGGTTTACCCTCAACGATTTGGTGTCTTACAACCAGAAACACAACGAGCAGAATGGTGAAGACAACCGAGATGGATCGAACGACAATAAGAGCTGGAATTGCGGTGTTGAGGGACCGAGCGACGACCCCGCTGTCGAGGAACTGCGGAACCGCCAGGTGAAGAACTTTCTGACGGTCACGATGCTCTCGCTCGGAGTGCCGATGTTCCTGATGGGAGACGAAGTCCGACGGACGCAAAACGGGAACAACAACGCCTACTGCCACGACGACGCATCGACCTGGTTTGATTGGAATCTCGTGAAGGCGCATGTCGATGTGCTCCGATTCGTCCAATTGCTCATCTCTCGCAGACTTCTTAGAGACGTGAAGCACGAGCAGCGACGAACCAGTCTCACACAGCTCATTCAAGACGCGCGAAAAACCTGGCATGGGGTGAAGCTGGGCCAGCCGGATTGGGGCGATCGTTCACAGAGCATCGTTTTCAACGCGGAACTTCAGATCGAGCACATAGAATTCATGCTGATCCTGAATGGGTATACAGAGTCGTTGGAATTCGAACTGCCGATGAAGGACGCCGACAAATCGTGGCGGCGTTGGATTGATACTGCACAGCCATCTCCGCAGGATATTACCGAATGGCAATTGGCTCCTTACGTCAGGGATCGAAGCTATCGGGCAGCACCTCGTTCGATTGTCGTGCTGTACTCAAGTCTCAGCTGACTTTCAGGCGATCACGATTCATTTCGTCCGTCTTCTTTTTCATGCTCACAAAAAACGACGGTGCTTTGGAACGGTGTGTCACACACGTCATCGCGATCCTGAGCCGACTTTGGATGGCATGGCTTGGTGCAAACGACTCCTTCGCTCCCTTTCCGACATGTGTTCTTCCGCTCCGGCTTCGGATGTTCCGGCCCCAGTGCACGGACTCCTACGCAGTGTCAGTTACTCCCCGGTCTGGTGGGCGAGTTTGGCACGTTTTGAACGTACGTAGCTTTCAAACCTGATCCTTCTACGCCGGATAAGAAGGGATGCGTGCAACATCGTCCTGGCCGCAGCCGGTCACAATCTTCGCAAGCTGTTCGAGCGGTCGTTTGACACCACGCTCTGATGGCGGCTCGCCGGTTCATATGGTGGAGAGTCTGCGTCCTGCGAGAAATTCAATCGATATTCATTTCAAACGGTTCTCGGATGAATCGACGATCCTTGGTCGATCCATTTCGAAATTTAATTGGTCAAATATTCAGGAAATTGCATGCAGTGACGTTGATCGGTACACTTCACGGTCCATTCACAAAGGTCGGGCCAATCTGGTCGAACATGCGCTCATGCCCTCTGTTTTAGGGGAGCCGTTGATGTCCTTACGTTTCGGTTCAGCTCAATTCCTCGAAGGATTTGATCAAACACTGGCGGCGGCTCGCAATGGCGAACAGTCGCAGTTGGGGGTGTTGCTGAATGTGTATCGCCGCTACCTGTTGTCCGTGGCATCGGAAAAACTTCCTCAGGAAGTGATCGCGAAGGCTGCCCCGTCCGATCTCGTGCAGGAGACATTATTTCAGGCTTGTCGTGCTTTCGAAGGGTTTCGAGGTTCGTCTGAGCGAGAATTGCGAGCCTGGTTGAATCGAATTCTCGCCCGGAAGATTATCGAGGTGCATCGCTACTATCGCGAATTTGCGAAGCGAGACATTTCACGGGAAATTCGTCTTTCCGACGCCGGGCGTGCAGGCGACGCGATGGCTAACGCGCCGGTCCATCTTGCCACTCCTGCGAGACTGGTCACGCAGAATGAAACGGCCCAGTCGTTCGACAAGGCGTTAGCGACACTATCAGCAGATCAACGACAGGCTATTCAGTTTCGTAGTATCGATCAGCTCTCATTCGAAGAGATCGGCATGCGGCTCGGAAAAACCGCCGACGCTGCGCAGAAATTGTGGGGTCGTGCCGTTCGAACCTTGAGTCGCGCGCTGAAGCCTCATGAGTCTGAAAGCTAATCGTATGGAGGAAGATCCACTAGACCGCTATGAAGAATTGATTATCGCTGAACTCAGTTCGTACCAATCCCAACTCGATTGCAAACAGGTTGGCCCCAGTCCGCCTGTTCATTCAGCAGAAATTCCAGTGGAATTGCAAAAGGATCTCGATGAATTCCGCGACTGCCTGGAATTGATTTCAATTCGAAGAAAGAGCCTGCAGGAAGGGGCTTCGGTCGATGAGTTTTCACCGCCTGATGTTGCCCCCGAGGGCGAGGCGCCAATGCACATTGGTCGCTTTGAGATTGCAGAACAGCTAGGCGTCGGTGGGTTCGGAATTGTCTTTCGCGGCGTCGACCCGGTCATGGGGCGGGAAGTGGCGATCAAGATTCCTCGCCCTGAGTTTTTGGGATCCCAAGATCTGACCGAACGGTTTGCGTCGGAAGCTGCGGCGGTCGCGCAGCTGGAGCATCCGAATATCGTTCCGGTATACGAGAGCGATTGCCTCGAGATCGTGCCTTACATTGTCATGCCATATATTCCCGGCAAGACTTTGGCCCAATGGCGAGCCATCGAAGTTGATGTTTTGCCTCGTACAGCGGCAGAGATTGTGCGTCAGCTCGCGAATGCGGTCGCTCATGCTCACGAGCGCGGCGTGCTCCATCGAGATCTGAAGCCAGGAAATGTCTTACTTGCACAACACGATGCCGCTCCTACGGGAGGCGGACTTGAGTTCGTGCCGAAGCTGACAGATTTTGGTTTGGCCAAGTGCGCCAATACGGATCGCCCCGATACGCGAACCGGTTCGATACTGGGGACGGCGAGTTACATGTCGCCCGAGCAGGTTGAGGGGCGAAGTCGCGATATCACGTCTCGGTCCGATATCTATGGGCTGGGAGTCATACTTTACGAACTATTGACGGGCGCTCCGCCGTTTCATGATGCGAATCAACTTCGAACGATTCAAAAAGTCTTGCGAGACGACCCGCCATCGCTGCGTACTTCCCGAGTGAAAGTCCCAATCGATTTGGAAGTCATCTGCTTAAAGTGTCTCGAGAAATCGCCTTCGAAACGCTATGCCTCGGCAGGCGCGTTGGCGGAAGACTTGCAATGTTTTTTGAACGGCGAACCGATTCACGCTCGCCCGCTTCCAATGCTCGCCCGAATTGGCAAGTGGAGTAAACGCAATCCGGCAACCGCAACATTGATCTCAGCCGGGATTTTATGTCTGTTTGCGATCGAAGGAATTTCTCTCAGGTACAACGGTCTGTTGAACTCACTTCATAATGTCGCCGAAGTTGAGCGCCGATCTCGACATGAAACCGCGATGATTGCCAAAAGGCGCGCGTATGTGTCGGACATGCGTAATGCGAAAGTGATTGGTGACCACAACAATATCGGCCAAATGCTTAAGCTGCTCGAACGCTATCGTTTGAAACCAGCCGAGCCTGACTTTCGCGATTTTGCCTGGTGGCATCTGTCGCGTGAGTACGAGGATTCATCGCGAGTCTTAGGGACACACGGCCGAACAGCCACTGCGGTGGCTCTGACGCACGACGGACTGCTTGCGGCTTCGGGCGGAATGGATAGCGTGATTCAGATCTGGTCGCTGCCAAAAGGCAAGCTGGTCGCAACGCTTTTGGGGCATGTCGGTGGCGCCGTTGAGTCCGTGAATTTCTCGCCCGATGGCACTCGGCTTGTTTCGGCTGGCGAGGATGGAACTGTTCGAATCTGGGATTTGGCATCGTTCAAACAGCTTTTTGTGTGCGAGGATCACAAGGCTCGCGTGTTCGATGTCATGTACTCGCCCCAAGGTGACGTCATTGCATCGAGCGGAGCCGATCAGCAGATACGTCTGTGGGATCCTGCAACCGGAGTGCAGGTCGGTGTGCTCAGCGGCCATACCAACACCGTCAACTGTTTGGCCTTTCATCCGAAGGATGGAACACTGGTCACCGGAGGGCGAGACTCAAAGATTTGTTTTTGGGATTGGAAGAATCGCTGTTTCGATCCAAGAATCGAAGGAGGAATGATTCAATTTCCCAGCCCGACGCAATACCCACGATCGTTCGTCTTCGAGCCAGAAGGAAAATCACTAGACGTCGGAGTCTCGAACGCGATGACGATTCGATTCAGCATGGAGGCCGGACAATTTGGCAAGGAAGTCCATCGACAAAGCTTAAACGGCTCGCCGAACAGTCTTGCGTGGCCGAAAAATGGTCCGCTCATTACGGCGTTGGGAAATTCCGAGATTCACATCGCGGATCGCTTCGATCCGAGCCTGCCTGGTGAATGGAAACGTGGGCATCAAGGGGCCGTCGTGTCAGTGGCCGTTTCCACCGATGGAATGTCGATGGTTTCGGCTTCGGCCGATGGCGAAGTTCGATATTGGCCTGATTTTCAGGATTACTCCCGCATCAACGTCGCGCGTGAAAAAGGGGCTGCCTGGATCGATGAGCGTCGTGTCTATGAAGTTCAGTGGCGTAATCAGTACCTTGCATCGGACTTTCAGCAACACGAAGTGGCACTGTATCGGATGCCTGAACGAAAATTGGAACGCGTATTTCCGAAATCGAACAACGACGGATTTGTGTTGTCGCCCAGTGGGAAACTTCTACTTGTTTTTCAGATGGATGGGTTACTCAGTTGTTATCGAACGGATTCCTCGCTTCCGATCTGGACCCAACAACTGCCCCCGCGTACGCAGCCGTTTTTTACGGACTTTGGTGCGATCGACAATGCGGACAATCTGGCTGCCGTCTCGTGGGGTGACGAGATGCTCATTCTTTCCATGCAAGCTCCGCAAATCTTGCGTCGTTTCAGCCATCCTGCCCGAGTTTGGCAAGTTGCTTTCACGGAGGACGAGTTCCGCCTTACGGTTCCCGTTTCCGCCTGTCACGACGGCGCCATTCGATTCTGGGATCTGGCCTACGCACGTCTGCATAACACGTTGCGTGCGAATATCGGTCCAACATATTCCGTGGCGATTTCAGCCGATCGAACCTTCCTCGCCACGGCTGGCGAGGACTATTCGGTACGGGTATGGCGCTTTAAGAATCTGGAGCCGGTCGCTGTGCTTCCCTCGAGCGAACGTCCGGGACCTTCCAGAATAGTTTTTTTGAATGGAATGAGCGGATCTGAAATTCTGGTTCGGCAAAATTTCCAGCTCAGTCTTTGGGGGATTCAAGATGATGCGGAACTGCTCGCTTTTCCTGATTGCGGTCAGTTCGGGGCATTATCCATCAGTCCAGATGGAAGACAACTTGCCGTTCCGCAGCATGGTTGGGTTCGGCTCATCGACGGAAGACGCAAGTTTCAGCTAACGAATGGGCCGATCCACTACTAAGAAGCCACAGACAATTTCAAATATTCTTCCATTAAGGCAACCTTCGATAATTGGTTCGGTACGAACTTTCTCTTTTGTGACGAGTTTTTCGTGAGATCGCCTTCGCACATTGTTCATCTGCCAATTGCTTCGCCGGTGTCTTCCAAGAAGTATCCATTGGGTTTACAGCGACGGCACGCATTCACACTGGTTGAGGCTCTGCTCGCAACTGCCATCAGTCTTGTGCTGCTGGCGGTGCTTCTCCCGGCGATTCAGTACTCGCGAGAGAGAGCGAGAACCTCGCAATGCCAGGACCATCTTCGACAACTCGGTTTCGCGATGTCGAACTATGCGCAGGCGTTTTCGGTGTTTCCCCCGGCGCAAGGAATGAGCTGCAATAACTATCCGAGTGGTGACTGCCAGATGACGATGAATTGGTGCATTTCATTATTGCCTTATCTCGACAATGCGGATACCTACAACTGTTACGATCAACTTGCGCCATTCACGGATCCATCGAATGCGAAGGCCATTGCCAGATCCATCCCAAGCTTGATTTGTCCCTCCACACCACGTTCATCGAATCTGACGTCAATGGAAATGACGTCCATGTCCATTTCGAATGTAGTGAATAGCGACCCTTATGAAGCGTCAGGCAATTTTATCCCGTATGGATTGCCCGCCAGCGCGACGGGTGGTTCCGCGGACTACGTCATTTCATCGGGAGTAAAAGCGAGTCTGATGAGATTGATGTTTTCGTCGGATAGTTCCGTAATCGCGCGTCTCACAATTGATGGGACGGTCCGGGATAGCTGGGGATTCGGCCGTCCGAGTGAATGGATGGAACTGACGAATTTAGGTTACTCTTCGGGTGGGACGACATCCATCGCGACGATCACAGACGGTACCTCTAATACGACAATGCTGTTCGAGCTCGCGGGCCGAAATACTGTGTACCACGCAGGATTCCGAAATCTACTCAATGGTCCGTCGAATGCACCGATGTTCGATCTATTGGAAATTGAGAATCAGCTTGCATTTGGCGGTGGAATGTGGGCTGATCCGGCAAACGGGGATTACTTCGTTGGCGGGCGGGTCAATCGTGACGGTTCTGGGCAGCATTGTGGCCCATATCTCGTTAATAAATCGAACATGCGTTCCAGCGCCGCTGGTGGCGGATCGTACTACTACGGATATGGTTGCGGCCCGTATGGCTTTCACCGGGGCGGTGCACAGGTGTTGATGTGCGACGGCAGCGTCCGAATGTTCAGCGAAAACATGGACGGAGTGACGCTGTGTACACTGGT
The DNA here is from genome assembly GCF_000255655.1 of Schlesneria paludicola DSM 18645. NCBI lineage: Bacteria > Pseudomonadati > Planctomycetota > Planctomycetia > Planctomycetales > Planctomycetaceae > Schlesneria > Schlesneria paludicola. The sequence goes on along the minus strand of NZ_JH636434.1, from coordinate 645,058 downwards.
TGGAGCGCAGGACGCGTTGGACCCTGGAGGATTGTAGATCGTACCCGAACGGCGAATTGATGAGTCCTTTCCTTCGGCCAAGCGATCGTCAGGCGTTTCGGAACGAATTGCAGGGTGCGTAAAGAATTTTGAGGGCACTGCGTTGTGGTTGATCATCAGAGGGCAATTCCGATTGCCCGATTGCCGCGGAATTCGCAACTGTGACCAGAGGCGTAAAGTCGATTCAGTAGAAGCAAATCCCCGTCGTGCTAGGCCGCATTATTGGCTCGGTTGATTGATCAAGAGGACGAGTTTTCCATCGGGTGTTCGCTTCAGTATCCCTTTGAGCTGTGGATCGGCGATCAATAAATCGCCGTTGTTCCAAGCAACCCCCACCGGATTCTTGAGCGGATCGCCTGCGATTTCTGCAACAGGCGAATTGTGTTCTTCGACCTTCCAGATTGTCTTGGCATATCCGTCTGCAATGAACAGTTCACCCTTTGATCCAATCGCCACATGATGCGAAAACTGGAACGGGCGGCCTTTGACCAGAATGGTTTTCTCTTTTCCGTCGGCGCTGATGCGAACGATTGAGTTCTCGCCATGGCACACCGCGATCAATCGTCCCTCTTTGTCGATCGCGAGACCACGTGTTGCTGCGAGCTCCGCCAGTTCAGACGGTTCCCCGCCCGTAGCTGCGACTTTCAGAATACGATGCGATTCCAGATCCGACACAAAAATTGTTCCATCATTCGCCACAGCCAATGCCATTGGAATGCCAACGCGGCCCTTGGTTAAGGGGCAGGGCTGGTTCGAATCATCGAAACGATAAATGTCTCGTGTCGCCGAGTCGCCTGCCAAGAGTTTTCCTTGGTGGTCGATCGCCAGACAACGGACGGCGTTCAGTGGTGTGCGAAACTTTTTTGACGCTTGGAAATAGACCGACCATCGGCCCTCGGCGAATTTCCAGATCCCGGGAAGATCGCGATCGGCGGCATAGACCGTTCCATCACCTCCAACGGCAACGGCCAAGGGGTACTTCATTTCCTCGGAGGCGATCATTGAGGACGTCAACATCAAGCTCACGACCAATAGTCGGGCTGGATATGCGAGGGTCACAACATGTGAGAACTGCATTCGGCACCACTCAAATCGTGGCCCATTAACCCATCGCACTCAGGGTTGTGAGCCTACTGTGGGGAGATGTTGAATGAATCGTACAACAGACAAACAGGCCTGTCATTGCACGGTTGGAGCCTGGCGAAACGTGCGATCCATTGGGCAATCTACGGCATTCGAAATAGCGGAAACGAGGGGACGCGTCAACGGGTGCACGGCGAAGCTCGCGTCGATGCGCTTTCGCAGTTGTGGGTTCGAGAGTTTCAACAGACGCTTGAAGGAAGAACGAAGTGTCGCCGTGGCAGTTGCGATGGAGGCTTCATCAACTCCAATCCTCATTGCTGTGGAAATAGCGGACGAAGCCGCCTATACCGAAAAGACACCAACGTAGAGCGTGCTCTATTTCCATTGCAGAGTGTCAGGGACGTGAGACAAATTGCAAATTGTGTTCAGGACAGCCTTCATCCGAGGCCGCCTTGTCTTGAACAGCTTGAAGTCCCGGTCTGATCTTCGTTAGCATCTTTTGACTTGATCGCGGACAGGATATTGCCCATCGGGGAATTGAGCGTCTCACAGCTTGTTGAAGTAAGGAGGACAGGCACCTTGGCCTTCACGATGGCATGGCGTTTTTAATCTGGCCGTAGCCAGTCCCCGTTACTTCAACAGGCTGCTAACGCAAATACCGCATGACTATCGCATTTGCACGGTGTTGCTTCGCATCGATTCATTGCGAGTCTTCTACAGATGTCAAGTCGATCTCCGTCCATAATTGCGGCAATTGTTCTTGGTGCAATCGTGTTCTTAGCGGGTGGCCTTGGGGCCTGGCATGTATGGCAGGCGGTTCGGCGCCCGGTCCAATTATTGAACACGGAACGTCAAGTTGAGCAAACGAAATTGCCCGCGACGTCGTCTTCTCCCTCGCAGAACTATGTCGGCGCCACTGCTTGCCGCGCATGTCATCAGTCAATCTGGGACCGATATCAATCTCATCCCATGGCCAACTCGTCGGCGATCGTGAGTCACGCGACGCCGCTCGAAGATTTTGATCACAATTCGTCATTTGTCGTTTCGACGCATGTCGGTGACGTCGAGTACCGTGTCGAGAAGACGCTGGAGGGTGTGTTTCACCATGAATCACTGACCGATGCCGAACTTGGCTCAATTTACGATCAGCGAGTGCGTGTTGACTATGTCATCGGATCGGGGCGGCATGGCAGATCGTATGTTTCTGAACAGGGCGACTGCCTTTTCATGTCGCCAATCACTTGGTACTCAGGCGAATCGAACTGGGGCTTGTCACCCAATTATCGCCCCGGAAACAATCCGCGATTCGAACGCCGTATCGTACTGGCCTGTCTCGTCTGTCACGCCGAACGCGTTTCCGTTGATCGTGACGCACCAAATCACTTTTCGTCTCCTGCGATTCAGGAAGGACGGATTGGATGCGAAAGCTGTCATGGTCCCGGTGCCGGGCACGTCGAATTCCATCAGCAGCGAGTTCAGACGCCACAACAGCTCACTGTGTCCGATTCGATTGTCAATCCGGCCAAGCTTGATCCCGTGCGGCGAGAAAGCGTTTGCTGGCAATGCCATTTCGCAGCAGAGGAGCGTATTCCTCGCTTCGAAAAACTAGATTCGGACTTTCGTGCAGGTGACCGATTCGATGACATTTGGGTCGCATTCGTGCGTGGATTGCGTCTGGGCGAAGATGGATCAATGCGCGTCGCAAGCCATGTTGAACAGACGCAGGTCAGCGTCTGTAGTCAGCGGAGTGGTGGTCGATTCGGTTGTCTGTCATGCCATGATCCGCATTCAGTGCCGTCCGAGACGGAGAGGGAGACATTTTATCGGGCGAAGTGCATGAACTGCCATAGCGATCGAGGTTGCACACTCAGCCTTTCAGAGCGGACTCGCCAAAATTCGGACTCGTGCATCGGATGCCACATGCCGTCGCACAAGCTCAGTCGAATTCCGCACACATCGAGCACAGATCACCGCATCCTGCGTCATCCGGAACCTGAGCTTCCACCAAAACACGATCAGCTACTGACAATATTTCGACCGGATGATCGGAAACTTCCACCCGTCGAAGAAGATCGTGCGTGGGGACTGGTTTTGGCAAAGTTCGCGTATCTTCAACAGGACGTCGAAATAGCACGTGTCGCAAAAGACAAACTCAGTGCCGTACAACCCCGCGTGCCCGGCGACAATCGCGTGCTGGAGTGGCTTGGAGTGTGTGAGGAGCTGCTGCATCGGCCAGAAGTGAGTCGCGACTACTGGCTTCAAATACTTAAAAGCGCCCCAAAGGACGAGGGGGCACTCCACCGGTTGGCGGAATTGTCGATCACACAGGGGCAACCGCTTCAGATTAAGCAGGCGCTTACAAGCTATCTCAATGTCAATCGTTGGCAGAGCAGCTATCAACTCCGATTGGCCGCAGCGAGTGGACATTTAGGACAATTGGACGAGGCCGCTCGATACGCGGTGGAAGCACTCCGAATCAATCCGACATTGGCAACCGCTCATCAGATTCTGGCTGAGGTGTATCGGCGGCAAGGAATGGCAGAGCACGCCCGGCGTCATCAGCAGGTCTCGAAACGTTTGGAGAGCGCCCCATAGGCATGCATGCAGAAGGCGAACGACCCAACCCTGCATCGATTTAGCAGCCGGTGGAAGTAACGGGGACTGGCTTCGGCCTGATCAAAAACTGCTATGACGTCGTGAACGCCAAGGTGGCTGTTCCCCTTACTTCAATAGGCTGTTAGGCCCCAATGGGGCCCAAAGCACTTAAATCGCTCGAATCAAAAAGTTGGCGAGACAAATTCACCGTTCTCTTGGTGTAACTCGTCTCGCCCAAATTTTTCTATTTCCGTTTTCCAGATTGGCCACCTCGTGGTGGCCCGTCACGCATTTTTGCTTCGTACGCTTCCCGCCTTTGCTTCGCGATTTCAGGATCGAGCTTGGGCGCCGCTGCGCCGCCGCATCCAAGGGCCGGCACCAACACCGAAGATGCGATCAATAGGACACACACAGTACATTTCATCGCGAAACACCTCCTCATGCCCGAAAGTATCAAGGATCGAGATGTGAGTCATCAGACGCGCGATAACATCACTCATAGGTTTCTTATACTACATGCCGTATGTTTATGATCGCAAGCTGAGTTCGTTGCTCCATACAAACAAAAAGACGTCAACAGTCTAGTATCTGTAATTGTCTATTACGGAACGCGAAATGCGGACCACAGAAACTGACTTTGTGTCGCTGTCGCAGTTGACGAGATTCAGAGTCCAAAACTTTCTTTGCGCGACTCATCACAACGGCCCGGGGCTCGGTGCGTATCGGCAAGAGATGCATGCACAGATATTCGCGCCCGAGTGCCCGAAAACTGCTTAAGGAAACGTTATGTTTCTGCGGGGGGCTCCCCAGTCGCCGCGTCATCATAACGGTTCGCCCGTCGTGAAGCTGCGCGATACATAAGTTGTGATCCTTCAGTGCATTAGCGAGTATTGCGAATGTTTTGATTCGTCGAGCATCCTTGAATTCCCCGACGCGAGAGTCGTTCTTTTCGAAATTCTTGCGAATTTGATGAATTTTTCTGTCGGATTCTGAATGAAGTCTCATCCTATTGACAGGTGGGGCGATCCGCGGCTGACCTCCACATCCATTCGGAATCGTTCTCACATCCATTCTATTTGCTAGGGTTGGCACGCAAGCATGAAAACGATTGCAGTTTCATGTATGCGCAATGTTTGTTTCGTTGAGTTTCTCAACTTAGTTTACGTTATCGATCTGTTGATGTGTTAGTGTTTCGGCGCATTCATTATAACATTTGGCGACTCGGATGTGACTGATGTGTGTTGCAATGTAAAGATTGTTGGCAATTCGCTTAGCAAGAATCGTGTCGTTTGTTGTGATCCGTTCTTTCTTTTGGTGGAGTACTACTCGTGATTGAAAATGTCGTGAGACGTCTGCGGCGAGCGGGGTTTACGCTCATTGAGTTGCTCGTCGTCATTGCGATTATCGCAGTTCTAATTGCGTTGCTGCTTCCGGCCGTTCAACAGGCCCGTGAGGCAGCACGCCGGACGCAGTGCAAAAATAATTTGAAGCAGTTGGGGCTCGCCCTGCATAACTATCATGATGCGAATCTGAAGTTCCCGTATTCTTCTGGAGGTACGGCCGCAGGCGCGAATAACAGCACCGACTGCAATTGGGATCGACAGAGCGGCCTAGTTCAATTGCTGCCGTACATGGATCAGGCGAATTTGTACATGCAAATCACCAGTGGTGGCACGATCAACGGTACCGGTCCGTGGCAGCCTGGCGGTCCATCGCCGTGGATCGCAGCCTATCCCCCGTATCAACAAAAGATCGCCATGTTTCGATGTCCCTCTGAAGCGGGGCAAGGTGGCTCTGGTATCAATGATGGATTCGACTTCAGTAAATTTGGTCGTACGAATTACGCGTTTTGCTTGGGTGATACTGGACAGAATGTAAATCAATGGGATGCCGGTCGGCAGGCTCGAGGGATGTTCTTTTTTCAGAGTAGCTTAGGGCTTCGTGATTGCACAGATGGTTCAAGCAATACGATCTTGATGGGCGAAATCGGCGTCTCGATTGGAGATGGCACTCGCACTGACATCGTGGGGCAAGTGGCTGATGGTGTGTATCAAGGCGACAAAGGTGTTCCCTGGGCGGTAACGAACCCTTCGGCATGCCTCGCGCAGGTTTCTGGACGAAGCTACCTTTCGACATCGAACGTTCACTCGTTGCGTGGAAATCGATGGGCCGATGGTTGCCCATCGAGCACAGGATTTCAGACGATTCTTCCTCCGAATGCCCCATCCTGCGATGAGAGCGGTTGGGATGGCGGTTCTGGAACGTATTCCGCAGGAAGTCGACATACGGGAGGCGTTCACATTCTCATGGGGGATGGGGCTGCTCGATTCATTGGCGAAAATATCAATACAGGAAACCTCAATTCGCCAGACGTGTACTCGGCCGGAACAACATCTGTTGGAGGGCAAAGTCCGTATGGTGTCTGGGGTGCATTGGGGACTCGGGCTGCTGGCGAAATTGCTGGTGAATTTTAGTGAGGGCGATCGAGTCTGAGGCTTGGAGCGTTCGGTGGCGAGAAATCTGCGAGATTCTCGCCACCGTCATTTGTTTCTCGTCCGTGGGAAGCAAATCGGAACGATCAAGGCGGCAATAAAGCAATATGAATCCTCCGGTGTACGTTCGGTATATGTTGATTAGTGTGCTCCTCGGCTTCGTCGTTGGAGTCATTGCGTCATGCTTCTGGTCTAAATCGCCTGAGTCGCTGCTGAAGGAAGCAAGGACGGCAGAATCAGTCGGCAAGTTGGAACTTGCGCTGGAGCTTGCGGATCGAGCGCTTCAACGAGATTCTCGATCGGTTGAAGGGCTGTTATTTGCAGGCTCGATCGCGAGCAAGCTGGATGATCCGGTCCTTGAACTGAAGTATTTTCGCCAACTTCCGCTGTCTGCGAGTGGTGCGGAGATCGCAGATCGGTTGAAGGACGCAGGAGAGCATGCGCTCAAGCGTGGTCGTGCCAGCGATGCGGAATTCCTATATCGGCGTGTCTTAACGCTGCTGCCAGATGATCTGATGATCCATCGGCGATTGGGTACCCTATTTCTTGGTGAGGGGCGGCGTTGGGAGGCGGCTCCTCATCTATACGAGTTGGTGAAAGGAAAGTCGTTCACGCTCGAAGAACTCGCTTATCTGGGGAGTCGTGACGAGATTTATGAAGCCGAGAAGTTGATTTCATTTTTTGAAGAATCGGCGCCCAATGACTATCTCCCGTTGATGGGGCGGGCTCGCTTAAAAATGTTTCAATTGTCGATGACGCAGGCTGAAGGAATCATCCAGCAGATTCTTCAGCAACAGGAGGATTTGATCGAAGCTCACGCGCAGCTTGGTGTAATACTGGTGACGGAAGCGCGAATGGAGGAATTGGAGCGTTGGCGGCGCCAACTTCCTCGGGCTGCTTACGAGCATCCAGAGACGTGGTGGGTATTGGGAAAACAAGCGCGTCAAAACGGCGACACGAAGGCCGCCATTCGATGCGCTTGGGAGACGCTTCGACGCGAACCAAATCATCTGGGCGCTACATATCAGCTTGGCCAACTTCTATTCTCGGAGGGGCGCAATGACGATGCTCGTGTGATGATTGAACGTGCCGCAAAGCTCGAGATCCTATCTTCCACGATTCACGAACTATTGTTCCATAGCCCGACATCCGAAAAAATGCTGCGCTGCGCGCAAGTCTGTGAAGAAATTGGACGGCACTGGGAGGCATGGGCATGGCACACAATGGTCGAGACACACCATCCTTCTGAGGCGATCCCCGCGGAAGGTGCACGCTTGCTCGCACAACTGACGCCTCAAATGCCACAGACGTTGCCAGCTCAGAATTTCTCCCTTCGATTTGATTTCTCGACCTATCCCGTGCCCAAAACAATGCTCTTCGCGACACAGAATCACTTGGGCGACGAACGAACGCCGCCCGACGTGCGATTTGAAGATGTCAGTGCCTCCGCGGGACTCGATTTTCGATATGAAAACGGTACCAAACGCGGTGTTCGAGGCTTCATGATCTATCAAAGTATCGGCGGTGGAGTTGCATCGCTCGACTTTGATGGCGACGGCGCCCCCGATCTCTTTTTTCCACAGGCCAGTCAATTGGCTCCGAAGCTTGCAGGAATCGACGCTACGGATCGACTCTATCGAAACGTGGGTGGCCAGTGCGTAGATGTCACGGAATCTGCGTTGCCGCCTGATTCAGGTTATGGATTCGGGGTTGCAGTCGGTGACTTTGATGCAGATGGTTTCCCGGACCTGTACGTCGCAAATGCCGGACGAAATCGATTGCTGCGAAACAATGGAGACGGCGTCTTTCAAGACGTGACCGAGACCTCAGGAATCCAGGGGGGCGAATGGACAACCAGTTGTCTGATGGCAGATATCAATGGCGACGGTCTGCCCGATCTCTTTGACGTGAACTATTGCGGAGGTGAACGTCCTTTCGAGCAAGTTTGCATCCACAAGACGCTCAAAGCACGTACGAGCTGCAGTCCAAACGAGTTCGCGGCCGCTGAAGATGATTTGTTGATCAACCTGGGTGATGGCCGATTTGAGAACGTCAGTCAAGCGGCAGGAATTCGCGAATTCGATGGTCGAGGGCTCGGAATTGTTGCTGCCAACTTCGACGATCAACCTGGATTGGATCTTTACATCGCGAACGACATGTCCGCAAATGTGCTGTTTCTCAATCGTACAAACGCCCCAGGTACTGTTCCAACATTTGACGAGCAAGGAGCGCTGACGGGGACGGCGTTTGATTCCGATAGACGGACTCCGGCATCTATGGGAATTGCTGTGGAGGACGTCGATGGTGATGAGTTGATTGATTTATTTGTCACAAATTCTTGTAACGAATCGAACACACTTTATCATCATCAAATCGGACATTTCTTTATCGATGCCACGCGTCAGTTTCAATTGAGGACTCCCAGCCTTTCGATGTACGGGTTCGGGACGCAATTCATGGACGCCGATCGAGATGGACGACCGGATCTCATCGTCGTCAACGGCCATGTCGATGACTATACGGAGATCGGCATTCCGTTCCGAATGCGTCATCAGTTCTTTTCCAATCGGGGCGACCGGTTTGTCGAAGTCCCCGCGAGCAAACTGGGTGCCTTCTTCGCCAAAAGCCAGTTGGGTCGAGGTTTAGCGAGGCTCGATTGGAATCGAGATGGACGAGATGATTTCGCGGTCTCTCAATTGATTGATCCCGCGGCACTCGTTTTGAATCGATCAACGAATGAAGGTCATTTTGTCTCCATTCGACTCGTTGGGCAAAAGTACCGCGATGCAATTGGTTCTGAAGTCCGAGTGACGTCAGATCATCAAACGTTCGTTAAGCAACTTATCGCTGGCGATGGCTTTGAATGCAGCAATGAGCGACGATTGCTGTTTGGGCTTGGTGAGACGAGTTCGATCGGTGAAATTCGCGTCCGTTGGCCCGGGGGGGCCGAGGAACGTTTTACGAACGCCGTCGTGGACTGCGACTTATTGCTTGTTGAAGGGACTCAAGTGGCAACGACGATTTCGAGAGAACACTCAGAATGAGCAACACACATCCCCAACAGCCTCACACCGTGAATTCGGCGAATCAAACCAACGCTCGAACTTCGTCACTAGAGTCGATAAGAAACGCAATGTCTTTGGGAGTTGTTGGCGCGATTGCCGCGATTCTTGCTGATGTTGCGATCCTGAAAATTGGGAGAGTTTTTGAGTTTTCAGAGGAACTGCTGATTGTCAAAGTCTCAGAAGGAAGGAATCAAAGTCCTGAAGTGATGCAGCGTTTTTATGAGGGACTTGCGATTCTCGATTACAAACATGCTGCACTTTGGATTGGAACGGCCGGTGCAATGAGCGGACTGTTATTCGGGCTTGCACTGGGATTGATGCGTCAATCACGGGGTTCTCTGGTGCGGGGTGCCATCGGCGGCATGGTTCTGGGCGGTGTTTTGTCTGCATGCGGGGGACTCGCCGGAAACGGCGTTGGCGAAAACATCGTCTCACGCATACGAATGGAAAAAATTGAGGTTCCTGTGCAGTACGCAATGCTCTTGCACGGAACGACGTGGTTGATTGTCGGATTGGGGATCGGACTGGGCACTGGCTTAGGGGCCCGGACAAATCGAGTTCGATTTGCGATTGGTTCCATGTTCCTGGGCGGAATTGCTGGAGCTGCAGCGGGGGCGTTCTACCCATTCCTTGCGAGCGTTGCGATGCCGTTTGCGGACCCATCGCTGACGATCCCCGAGGGAGATGCCAATCGGGTGATTTGGCTCGGATTGCCGCTGGTGTTTGTGGGCCTCACACTCGGTCGACGGGGTTGACGATTTCTGCCCGTGACTCGGTCGGTCCCTCATGCGGCGAATGGTATTCGATTTTGGGTAGGAATTCAGGCAGCATGACGATCTCTCGGCGAATTGGCTGTTTTCAAGCGACTATCGGTGCCGCCATCGTCCTGGCGATTGGTGCATTTCCACGAGATGCCGTTGGCGACGATCCGCTTTCGGGTGAGAAAATCTATCAGGCGAAATGTGCCTCATGCCATGGCGTCAATGGCCAAGGAAAAGCCGACAGTTATGCACAACCTCTCGTTGGCGACAAATCGATCGGTGAGTTGACGGAATACATCAGCAAGTCGATGCCAGAGGACAAACCGGGAACATGTGTTGGCGACGAGGCATGCCGAGTTTCCACATACATTCACGAATCGTTTTACTCTTCCACCGCACAAGAGAGGAACAAGCCTGTACGCGTGGAATTGTCTCGGCTGACTGTCCGGCAGTACCGAAATGTCATGGCGGATCTCGTGGGTGCGTTTCGCCCAGTCGCGCCGGACGGCAGTCGACGAGGCCTGGCGGCGAAATACTTCAAAACTCGCGAATTTGAAGCCAAAGATCTGGCGTTCGAACGGATCGATCCTGTGGTTGCGTTCGACTTTCTTGATAAAAGCCCCGATGGCGAAAAAATTCCTCCCCATGAATTTGCGATTCGATGGGAAGGCGGAATTGTGGCTCCTGATACGGGTGAATACGAATTTCATATTCGCACTGATCAATCATTTCGATTCTGGATCAACGATCTCAAGCGGCCGTTGATCGATGCCTACGTTCAGTCAAAGACGGAGAACGACGATCGTGCGTCGATTTTCTTAATTGGAGGGCGGACTTATCCGTTGCGTCTCGAGTTCTCGAAGGCAAAGCAAGGCGTTCAAGATGGAAAAGCCAAGGAACTGCCTCCGTCTCCGGCTTCCGTATTCCTCGAATGGACGCAGCCACACCGTGTTCGTGAAGTTGTCCCTGCACGATGTCTCTCATCGGGAGCCCCCCCAGAAGTTTGCATCGTTAACACCCCCTTTCCTCCAGACGACCGCAGCAGCGGATGGGAGAAGGCAACCTCCATCTCGAAGGAATGGGATCAGGCGACAACTGAGGCCGCGGTCGAAATCGCTGCATACATCGATAGGCATCTTGAAGAGCTATCGAGTACGAGTGCTGATGCTCCAGAGGGAACTTTGAGGCTGATGGAATTCTGCCACCAGTTTGCGACACGGGCATTTCGACGCCCACTCGATAATGAGCAGCGTCGGATTTACGTCGAACGCCAGTTTGAAAAGACAAACGATCCGAGGATTGCCGTCAATCGTGTCGTTTTACTCGTTCTGAAGTCACCGCGATTCTTGTACCGTGAGCTTGGTGCGAATCCCGAGAATGCGAACGATCCGTACGACGTGGCATCGCGGATTGCGTTTGCAGCATGGGATTCGTTACCAGATCAGGGACTTCGCGAATCAGCGGAATCCGGTCGTCTCGTCAAACGAGAAGAAATCGTCGCGCAAGCCCAGCGAATGGTTCAAGATTCCCGTACGCGGTCTAAACTCCGCGAGTTCATTTTGAGATGGCTGAGAGTCGAACGGGTTGTTGACCTGAGCAAGGACGCGGATCAGTTTCCCGATTTCGATTCGCTCATTGCGGACGATCTGCGAACGTCGCTTGAGTTATCCGTCGATGAGCTTCTGAGCAGCGAAGCAACAGATTTTCGGCAGTTGCTTCTTGCCGACGGCCTGTTCCTGAATGGTAGATTGGCAAAATTCTATGGGATTGATCTGCCGGTCGACTCCGAATTCCAGAAGGTGTCGCTCGACTCTGACGCGCGTGCGGGAGTGCTGACGCACCCCTATCTGATGTCAGGATTTGCCTATCGCGGCGCGAGTTCACCCATCCATCGAGGAGTTTTCATTGCGAGAAGTCTTCTGGGGCGAACATTGCGACCACCGCCGGAAGCTGTAACTCCGATCGCGTCCAAGTTGCAGCCAGACCTGACGACGCGAGAGCGAGTTGGACTGCAAACCCGGCAAGAGTCATGCCAGTCGTGCCATTCACTGATCAATCCCTTGGGATTCACTTTTGAACAGTTTGATGCCGTGGGGCGATTTCGAAAGGAGGAATCCGGCAAGCAGATCGTCTCGACGGGAACCTATCGAACGCGCGAGGGTGACATCGTTCACTTCAATGGAGCCCGCGAGGTTGCTGCTTTTCTGGCCGACAGCTCAGAGACGCACAGCGCCTTCGTTCAGCAATTGTTTCACTTCTCGATTAAGCAGCCGATCCAGGCTTACGGTTCGAAAACAAAAGAGACACTTCGACATGAGTTCGAACAAGAGAATTTCAGCATTCGCCGATTATTGGTCGAGATCATCGCCACGGCTGCATTGAATGAAGCGAGAAACGTTTCAGATTCCAATTCCGATTGAGTCACCAGCATCGGCGAAGTCGCAACGTCACCAATACAAAGAGGACATTCCCATGCCCCAAACGTCCCGACGCGAATTTCTTCGGAACCTTGGCGTGAGCGCGGCGACCCTGCCGTTCGTTATGAATTTGCCCAGCCTGGGATTTGCCAATCAAACCGCTCGCAAGCAGCGACTTGTGATCATGTTCAGTCCCAATGGTGTGGTTCCACCGACATTCTGGCCTGATGAAGAGGGGGCTGAGTTCATACTGAAAGAAAGCCTTTCACCGCTTGAGCCATTCAAGAATCGGCTGCTCACTCTGCACGGTGTCTGCGACAAGGTGCGTGGGGACGGCGATAGTCATATGCGGGGGATCGGGTGTTTGTTGACCGGCGTCGAATTGTTTCCCGGAAACATTCAAGGAGGTTCAGATACGCCGGCAGGCTGGTCGAGCGGGCTTTCGATCGATCAAGAGATCAAAAACCATCTACAAGCGAATGCCGCGACACAGACGCGTTTCGGGTCACTTGAATTTGGAGTGTTGGTTCCAGATCGTGCCGATACCTGGACACGAATGTCGTACGCAGGGCCTAACAAGCCAATCACTCCGATCTGCGATCCGTACCGAATGTTGTCAAAGCTTTACGGTCGCAGAAAAGATCAGGAGAATTTGAAAAGCGTGCTTGATGACCTTCAAGGCGATTTGAAAAAACTGGCGTCTCGTATCAATGCAGAAGATCGCCAATTGTTGGAGGAGCAAGCGACATTCGTTCGGGAAATGGAACGTGAGCTGAAAGCCACGTCAGGTCAGTCGGTCGAGCACAGGGTTCCAGAGCTTGAAGCGGGGGTTAAGGAAGAAGACGACAATCTGCCTCGACTTAGCAAGATGCAGATTGAATTAATGGTGAACAGTTTTGCCTCGGACTTCGCCCGCGTCGCGACGCTGCAGTACACGTTTTCAGTGAGTGATGCAAAGATGCGATTTATCGGCGTTAATGACGGGCATCATGGGCTATCTCATCACGACGACGACGACACGAAAGCGCAGGACAAACTGACTCGCATCAACAAATGGTATGCGGAACAAATGGCTTACCTGATCCAGCGACTCGCTGAGACACCGGAACCTGGCGAAGGTGGATCGTTGCTCGACAACACAACCATTGTCTGGACAAACGAATTAGGCAAAGGCAATACGCATCTGCTGGACAACATTCCCTTTGTGCTTGCCGGTAATGGCCTTGATTTTCGAATGGGGCGCGCCCTCAAGTTGGGGGAAGTGACTCACAATCGGCTGCTGATGTCACTCGCGCATGGTTTTGGACACCGAATTGAACGCTTTGGAAATCGCGATTTCTGTGATGGTGGACCGTTGACGAGTTTGACGTAGTTGATCATCGAAACTCGAATTGATCCTTGTCTTGTGACGTTGATCTCGACACGTTCAATCGCGGCGATTGCCAGAATTGGCTTCGCGAAGAATGTCATTGCGGCGGTTGATTTCCAGGTGCTAAAATCAATTCAGAAGATGGCTGGTCCGCAGACGAAGAATTCAGTGGGACAGCAGGAAGGCTGTACTTCTTAAAGGATGCTCGCAAGTCCAGTTGATCCAGCGGGTAATTCTACTTTGGGCCGTTGCGCCTTGCGACGGATTTGCGGCGGGCCTCGATCACGGTGCGATAGTCTTCAGGGACCACGGCGGGGTCGACGTACTTTTGAAGGTCTCGCAGGGCGATGACGTGAAAGCCTTCCTGCTTCAGATATTTCATGTACGCCGCGAAGTTCTGCTCGCTGCTGCTGACCCAGTCGTGAGCTGTGTCGGGTGCGCCGTGGAGCTGAAGAACCGCGATGCGACCCTCATCCGACTGTTGAACGGCTCGCACGAAGTCGGGCAGTGACCATTTGGGACGTGCGTCCCCCGCCGAGGGAACCATCAGGGGATGATCGAGGCCCGGTTCGTACGCGAATCCCTGTCCTTCGTCGTAGGGATACTCGGGAGCGCCGCCGCGCCGCGCGAACTGAATGCCGTGCGTTTTCAGAGTTTCAAATGCGGCGGGGGTCATCGAATTGCCGGGCCATGCAAACGTGACGGGGGCGGGAATGCCATGCGCCTTGCACTGCGTGGCAATGCCTTCGAGTTGTTCGGGAAGTTGTCCGACTGTTTTCTCAGAGATCCCGAGGTGGTCACGCGTGTGGTTGCCAATTTCAAAGCCGTCGTCGTGCAGTTCCTTGATCTGCTCCCACGTCATGTAGTCCTTCTTATTTTGTTTGAAATCGAATCCTTCTGTGATGAAAAAGGTCGCTCCAAAACCGTACTGCTTGAGTAGCGGCCGCACAGTGGTGTAGTGAGACAGTGACGAGTCGTCGAATGTGAGGACGACCAGTCGCGGGGGAATGGGCGTTCGCACCGCGCGTGTCACGGTCGCATCGTCCGCAACGAGGATGCTCGACAGCGTTAGCAGCATCATGAATAGCAGAGTGCGCATCGAAATAAGGCTCCTGATTGGTCAATGTTCCTCGTGATCCCCTCCCATGATTCTATCGAACGACGCGGGATTCCCGGTACTGACGTGACGTGAAGGCGATCGGGTGTCGTTGCTGCAGCCAGTGGTGACTCGGTTGACGAAAGTTTTCAGGAGCGTGACACTGGCGGACGCTGAATCTCTATGAATCCAGGCGAGTCATCCGTTTCGAATCAGGGCCGCATCTATGCTGCGTATTGGGATTTCTGTTTGTGTCTCGATCTTCGGACTCTCGGCAATCTGCCTTGCTGGCGAGGTTCCGTTTGAGCGAATTAAGCTCGACGACACGTTTCGCGCCGAGGGTGCTGCCGTCGGGGATTTTAATAAGGATGGCAAGCTGGATGTCGCCGCCGGAGACTACTGGTACGCTGCACCCGATTGGAAGATGTCACGGATTCGACAGCCTCTGACGCAGCAGGGCAAGCCAA
Source organism: Schlesneria paludicola DSM 18645 (assembly GCF_000255655.1). NCBI lineage: Bacteria > Pseudomonadati > Planctomycetota > Planctomycetia > Planctomycetales > Planctomycetaceae > Schlesneria > Schlesneria paludicola. The sequence continues at coordinate 629,674 of NZ_JH636434.1, read as the reverse complement.
CCGACGCGTATGACGGTTCAAAGGGATACTCAAACTGCTTCGCCAGTTGGTCGCACGATATCAATCAAGACGGGTGGGATGACATCATCATCATCGGTTACCCAGGTGATCCCTGCTATTGGTACGAGAATCCTCGCAACCAACCTGGTGACTGGAAGCAGTATGAAATCTGGCACAGCGCTTGTAACGAGACCGTCCTGTTTACGGATTTGACGGGAGACGGTCGTCCGGAACTGATTCTGGGCTCACAGCCGGAACGCCAGATGGGTTACTTGACGCTGCCCTCGGTCGAAAAGTGTCACGAGAAATGGGCATTTACGCCGATCAGCGATCCCGGCGATCCCAATGAGAATGGGACGTTCAAATACTACCACGGCTTGGGGACGGGGGATCTGAATCAAGACGGACGGCTCGACGTGATCATTCCTCACGGTTGGTGGGAAGCGCCGGCCAAGCAGGAATCCAAGTCGTGGACATTCCATCCGTTGCCCCTGGCCAAAGATAATCAAGGCAAGCCGGTCGAAGCGTCGAATATTTTCGTGATGGACCTCGATCTGGATGGTGATAACGATCTGATTCTCAGTTCGGCGCATGCCTTCGGAATCTGGTGGTTTGAAAATCCTGGTGCCGGTTCCGGTGACATGTTCAAGTATCATTTGATTGACGAGTCCTTCTCGCAGACACACGCACTGGATCTGGTTGATTTCACGGGGAAGGGTAAGCCCGCGCTCGTCACTGGCAAACGTTACTTCGCGCACATGGGAAGCGATCCAGGCGAATTCCAACCCGTCGTGATGTACTGGTTTGACATTGAACGTGCCAAAGGCCAGCCGCCGAAATTCGTGAAGCATGAAATTACCGCCGGCAAAGATACGGGCGTTGGAACGCAAATGACGGTGGTTGACTTCAACAAAGACGGTCGGCTGGATCTGGTGCTCTCGAACAAAAAAGGTGTGAATCTTCTGATCCAACAGAAATGAAAGCATTTTCGGCTGGCGACGACGATCATTTCCCTTCACTCTTGTCGCCCAGTGGTTCAACATTGGTCGAGGCCATTTTTTGCTCGTTAAGCTCGTTGGGTTGGTTCACGGTGCGCGTCGGGAAAACTGCGCGATTGTGAACCGTCCCAACCTGTCGTCTCAGTCACAGCAAACAGCAAGCGGTCCCGCGACGATTCGGGGACTTTCATCGAAATCAGACTCCAATTCATTTCCATTCCGCATCACGGCTGAGGATCCGTTGGTCCTCAAGGCAAGTCGAACGTCTTTTGGTTGGATTGTCTCATGAATCCTGTGCGTATCGGCCCCTATTTGATCGATCGACGAATCGGAGCCGGTGGGATGGGGAACGTGTATCTGGCTCGGCACGAGAAAACCGATGACGTGGTTGCGGTGAAAGAACTGCCGGCGTCGCTGGCCCGCGAGACGGGCTTCGTTCATCGATTCAATCGTGAAATCGAAGCGATGCGCAAGTTGAAATCACCGAATATCGTCAAGCTGCTCGACAGCGGTTCGGACGACGAGACGTATTATTACGCGATGGAGTATATCGACGGTGAAACGATCACAGCTCGGTTGCGTCGAGAGAAGCGAATCCCCTGGCAGGAAGCGGTCGAGATTTCCCGTCAAATCTGTGTGGGTTTGAAGCACGCTCATGACGCGGGGGTGGTTCATCGAGACCTGAAGCCGTCCAATTTGATGCTGACCAAAGACGGTGTCGTCAAGATCGCCGATTTCGGGGTTGCTCAGGTCTTTGCCGCAGACCGGCTGACATCGACAGGCGGCGTCATCGGTACAGCCGAGTTTATGTCTCCAGAGCAGGTCACAGGTTCGCGTACCGACAAACGGAGTGATCTTTATTCGCTAGGCGCCGTGCTTTACACGATGCTGGTCGGGCAACCTCCCTTTTTAGGGCCGACCGCATCCGACATCATGCAAAAGCAGCGGTTCGGCCGATTCGATCCGCCAAGAAATTATGTTCCCGAGATTCCGTCGTGGCTGGACGATATCGTTTGTCAGTTGCTTGAGAAAGAGCCAGACAAACGTCCGCCAGATGCCTTCGTGACTTCGAAGCGGTTGCAGGAAGTCGTGAAGAAGATCGAGTTGCAAGAGTCGCATTTTCCCGCATCACCCAATGATTTGACGCGTGTTGACTCTAGTCGTCCACCGCAAGTTGGGGCGACATTCGTGCGGGATCTGTTCCGCTTCGAAGCGACGAGTGATTCGCAATCAGGGGTTTTCGCCAAGACGCTGAACAATACGTGGGTCCTTATCGCGTCATTGTTGTTGATTCTGGTTGCCACGATTTGGTTTGCGACCCGATCGCGAACGCTGTCGGACGCTGACGGTGATGGCGCAATGGCAAAAACAGAAATCGAACAGATTATTCAGCGTGCGCGCTGGCGATCGAAAGGGGGGGACCCCCATTCCGCGATGATGCAACTCGATGCACTCGAATCCGTCATTGCAAATGACCCCAGCCAGAAAGCGTTTCTCAAGACAATCGATCGATTGAGAAAAGGGATTCGCAATCAGGTCAATGCGCCGGATCAATTTAGTTTTGTTGAAACGGCACTCGACCGTGCCGACAAGTTGCCTGATGAAGAGCGCGACGAAGCGAGGCGAATTTATTCGGGGCTGATCACCCTTTATCAGTCGGATCGCCGGTTGGCTCCGTTTGTGGATCGCGCCCGTGAAAAACTGCGTGCGATTGATGAATCGACGAATTCAAAACCATGACGTCTTGCGAGAGTTTTTCGATGAATTCACGTTTTTTCCGTTTGGATGTGCTCGTCGCCGTAGCTCTGTTCTGCCTTGGCACGGTGGGCTGCCAGCAGGCTGTCGCGCCGCCGGCAACTCCGCCAGCCGCTGGAACGGCGGCAACGCCTCCTGCAGCGACGGTCGAGCCTGCGGTCGAAGACACACCCTTCGAGCTCGAAACGGATTTCGTGTCACTTTCACGCGATCAGTTCGAAGAGTTCGATGCGGGGCCAGAGACCTGGAAAGCGTCACCAGACGGACTGACGTGTACAGGGAAGCCGCGGGGTTACCTGTATTCGAAGTTGCCGTACGAGAACTTTACCTGGCGACTGGAATATCGTTTTCCACGTCCCGCCAATTTGAAGGACGAAGCAAAGTTTAAGGGGAATACGGGATTTCTGATCTACATTACGGGTGAGCACAAGTTGTGGCCGGATTGCCTCGAAATTCAAGGAAAGCACCTCCACGTCGCTGCCATCAAGGAAAATGGTGGCGCCGATGCCGTGACGGTCGACGACAACGAACCGGCGCGTCAAAAGGCACGCAAGCATGTGGGGCAATGGAATGCACTGGAGATCGTTTCGAAGGGGGGGGCCGTGACGGCCTCGTTGAACGGACTTCAAATCAGCAGTTCTCGCCCCGGGGCATTGACGTCGGGACTGATCGGCATCCAGTCGGAAGACCATCCATTTGAAGTTCGCCGGATGCGAATCCGTGCCGAATGAATGAGATGCCGCCACTCAGGGGAAATCTGGTGTTCCGCCGATGAGCTCGATGAACTGATCTTCCGACAGGACCGTGATTCCCAGATCCTGAGCCTTTGTCAGCTTGCTTCCCGCCTCGGTTCCTGCGACGACGTAGTCGGTTTTTTTGGAGACGCTGCTTGCCGTGCGTCCGCCGTGCTTTTGAATCAGCTCGTTGATCTCGTCACGTTTGAATCGCGTCAGCGTGCCCGTTACGACGAGCGTCTTGCCATTAAGCCGTCCAGCCGCACGTTCTTCCGCAAGTGCGGCGGCGAGCGCGGCGTCACCCATGTTCAGCCCCAACTCCTTCAGATCGCCAATGATTTTCTGGCCGATGTCGCTGGCAAAGTACGCCGCGACAGACTTTGCGATGACCGGTCCGACTTCGTCAACTTCACTCAGTTGTTCTTCGGTTTGAGTCTGCAGCATGTCCATTGTGCCGAAACGTGAGGCTAGCAATTGTGCGGTTCGGGTCCCGACGTGTCGCAAGTTGAGTGCCGTCAGCAGACGCCATAGCGGCTGTTTTTTGGACGCTTCGATTCCCGCGAGCAGATTATCGATCAGCTTCTCACCGACACGCTCGAGCTCCAACATCTCGGAACGGTGATCTTTCAGGCGATAGATATCGGCAAAGCTGCCCAACAGCTTCTCGCGAGGAGTCGAACCCGTCGACTTCTCGGCCTCGGTCAATTGTTCAATCAGCTTGATGCCAAGACCTTCAATATCCATGGCGGCACGCGAGGCGAAGAATCGCAGCCCTTCGCGGAGTTGAGCCGGGCAACTTGGATTTGGGCAACGGATGTAGACTCCTTCTTCGTCCTTCACGACAGGCGTCTGGCATTCCGGACATTCCGTCGGGAAATGGAAGGGAACTTGCGAATCGTCGCGCCGGTGAAGTTCGACCCGTACGACATGCGGAATGATCTTGCCTGCCTTTTCGACGATGAGCCAGTCGCCAATTTGCACTCCAAGACGTTCAATTTCGTCGCGATTGTGCAGGCTGGCGCGCGAGACCGTTGTACCGGCGATTTCCACGGGTGCCAGCAGGGCCACCGGGGTCAGCGTTCCCGTTTTTCCGACGCTGACCGTAATGTTTTCGACGCGTGTCTCGGCCTCATACTTTTCCCATTTGTAGGCAATCACCCATCGCGGGCTTTTGCTGGTCATCCCCAGTTGTTCGCGAATGCCCAGATCGTTGACTTTCAGCACGATCCCGTCGACTTCAAAATCCAGTTCGTGCAGACCTTCCATCAAGTGATGCGAGTGGGAAATCGCTGACGCGAAGTTGGGAACGACAGACGTTTTCGCGACCGAGGGAATTCCCATCGCCTGGATCGCTTGCAGGAATTGCCAGTGCGTCGTGTAAGTGGCGCCCTCCAGACTTCCCACGCTATGTGCGAAGAAACGCAGTCGTCGTTGATGACACTGCTTCGGGTCAAGCAGTTTGATGGCGCCCGCGGCCGCATTACGAGAATTCTTGAGAGGCTCTTCTCCCGCGGCGGTCATTTCGGCCTGGAGTGCGGCGAAGTCGCGGTTCCCGATGTAGGTTTCTCCGCGTACCTCTAGGACTTCGGGATAGTCGCCTTGAAGCCGTAGAGGTACGCCGCGCATCGTCCGGGCGTTGTGGGTGACATCGTCGCCTCGGCGTCCATCTCCCCGTGTGACAGCTCGCACGAGTTCGCCTCGTTCGTAGATCAGTGACAGTGCGACGCCATCAACTTTGTATTCGACGATCCATTCGACAGGTTCCGGTCCGATTTGCTTGACGACGCGGTTGCCAAACTCTTGAAGTTCTTCTTCGGTGTAAACATTGTCGATCGAAAGCATCGGCACGCGATGCTCGACGGTGACAAACCCATCAATCGGCGCTCCCCCCACCTTTTGAGTCGGGCTGTCGGATGATTGGAGCGCCGGATGCGCGTCTTCGAGTGCTTTCAACCTCTGGACGAGGCGATCATATTCTGTGTCGGTGATTTCCGTCATTGCCTGGCGATGATAAAGTTCATCATGGTGCCGAATTTCGGCTCGCAGGCGTTCAGCCTCATGGTGAGCAGCGACGACGTGAGCGTCTTCAGTCATTGGAAGATTTCTGGTAAATGATGGTACGAGGAAATAGTCGCTGCTCACGGGCCAGGCTCATTTTCATCGGCAGAGGGCTTCTCGGTTGCGAATACCTCCCGCAGTGTCCCGCGTTTTCTGCGATGAAAATGAGTCCGTCCGCAATCCGTGAACGGATGCAAGGAAATTTGAGCGTTTTTGTCATCAGAATCGAAGTGTCACCTTCGTTTGGTTAGATTCTTTATACAAATCGGCGCTTCCGCAAACCCCCGTTGTGGCGCCGAGTCGAAAAAAACGTGAGCGATACGTCCCGCCGCTGTGATGGCGGACCGATGAAACCATGAACCGCTGACTCCGAACGCATCGATCCCCCATGCAGTTTTTTGTCGAGCCGATATGGTCCTGGCCGCTGGTCGTCTTGATCAGTGCGGGCCTGTTCGCGCTTGTTCTGACGACATATCGGTCACAATTGGCGAGTCAGCCCGTGCGGACCGGGCGATGGCTTCTATCGCTGCGATTAACGTCGGTCGTTGTGCTGACGTTCGCCATGTTCCGGCCGGCCTTTCAAAAGTCCGATTCGGATGACACTCCTGTCCAACTTTTCATTCTGTCCGACGTCAGCCGCAGTATGAACACCGCGGATATGCCCGGTGGAGCCACACGATTTCAGGCGGTGCGTGCAGATCTGGAGAAGTATGAATCGCGATGGAAAGAACTGGGCAAGCAGGTGGAAGTTCGTCAATTTGGCTTTGCACGGGATCTTGAGCCGTATGATCCGAAGTTGACGGAAGGCACAGGAGATCAGACGGCCTTCGGCAAAGTTCTGGAAGATTTGACTCGCGAGGCACGCGATCATCGGACGCTGGGGCTGCTGCTGTTGACTGATGGAGCGTACCGCGCCGTTCCGCCGTTCGATGTGGAACCATTTGCCGCGGCCAGGAAACTGGGGGATCTGCAGATTCCCATCTACGCAATTGGTTATGGCTCGTCGATGTCGACGGCATCGCTCGATCTGTCGGTTGAGGACGTTCGGGTTGATCCGGTCGTTTTTGAGAAAAAACTGGTTCCCATTTCCTGCAAGGTTCGGGCGTTGGGGGCGAATGGCAAGAAGATTCGTGTCCGCGTGTTGGTTGAAGATCGGAATGGAAAACGTCCCAACGAATCGGGCACGCTCAAGCAGGCGCCATCGACGCAGCAAGCAAAAACGGTTCAGGAAATCGAAGTGAAGCATGACAACGAAACGATTTCGGTAGATCTTTCGTTCGTCCCGATACTTCCGGGTGAGTTGAAAATCGCCGTCCAAGTCGAAACGGACGAGAACGAATTACTGACACGTAACAACCGTCGTGAACGGATTGTGAGCGTGAAAAAAGGCGGCTTGAACGTTGCCTATTTTGATTTGGCTCGGCCAGAGCAAAGTCGAATCCGCGCCGTAAATGGTGCCGACAAGATTCAGCTCGAATTTCAAGAAGTGCGTGCTGGCAAGTTCGCGTCACAGACGAGACTTGATCCCACCTGGTTCGATCGGGGGCGATTCGATGTCTACATCATTGGAGACGTTCGCGCAGAATGGTTTGGTCCCGAGAACTTAAAGAAGCTCGAAACGCGCCTGGAAGAGGGTGCGAGTTTGATGATGATCGGCGGCCAACAGAACTTTGGCGTCGGAGGATACGCGACGTCCCCTCTGGCCAATTGGCTGCCCGTGCAGCTTGATTCTGCGGATTTCCGACCAGCAGGACAAATGAATTCGAATACGCAGATTTCGGAAGATGTCAAGATGATCCCGACCGAACTCGGGCTGCGCGAATATGTGATGCAGCTAGGCACAGGGGACAAGAACCGGTCACAGTGGATGGAGCTTCCCGATCTGCAGGGAGCGTCTCGGCTGAAGGCGAGCAATGAGTTGGTTCGTGTGTGGGCAGAAACCCGTGACAAACAGCCATTGCTGCTCACAAGTGAAGTCGGCCGGGCACGTGTGGCCGCATTTGCAGGCGACACAACGTGGCTGTGGTACTCGGATGGGAAATCAGAACTTCATCAGCGATTCTGGCGCCAACTGATCCTGTGGCTGGCGAGAAAGGAAGCTGACAAGGATCAACCAGTCTGGGTGACCGTCAATCCAAGCAATTGCTCACCTGGTGGCGTCGCCAATCTGAACTTCGGTGCACGCGCCGCGGATGGAACAACTCTTCTGGATGCGGATTTCGAAGTGCAGGTTACGTCTCCGGACGGTCACAATGAGAAAATTACACCTCGCCGTTTGAACGACGAGACCACTGCAGAATTTTCGAAGACGTCCGATGCAGGCGACTATTGGGTCAGCGTTTTGGCCCGACACAAAGGAATACTCATTCCGTACAATGCGTACAGTCGATTCATCGTTGATGCGCGGGACTTGGAACTGGACTATCCCAGTACAGACCACGAGTTTCTGAAAGAACTCTCGTCCGTCTCCGGCGGTTCCTCGGGCAAGCCCGAGGAACTTGGAAGTCTGTTTGAGCGGTTGAAGCAGACCAAGGTTGGTGCGTTGAACCGGATTCAAGTGATCCCGCTCTGGGACAACTGGTGGCTGCTTTTGGTATTCGTGGGGCTCATGACCACGGAGTGGTATGTTCGGAAAAAGCGGGGCCTGGTGTGAGCGGCGAACGAACGACCCCGCTGCAGCATCAGAAGGGCAATGTTGAAATCAGGGTTTGATTTCGCTGGCAGGCCAGACGGTGCCGCCGACAATCGTTCCCCACACTTTCACATTGCGAATTGACTCGACAGGCACCGCGAGCGGGTCGTCTTCGAGTACGGCGAAATCCGCCATCTTCCCTGCGGCAATGCTGCCAACCTTGTCCTCAACCCCCAAGGTATAAGCGGCGTCGATCGTGACCATCCGTAGCGCTTGCTGCGCCGTAACTCGCTCGCTCGGCCCCCGGACCGTTCCGGAAAGACCGAATCGATTCACGGCGACCCACATCCATTCCAGTGGTTTGGGAGGTCCAACCGGAGTATCGGAATGCATCGAGACCGGCACGCCGGCGTCGATCAAGGTTTTGAACCGAGCCGCGGTGAATGATCGATCGGCCCCGACGAAGGGCGCGTTGATCTCGGAGCGATGGTGCAGGTAGTACGGATTGATGCTGGCAACGCCTCCGAGTGTTTTGAGCTGGCGAGCCTGTTCGGGTGTCGAAATTCCAAAGTGCTCGCAGGTAAAGCGATGGTCGAATCGCGGGTGATGCTTTTGCAGTGCAGCGAGCGCATCGATCGTGGCCTGATTGCCCGCATTTCCATTGGTGTGAACGTGAATGTGCAAACCGGCGTCCCACCAAGGGCGCCATTGCTCGAACATTTCTTTTCCCGGACGGGTCATCCACAGTCCTTTTCGTCCGTCGCTGTAGCCGGGATTTTCGACTTGCATGCCCAGACCCAGGAATGAGTCGTCGCCGAAGAATTTGACGCCTCGGTAGATCAATGAGTCGGTACTGTCATTGGCCAGGGAGACGACGAATTCAACGGCCTGCTCTTTCTTCGCGTTGACGGCCGAAACGCCGTCCGCGACGGCGACGCACCGCAAGAGAGGCTGCGGGGCATTGAAAAATCGGTCGAAGAGTTGTTTTTCAAGCTCAAAGTTTGACGAGCCCAGCATCAATTCCGAAGTTGTTGTGATTCCGTTTCGGCGACTCATATCGGCCAGATACTTGATCTTGGTCAGCGCGGTGGTCGGTTCGAGAAACTTCTGCATTTGAGGCAGCAGAAAAAATGACGCGGCTGTTTTGCCCAGGAATTGTCCGTTCGGTTCACCGTCCTTGCCCGCGACCACACCGTTGATGTTAAGGGATTCTCTCGTGACCCCCGCGTTCTTCATCGCGACGCTGTTCGCATAGACGAAATGTTCGGACGCATCCCAGACAACTACAGGTTGAGTCGTTGAAATCGCATCCAGATAATCCTTGTCGGGATGGCGGCCCATCGCAATGACGTCAAAGCCCCAGGCCAAAACCATTTGCTTGGGATCCTTTTCGGCGGCGACATACTGTTTCAGCGTCGCCGTCACTTCATCGAGCGTCTTCAAGCCGGGAAAATCCGGGCCGTAGGCGCGGACCGTTGGCAAGTAGGTCAGTAGTGGCAACGTGAGCGTGATGCTTCCAATGAGCGGATGTCCGTGCGCTTCGACAAATCCGGGCAACAGTACCTTGTCTTGAAAGCGCTGATCGACGGTGTAACGTTTCTTGCCGAGATACAGCTTGACGTCGTCGAGTGATCCGACGGTCAGCACTTTTCCGTCTTGGACAGCGACTGCTGTTGCCTCGGGCCAGCCCGGATCCATGGTGTGAATTTTCCGGGCGACAAAGACACTGATCGGTCCCTGTCCGAAGGTGCGTGGTGGCACGATCATGGCACAAACCACAACGACGGCCAGCAGGTACGACGATCGCATATTCAGTCTCTCCGGGGTGAAGGGTTTCTGTGGCGCGATCGTTATCAGAACGCCACCGTCACGGCAATGGAAAAACTTATGGTATCAGACGTCTGGCATCGTTGAATGTTGCTGGTCGCTCTGCGTACAACGCTTGGACTGTGCGCCGCTTACTACAGGAGTCCAGAATGTCTGTAACGAGAACGCTGCTACGTGGGGTTGTGTCTGTCTGGTCGGTTGTGTGCGTGGCGGGGCTGTCGACAGCGGCCGAGCCTGGTTGGAAGGCCGGAACAGCGCGCGCGGTGATTACGCCCAAGAAGGCCTTGTGGATGGCCGGATATGGCAGCCGAACAGAGCCCGCGGAAGGAAAGCTGCATGACCTTTGGATTCGCGTTCTGGCTTTGGAAGACGCCGAAGGACAGCGCGGGATTGTGCTGTCGAGCGATACGCTGGGAATTCCCAAGGCGATGTACGATGAGGTCTGTCTGCAAGTCCAAGACCGCTATCAACTCGATCGGTCCCAGGTGATGCTGCATGCCTCGCACACGCACTGTGGTCCAGTCATTGGTACGGCGCTGCTCGACATCTATCCCGTAAATGAGCAGCAACTGGGCGACATCCATGACTATTTCAAATGGCTGACGGCCGAGATTGTTTCGACGATTGGCGAGGCCTTAAAAGATCTGCAGCCCGTAACGATTTCACGAGGAATCGGCTCGGCCGACTTTGCCGTCAACCGCCGCACGAACCGAGAACCGGATGTTCCCACGTTGCGTGAGCAAAACCTGTTGATGGGCCCCGTTGATCACACGGTTCCCGTTCTCGCCGTCTATGGAATGGATGACAAGTTGAAGGCAGTTGTTTTCACCTATGCGTGCCACAACACGACCTTGAGTTTTCAAAAATGGTGCGGCGACTATGCCGGGTTTGCGCAGTATGAACTGGAGTCAAAACATCCAGGGGCAACGGCCCTGTTCTGCATGGGCTGCGGCGCCGATCAGAATCCGCTTCCTCGACGTACAATTGAGCTATGTGAGCAATACGGAAAGAAGCTGGCGACAGCCGTGGAGTCGGTTCTGAGTGCCCCGCGATTCGCAGTTCGTCCCAAGCTCGAATCACGGCACGCGTTCGTCAAACTCAAGATGGACCCGTTTCCCGAAGTCAGCAAGTTGGAAAAGATGGCGGCAGAGCCGGTCAGTTACACCCAACGTTGGGCCAGCCGATTGCTGAAGCTCGCTCAGAAAGGAGTTCCGACCTCGCAGGAATACGACTACCCGATTCTGGTCTGGCGCCTCGGCGGAGATCAGCTTTGGATCACATTGGGGGGCGAAGTCGTCGTTGACTATGCCCTGCGGCTCAAAGGAGAGTTCGGCGACCAAACCTGGGTGAGCGCGTACACGAATGACGTCATGGCGTACATTCCCTCGAAGCGTGTCCTGCTGGAAGGCGGATACGAGGGCCAGAGTTCAATGATGGTCTATGGAATGCCGACGGAACGATGGGCACCAACCGTGGAAGAGCGAATCGATCAGGGAGTTGCCATTCTCGTCAAGTCGTTGCCATCACTACCGTAATCGCACCGGTTCGAAACGGTCGCGAGTGGGGTTCGATTTCTCAGTTGGGATTGGAGAGAGGCGATGCAATTCTTTGTGGGAACGAGTGGCTACAGCTACAAAGAATGGAAGGGGGCATTTTATCCCGAGAAGTTCCCACCGGCTGACATGTTGAAGTTTTATGGTCAGCATTTCGCGTCTGTCGAATTGAACAACACCTTCTATCACGCTCCCACGGCCGAAAGCTTGACCCCGTTGGCAACTCAGGTCCCGGCTGGTTTTCAGTTTGCCGTCAAGGCACCGCAGACGATTACGCATCGAAAGCGACTGCTTAACTGCGACGACGCGGTCAATGAGTTCATCAGTGCCGTCCAATCACTTGCGCGACGCCGGGGACCATTGCTGTTCCAGCTACCTCCGAATTTCAAGAAGGACATTGCCCGGCTGGAGACGCTTTTGAATGTCGTTCAAAAGCGTGTTCCCGTGACGTTTGAATTTCGGCATGAAAGCTGGCTCGACGACGAAGTGGTGGAGTGTCTCCGCAAACACTCCGCCACACTGTGTGCGGCGGATGCCGAGGATACGCCCCCAGTGCGCGTGATCAAAACGGCCGACTGGGGATATCTTCGCCTTCGCCGTGAGATGTACTCAGACGACGATCTGAAAATGTGGGCAGAGACGATTCGCGAAAACCAATGGAGCAAGGTTTACGTCTACTTCAAACACGAAGAGACCGGAACGGGCCCCAAGTTTGCGAAAAGGCTCAGTGAGTTCCTTGAAGAATGACGCTTGCACTGCGACGTCATTTCTCGGTGATATAGATGGGGTTCGACAGGACCCACGGTCGATCTTCGCCCCCGACTTTCAGCCAGAGTTCCGATCGATAGACGCCCGGTTCGCGTACGGTCAGTTCGAAATTTGATCCATCATATTCCTGGACGATTTGTCCATTGCGGATCAGACGCCAGTGTCCGGCGAGCGGAGCGCGGCCTGACAACGTCAGCCCGGCAACAATTTTGGTGTTACCGCCCATTTCGGTGCGAACGTCGGCGGATGTCGCGGCGTAGTCGAAGCCCGTCGCATCGGCGATCCAATCAAATGCGACGAATGCGCGCCCTTGATTGAGCGCCTCCCAGACCGCTGGTTGAGTGAGTTCCCTCAGCAGCAGATGCGTGCCGACGTGCCGCAGGCTTCGCTCGTAAGTGTCCAGCCGCAGCTCGAACAAGGACGTTCCCGGTTTGGTGTCTTTGGGGATTGGCTTGAGGGCCGCGAAGACGGCGGCTTCGAGTGTCAAAACTTCTTCGCCCAATCCATCCTCGACACGGACCTTGTCATCCTCCGCCATGCGGACGGTAATCCCGATATTTTGATGAGCGTCATTCGCCGACACGCCTGTATGGGGAGCGATTTCGCAGAGTTGATCCCAGCGTTTCAGGTAGTCTGCCGGATAGTCGAACAAGGCCGAAAAAGCTTCTTGAGGGTACCGCTGGAAAAGATCGGCGGATTTGAGCAACCAGAGTGGATTACGTAACGATGACATCAGTCGCTTTTCATCTTTGGAATCGGCATGCGTATTGTAGATTTCGACACCGGTCACTCCCGATAGCTGCCAGTCCATCCGTTCTTCGAGGTGCGAAACGAATGTGAGACCTTCGCGACCGCGGACAAAGTCGGACAGGTCCTGTGGCTTGGCCGAAAGCATGTCTTTGATGCTTTGTCGAGGATAGACAAGCATTCCATTCGTCTCGGCTCCGGGAATGAGCAACACTTCGTCGCGAAGTCCCTGATGTCCGTCAATAAACACGTCATAGTGTTTCGCCGGATGCTCGGTAAACATCAGAACCGATGTGCCGGCGGCTTTCGCGGCAGCGACAATGTCTTCAATCTTTCCACGACTGTCGTGAGAAAACGCCGAATGGACATGTAAGTTCGCCCGGTATTCCTGATAGGGCCCCCGGCGAGGAATATCGCGGCGTTCTGTTTTGAACGTCATGATGGATTGATGGACGGCCTCGAGACGTTCGGCCGTTAATCGATCGATGGCGTCAATGGCATGTGCCTGCGTCACCAAACAGAAAGCGAAAAGCAGGCCGAGGTTGAAATTGACGTATCGCATAATGCCCGTTCATGACACGGTGTGGACACATTCGAAGCGAATTCCGAACAGCAAGGTGGCACGCGGTCACCGGCCCAGATGTGAAATTCGCGAGGACGGATTTTTGTCGACGAAGACGTTTAAGATACCTCGCGTCGACATTTGCGGTTTCGTCCTTCCGAAGTGGCGGAAAGCAAATACACTCTGAACCCCGACGAAAACATCCGTGGACTTGTTCCCGTCACATGCCGAAGACGATTGGGACGACGTCTGATCGCTGGAAGACGGTGCTGACGGCTCGGGCCCGCCAGGAAAATCGAGTACCGGTGGGTGTGATCGTGAGCTGAGACGCATTACACGACAAGGTCAGTCGTCGATAATCAATTCCGTCAGGGAGTTACGTCGCAAGGAGTTGACCATAGCGGTGTCACGTCCTAGAGTTACTGATCGCACAGTGGCATCAATCACTGTGAATCGATTTTCGTTTTATTCGCAGGTCGCCCGTTTGCAAGGATGATCCGCCGTCTATGTCCAAGCCCGATCCCAAACGTTCCACAGATTTGCCCGATCCACCCGCTCCCAAGCGTCCCGAAAAAGGCAATTCGAGCAATTTGTTCTGGTTCCTGATGATCGTTGCGGTTGTCGGGGCCGTTGTCTTTGGATTTTCGTCAAAATGGCGCGCGAACACGCTGACATACAGCGAATTCATTCGCAAGCTTGAAGATAAGACGTTGGGCCCCAACAACGTTTTTGAACTTCGACGTGGTCCGACCAGTATCACGTATCAGGACCAGCCCAAAAGCATTAGCGGGTTGAAAACGACGCGCGCGCCAGAGCAGTACACGGTGTCGACCGTCAGTATCGGCGATACGGAAAAGGCGCGCCTCCGCGAGTTGCTCGACAAGAACGACATTGTTGATTGGGGCTTCGATGAACCGCCGTCACCTTGGCGAGACATCATTTATTTGACGGTCTTCACGGGAATTTGCCTGGGTTGCTTTTGGTTGATGTTTCGTCGGATCGGAGGTCCCGGTTCGGCGATTGCCTTCGGGCGCAGCCGCGGAAAACTATTCGCCCAGGAAGAAATCGGGATCACGTTCAATGACGTGGCGGGGATCGACGAGGCGGTTGAAGAGCTGCGTGAAATCGTTGATTTCCTGCGAAACCCTGGACGCTATCAGGCTCTCGGCGGCAGGATTCCTCGTGGCGTGTTGCTGGTAGGCCCGCCAGGGACCGGAAAAACGTTGCTCGCCAAGGCCGTTGCCGGCGAGGCTGGCGTTCCTTTCTTTGGATTGTCGGGTTCGGACTTCGTCGAACTGTTCGTCGGGGTCGGAGCCGCACGCGTGCGTGATATGTTCCAACAAGCCGGACAACGTTCGCCAGCCATCATTTTCATCGACGAACTGGATGCGATCGGCAAGGTGCGTAGTCATGGCTCGCCCGGCGGCGGTGAAGAACGCGATCAGACCTTGAATGCGTTGCTCGTCGAGATGGACGGATTTGGATCGGATCAGAGCGTCATTGTATTGGGGGCAACCAACCGTCCGGAAACATTGGACCCCGCGCTCATGCGTCCAGGTCGATTCGACCGCCATATTCTCGTTGATCGTCCCGATATCCGTGGCCGTGAAGCGATCCTTAAGGTCCATGCCGCTAAGGTCAAAATGGACGGTGAGGTCAATCTGAAGCATCTCGCCAAATTGACTGCAGGGTTTGTCGGGGCCGATCTCGCGAATCTCGTCAATGAGGCTGCATTGCTCGCAGCGAGAAAAAACAAGACCTCGGTCACGAACGACGAGTTCGAAGAGGGGTTCGATCGGGTTGTCGCCGGGTTGGAAAAGACCGCACGCGTGATGCCCGAAGAAGTCAAACAACGCGTGGCCTGGCACGAGGTGGGGCACGCGCTGGTGGCGTGTTCTTTGCCACATGTGGACCCCGTGCATAAAGTGTCGATCATTCCTCGTGGTCTCGGTGCCTTGGGATACACGTTGCAGCGGCCTGAAGAAGATCGGCAGCTGGTGACCAAGACCGAATTGCATAACCGGGTCTGTGTTTTGCTAGGTGGAATTGCCGCCGAGGAAATCGTCTATCAGGAAAACTCAACGGGTGCGTCGAATGATTTGCAGCGTGCGACGGACCTGGCGCGGCGAATGATTACCGAGTTTGGAATGAGTGCCAAACTGGGACGCGTGCATTACAGCGAATCGCGAAGCAGCCCCTTCCTGGCAGGTAGCGGTGCCGCTGCGGATTATTCGCACAGCGAAGAAACGATTCGTGAAATCGATCTCGAAATTCGACGGATCATCGACGCGGCCTACGAGACGGCCTACGACATCCTGGTGACTCGCCGTCCTGCGATGGAGCATATCACGCGAGAACTACTCGAACGAGAAGTGATCGATGCGACTCAGCTTCAGAAGATCCTGGATCAATACAAGACGGGACCGCAGCTCAAACCGGGAACATTCGTGGACAGTCCCAGCCTGCCAGCGCGTGAACCGGACGAGGGAACAAGTCTGGGTGGTGAGATCGCGCACAGCGGTTAATCGCGCTCTCCCTGAGCATCGGCCGTAGGGGCTGGCCATTCGAAACCGATGCGGCGAATTGAAATCATGGGACTGGCACCTTGCGGAGCCAGTCCCTGTCACTCTTCAGTTTGAGCCAGACTGTCAGCCGAGTCGAGCAATCATCTGCTCTCCCAGCGATAACTCCGTAGGTGGCGGCAGCGGAAAATTCAGTTCGCGCAGCATCGCTTCTGCCTTCTCAAAGGGGCAGTAGCGTTCCCAGTGCGCGACCAATTGTTGAAACGGTTCATCGCGTAACGCATCCGCGAATGTCATAAATCGTTTTGCCTGATGGGCAGGATTTGATTCGATCAACTTTCGATGACAACAAGCGGCAACGTCGGGCCAGCCGGCTCGACAGGCTTCGACACCGGCAAGCAGCAGGAAGCGGTCGCGAACGAGTGGCTGTTGTTTCTGGTCCGAGATAGCCGCCAGTTGCACATACACCTGCATACCCATTTCGTGATCTCGCATTTCATCGTCACCTGAATGAGTACCACTTAGGTTTGCAGAGCGTTTCAATAAGGGATGTGCAATCCGTCATAACTCAGTTCAACCCCTGCGGGAAGTCGAGCGTTGGTCGCGGTGTATTCCAGATGGTGCGATACGTGCGTCAAATACGTGCGTCTGGGTTTGACTCGTTCCGCGGCGGCGAGTGCTTGTGGAATGCCGAAGTGAGTCGTGTGCGGTTCATCACGAAGCGCATCAATGATGAGCACGTCCAATCCCTCAAGCAGCGGCCACGATTCGTCGGGGATTTTGCTGACGTCCGTGCAGAAGGCGACGTCACCGATGCGATAGCCAAGGACCGGCAGGCGGCCGTGGATCAAGCGGATTGGTTGAATCAGTTGCCCCAGCACTTCAAACGGCTCCAGGCCGATTCGACGCAGTTCCAGCAGCGGAATGGCGCCGTGATGCAGCTCGGCGGTCGATTCGGGAAATGCGTACGGAAACGAGGTTCGAATTTGCCGTTCGACACTTTCTTCGCAGTAGAGCGGAACAGGATGATCGATGCGGTAGCCAAAAAGGCGAAGGTCATCGATTCCAAACAAATGGTCGGCATGGCCGTGGGTATAGATCACGGCATGCGCGACATCGATTCGTTCACGAAGGAGTTGAATCCGCAGTTCCGGTGACGTGTCGATCAGAAACACGCCCTGTTCGGTCTGGACCGCAACGCCTGTCCGCGTTCGATTGTTTCGCGGGTCTGATGACTGACAGACGTCGCAGTGGCATCCAATGACCGGCACCCCATGGCTGGTCCCTGTTCCCAGCAGAATCATCTCGCGATTGGACGAAAACGGCATGAAGCGGTCATTCAGGTGACGAGGAACGGGTCAGAGGCACGTTGTGATTGTAACAGCGAACTGGGCATCGAACACGTCCGTAGAAAACAGTTGCAGAAGTCGCAGGCAAGTCAGATCGGATCGATGCCCGAAGTAAGACACCTCGCCTACTTTCGGTCACGGACGTAACGGACTCGGCAGCCGCGCGCGATGGTTTCCGTGACAGGAGCCTCGCTACCCTTCAGAGCGGCGGCGAGTGCGTCTTCGACATAGCGTTTCGTCACCTTGTCCGCATCGGTTGCGTCGTCCATGGCGCCCATATAGACGACCTTACGCTGCTTGTTGAGAACGTAGAATTCGGGAGTGAAGATCGCTCCGTAGTCTTTCGCGATCTTCTGAGATTCGTCATACAGATACGGGAACGACAGCTTCTTTTCGTTGGCTCGATCCGTCAATTTATCCAGGCGATCCGCGGCGACACGATTGACGCAGATCGCAGCGAACCCGACGTTGCTGGTCGGTCCTCCGTATTTTTTTGCCAATTCCTCAAATCGAGCTTCGTAGTCGACCGCGGTTGGACAACTCAGACACGTGAACACGACGACCACGGCGTCTTTGTCCTGAAAATCGCTCAGCGCGTGCATCTTTCCGTCGGTGCCGGGCAATTCTTGCCACGTGGGTGCCGCATCCCCGATGTTTAAGACTTCATTGTATTGACCGGCGTAAAGCGAGCTGCCGGCAAAAAGAGCGACTGCGAAGATCCGTGCCGTCAAACGCATTGAAGTTCTCCCCCGTTATCGTCTCTGGGCTTTCAGCCCTTCTGGTTTCGCAAGTGCAGACCGCGAAAAAGCAAGACCAACCCGCCCTGGTCGGCAATGTGTCTGGCGGTGGGATCGAGCGATTCGATCAACCACCTTGCTTCTTTTGAAGCTTGGCCCAATCGTCTTTCAAAGTAACTGTGCGGTTAAACACAAGTTTGTCGGGTGTTGAGAGTTTGTCCACACAGAAATATCCCAATCGTTCAAACTGACAACGATCACCCGGTTTTGCGTTTGCCAGCGACCGCTCGAGCTTCGCCGCCGGAACGACGACCAGAGACTTGGGATTCAAATACTTTTTCCAGTCCTCGTTTTCAGGGATGTCGGCCACATTCGCAATCTCGAACAAATGATCGTAGAGACGAACTTCGGCTTCGACAGCATGCGGGGCCGAGACCCAGTGGATCGTGGATTTGACCTTTCGTCCATCCGGGGCGTTGCCGCCTCGCGTCAACGGGTCGTACGTGCATCGCAGTTCCAGAATCTCGCCGGTCACCGGGTCTTTCACGACGCTTTGACATGTGATGAGATATCCCCAACGCAATCGCACTTCTCGGCCAGGCGCCAGGCGGAAGAACTGTTTCGGCGGCGCTTCCATGAAGTCGTCGCGCTCGATGTAGAGCTCTCGCGAAAACGGGACCAGTCGCGTTCCTGCCGATGGATCTTCGGGATTGTTGACGGCTTCCAGCTCTTCCACTTGTCCTTCGGGATAGTTCTCGAGAACGACCTTGATCGGATTGATGACCGCCATGACGCGATTGGATCGTTTGTTGAGGTCCGCGCGGACGGCATTTTCCAGAACCACGATCTCGGTCAGGCTGTTGAACTTGGTGACGCCGATCTCTTCGCAGAACGCCCGCATGGCTTCGGGTGTATATCCACGTCGTCGGATCCCGGCCAGCGTCGGCATGCGGGGATCATCCCAACCTGACACCGAGCCTGTTTCCACGAGTTCGAGCAGCTTCCGTTTGCTCATCATCATGTGTGTCAGGTTCAGTCGGGCAAACTCAATCTGTTGCGGATGATACAGGTCGAGCACATCGATCAGCCAATCATACAGCGGTCGATGATTCTCGAATTCGAGCGTACAAATTGAGTGGGTCACTCGTTCGATGGAATCACTGTAGCCGTGTGTGAAGTCGTAAAGCGGATAGATGCACCATTTGTTTCCGGTTCGATGATGCTCGGCATGGCGGATACGGTACAATAGCGGATCACGCATATTCATGTTTGTGTGAGCCAGGTCAATCTTGGCACGCAACACATGGGTCCCATCAGGGAACTCACCGGCCCGCATTCGTCGGAATAGATCTTGGTTCTCGGCGATGGGGCGATCGCGATAGGGCCCCGGCGTTCCGGGCTGCGTCAAGGTTCCCCTCATTTGGCGGATTTCTTCGGTCGAGCAACTGTCGACGTACGCCAATCCCTTTTCGATCAGCCGCTCTGCGTATTGATAGATCGTTTCGAAATAGTCCGATGCGTAAAACAGATTGTCCCATTGGAACCCCAGCCAACGAACGTCTTCCTGAATAGAATCGACGTATTCGACGTCCTCTTTGGTTGGATTCGTATCGTCAAACCGCAGGTTGCATTGACCGCCGTATTTGAGCGCCAATCCGAAGTTCAAGCAGATCGATTTCGCATGACCGATATGCAGATATCCATTCGGCTCGGGGGGAAATCGAGTGTGAACGCGCCGGTCAAACTTTCCCGAGACATTGTCCGCATCGATGATTTCGCGGATGAAATTTGTCGGCGGTGTGGCGGAGGGACTCTCTTCCGTGGACATGACGAAGAATCTCTTCTGCATGAAGTCACACGAGCGAGGACAGGTTTCCTCAATCGGCGGTGCCTTCGGGTGATGGAACAACGATTGCAACGATGACTTTTAGCCGGATTGGCTTCCCGTCGTCAATCGGCGATCCCGCGGTTCGCGGCACGATTTTTGGCCGAAAGCAGCGCATGAGCCACGATCAGCCGATGGTCCGATCCGTCAGACTCACCAATCTGGCAACTCTGAAATGTCCAATCGTTGGAGCACAGAATATGATCGATCCGCGCCCAAGGCTGATTGTCCGGCCAGAATCGATTGCCCTTGCAGGGTGAGGTGTATCCATAGCCAAACCCGGCGATGTCGAACCCGCTTTGCAAGTCTCCCCAGTGTTTCTGGAACAGACTGCTGGAGGCCGGCGTGTTGAAGTCTCCGCAGACGATGAGCGGCCGTTCGCCGCGAGATTCCTGGACGGCTTGCCGAATCGCGATCGATTCCAGGTACCGTTCTCCTTCGAAATCTTCGAGCTCTTTCGTGCCGTCGCCATTGATCAGCGTCTTTCGATTGAGCTCTTTCAGTCCAAAACGAGCGGTCATCTGATGAATGTTCGCGAGCACAATCGGACCAGCGGGTGTTTCGATCTCCACCAGCATTCCGGCTGTTCGACCGCCAAACTGCTCGACTTCGCAATCTCGAATCAATTTGATCGGAAAGCGTGATCCCACCCAATAGTGGCCGTGTTGAAGCGTAGACCAGTCGCGAAAATACGCATCCAGTCTTGGATCGCCACGAAACGCCTCTTGCAGCGCAACGATGTCTGGATTGAACGTCGCAATCTCTTCGAGGACTTTTTCGAATTTGGGTTCGAACGATTGTACGTTGCAGCTCAGGATTGTCAGCGAGGTCGCATTCTCTGATTTTGGCGGGCCATTCATCCAAAGTTCCAAGGGAACAGAAAGGCCCATGATCGGGACCAACACCACCGCGGCCGAAACGAGGTTGATTCCGATGGATTCTCGATGCCAGCACACCGATGCAACGAGCAGCACGACTGCGGGAACCAGATATGGGGCGCGGGGGGCATAGGTCAGAACGGTTCCGACCCACCACGTTTCCGAGACCCCGTAGATGAGATAGCTGATCGCACACAGCGCAATCAGATTCAAACACGAGAGACCGAGCACCCACTTCGCAGCTTTTGTCAGTCGTTTCGGAGCGGTTGGTGGCGCAGAGGACATTTGTACGCTCGAGTCCTCGCGAGCGCGTCATTCGGACGAACTTGGCAAGGGAATTGTTGTGATCTGGATCGAAGAGCCGGATTGAGTTTAGCGACCGCCAGGTCGCAATTCAAAACGGTCCCTGAATCAGCGGGGATTCTCGGCAATTTCGAGCAGAACCGATTCGAAGGATTCTCCAAGACGAGCCTTAATCACTGAGGAACGACTGTCGTTTCGTTCGGAGATGCACGATCAGATCAGTGCGGGGCATCGGAGATCAGGTGGGTTCGGTCGTGGCTTCCGTTTTTGTCCGCCTCGTCACGATGGCGTAGTAGACCGCGCCCGCGGCGATCAGAACCAAAACCCAGACCAGTTGCTGCCACTGTTCGACAAGCGTTCCGACCAGTGCGATCACGTAACTTGAAATCAATAAGGCAGGAGTCCACGGATATCCCCAGGTCCGGTAGGGACGATCGGCGTCGGGGCGGCGAGATCGCAGAATGTAGACCGCGCCGACTGTCAGGCTGTAGAAAATCAATCCGGCGCAGATCACGGCGTCGGTGATAAGATCGAAGACCTTTTTGGGCTCAGGACTGATGATGTAGAAGACGATGATGAGAAACGTCGTCCAGACTCCTTGGACGAGAATCGAATTGGAGGGGGTCAATCGCAGTGGGTGGACCCGCTGGATGAAGTCGGGAACGAGACCATCGCGGGATGCAGCAACATAGATTCGCGGACCGCAGATCAAATTGGAATTCGCCGCGCCGAACGTCGAACAGCACACACCCAATGCCGCAAACTTGCTGCCCCATTCTCCAAACATGACACGAAACACGTCTGATGCCAATCGGGTACTCTTGGCGACTTCCGGCATCGGCAGCACCAGGTGATAACTGATGTTTGCTCCGACATAGACCAGGCAGACGATTCCAATTCCGATTGCGAGTGCGCGGGGAATATTCGATTGAGGTTCGCGGATGTCTTCGGCGACGGGCGCAATATTAATCCAGCCATCAAACGGCCAGAACACGGCAATGAGTGCCAGACCCAGGGCGGTGAAAAGCGATTTGGGGATCAGAGGAACCGCGGAATCGGCAACAGGTGATTCCCCCGATACGGCAAGCGGTGTGTCGACCGGATTCGGCACCCAAAGCGGATGCAGGTTATCGACATTCATTTTGCCCATCAGGAATGGCAGGGTGATGAGCAGCCCGAGAAATCCGACTTTTGTGACTGTGGCAATGTTTTGGATCACCGCGCCCCAACGAGTGCTGAACATGTTGACGGCGGACAGACCGATGATAATCGAGACGGCGATAATTGATTGTCCCAGATGACCAAGGGGGGCCTCGCCATTCCCAGGTGGTCTTAGGAACTCGTCCAGATAGATGACCGTGGCACAGGCCAATGCACCGACCGACCCGGTTCGGACAACCCAGAACTCAGTCCATCCCCACAAGAAAGCGGGAAGTCGTCCGTACGCTTCTCGCAGGTACAGATACGGGCCACCGGCCTGAGGAAACATGGCCGCCAGTTCGGCGAGAGCCAGAGAACCGCACAACGTGATCAGGCCGACAAAAATCCAGACGAGAATAATTGGCAGGAATCCCCATGACATCAGAGCCTGGTCGACATTTCCGACCTTCAGAAAAATTCCCGACCCGATAATTGATCCAACAACCAGAGCGGTTGCGTCAAATAAGCCAAGGACACGAGGCAGTGTTTTCGGGCCGATTTCCGCGACAGGTTCCGCATTCGTCATGAGCATCTTGCTTCTGATAAGGGGGACTTCGGAATCAGTTCGATGAATCGTCCGTTCTGGGCGTCCTGCTCAGCACGGTTGCGATGATTCGAGGCTAACTATCGCAATCTCGATTTGAGTTTTCTGAGTTTGCCTGGAACGAGCGGTTCGAGGCAAACTGCCGATGACGTGTGTCTTGGGAATGGACAACAGGCATCGTTGGGAAGAATCGCGAAGGATGCGACGACATCCACCTCGTGGCAACATCGTCTCTGGCCGCCTGGCTTTGCGGTTCGTTCAACTTGTGTCCATTCCTTCGTGCCATGACAGGATCCTGTCCCGGGAAATGCCGATCCATGGGATCGTTGGCGCGAGCGATCCGTCGGGTGAGTATTCCGTCCGTTCAGTTCCAACGCAACTCCAGCCGCAAAAACCTCGAAAGTTGTCGAAGTGGCATGCTCCAACGAAAAACCCCTCGTTCTGATCACAGAACGAGGGGCGTGTCTGGGAACGGCGCGTCAATGACGCGATGCTACTTGGGCAACCGATCCGAGCGGACCGGGGTCAGATCGCCATGAAGTGCCAACATGTAAGCGACCAAATCTTCCTTTTCGGTCGTGGTGAGGTTGAGCTTCTTCATCTTGTCGCTCAGATAGGAATTCGCTTCGCCCCCCTTGTCGTACCATTCGACGACTTCCTCAAGCGTCTTCAGGCTTCCGTCGTGCATGTAGGGGCCGGTGGAGGCGACATTGCGAACTGTCGGCGTCTTGAATGCCCCCTTGTCTTTTTCCACTTTCGTCACGTCGTACCGACCCAGGTCTGGCATCTTGGCGCTCATCCCAACGCCAAGGTTGTGGAACTTTTCGTCTGTAAAGTTGGCACCGGCATGGCAGGCGGTACAGTTCGCCTTGCCGAAGAAAAGCTCTCGACCACGGGCTGCTGACGCGGAAACAGGGTGTGCGTCACTGGCTCGTTTCACCTTCCAATACAGGGCATATGAATCGGGATCGTCCTTTTTGAAGGCGGCCAGATCTTTCAAGTCATCTTTGAAGGCCTTTTTGAAGTTCAGCAGGGGCTCAAGATAGTCGGCTGGTGAAGGACCCGTGACGAGCACTCGCTCGAACGATGCGATCGCGGCACCGACTGTCTTGATGTTAATTCCCTTGCCGGGGAAGATCTTGTCGAATTGAAGTTTATATCCTTCGATCTTGCCTAGGTCGGTGACACACGCGTCGTGTGTGTGCCCCATTTCGATAGGATTGGCGATCGGCCCCACCGCCTGATCTTCTAAGCTTCCGGCGCGTCCGTCCCAGAACTGCAGCGTGCTGAGGATTCGATTGTAGGCGACAGGCGAATTGCGTCCGCCGATCTGTCCGCCAATCCCCTCGCCAAATCGGGTGTTGCGGCCATAAGCATCTTCCGGATGGTGGCAGTTCGCACAGGCGATTGTATTGTCGGCCGACAACCGCGTATCGAAGAATAATTGCCGCCCCAGTTCGATCTTCGCCTTGGTCAGCGGATTGTCCTTGGGAATCGAAATATTGTTGGCCCCCAGAGACAGTCCCATCGGCAGGATCACGTCCAGCTCTTTGAAATTGTCCTTGTTATCGAGCCACTTCCTGATCTGCTCCGTGGTCAACGGACCCTCACCAGGAATCCCTGCCGTCAATTCGGGGGTTCCCAGTTCGACTGTTAGCCGACCCGCGTCTTCCGCTTGGGCCGCCGTGACCAATACGCCAAAAACCAGCAACCACGCCGCGTGTTTCATCTCTGAATATCCCTTCAATTGTCCGACCCAGAACCCAACGGTTCACTAGCCCATGAACGATTCGAGCACCTGAAGTTGTTTGCAACAAAGAGTATTGACGCGAGGGCAGAAAAAGTCCAAGCCAATCGGGCGCAATTGCGATCCTCGAGCGATGTTCACGCTCTGCCACTGTTGCTCAGAGTCGCGGGTTTTCCAGCGTTGAGCCGAACTTCAACCAGAACGGGCGTTCGGTTAGCCATTTGGCACCGCCAAGGACCGCGCCACCGGCGATCGCAATCAGGATCAAGGCGCGCCAGTCGTCGTGACTCCAGCTTTGTCGCGACACAATGATGGCGTACGCCCAAAGTGCCAAAAGAGGCAGCGCCGCGGGCCACAATCCTTCTTTGAATAGCCTCGTCCAAGAGATCCCTAAATGCCGGACCGCGTACGGTAACAGCACTCCTAGTTCGATCACCGTTACAGGGATGGCCGTTCCCCAGGCGACACCTTCAACTCCATAAGAATGGCACAAGACGATGCTGATTCCAAAATTGAGAATCGCCTCAAGCACATAGATGCAGGCCGGAATACGTACGATCCCAAGGCCAAACAAAAAGGCACGACAGATATTGCAGGGAAGTGCGATCAAGTGGGCGCCGAGCAAAATCATTAAAACGCGATGAGCGAGTAGATGATCTTGCGGGCTTAATTTCGGACCGACCCAGATATTGAGCACGTCACGTCCGAAATACCATGCGCCGATGAACAGTCCGGTGATGAGCAGAACCACAACCCCAAGGGCTCTCAGAAAGAATCTCAGCCGTTTCGGTCGGTCGGCTTCCGAATGCAGCGATCCGGCGGTCGGCAAGCAAATATGTGCGATCTTGTCGATGGGTTGTCGGCAAAACTGCGCCAGCCTGAGGCCGAAGTAGTAGGGCACGATCGCTTCTTTGTCGAGCATAATGCCGATGACGATCGTGTCTGTCGCATTGATGACCTGCGACGCAATCGTGTTCACAAATGACATGGTGCTGAATGACCAGCACTCGTTCAGCGTCTCGCGGCGAACATGCTTCCAGCGGACTTCCAGATTGGGTAACAGGTGATAGGCGAATAAGACATAGCAGAGATTCTCCCCAACGGTCACCACGAAAAAGATCGCGGCGATCAGGACGATCCCCCATTCCTCTCGCAGGAAGACCAAGAACAAAATCAGACGGACGATGTCGAAGGCGAATCCAACCCCTCGTTCCAGATCGAATCGACGCAATCCGTGAAGGACGCCTCCGAACGATGTTCCCGACATCGAAATCGCAACATTTAAGCCCAGGATCAGGCAGGTGATCCGGACCTGCAGCAGCATGTCGCCTTCCCACCCGCCCCACCACTGAGCGGTTGCGGCCAGCACGGATGCGGCCGCAAAGGCGATACAGCCCAGTCCACGAAAGATATAGGTGACCAGCGAAACGACTTCGTTCATTCGCTGCTGATCATTATCCGCGTGGTACTTGGAGACATAGCGGCTGATAGTTTCGCCAAAGCCACAGTACAGCAGGTTGGCATAGGCCGCGATGGAATTGATGAACAGCCAATTGCCGTAGGTTGAGACTCCAAGAACATCCAGGGTATAGCGAGTCAAGAAAAAGCCGATGACCATGTTGGAAGCATGCACGCCCCAACTGGCGATCACATTTCGCTTAACTGAACTACCCGTCGTCATCAAACCATCTGTCGTAAGAGTCCACTTCAGTCGAGCAACAACGTACCAATCCACCTGACACGTTAACGGGACCTGCGGTTGAGGTCTGGTCCGGTTGACGAGGCGGCGGCAAGATTCAGCGTTGTCCCTGGCCGAATACGTCGTCAGAATCTGCAGTCGATTCTAGCGCGCGAATTACGATGTTTTAGTGACAGTTCAGTCGTTTTCAATCGCAATCCTCAACGATTGAGGGCGAATGCCGGATTATTCCGACGCCGAAGATTCACGTCGTTTCCACGTCCAGGGCGACCTGAAGAGGATGTCAGATATCAGGCCGCAAAGACTGGTCGATCAAGGGAATCGCTACAATTGTCACAGGCATGATCTCGCGCCCACTCGATACGTTCGACGGACGTGAAACGCCGCAGCAGTCGTGGCGCGCTGTAGCGAGAAGGAAGGGCCGCGGAGTTTTTCTAGCGAACGCTAGGCATGCTTTGGCAGGGCGACCGCATAGAGCATCGAGACAGAACCAATTGAAAGCAATGTGAATGCCGCCCACTCGGGAGGGTCAATGATCGGACGTTGCTCTTTGTCGACCACTTGTCGTGCCAGCATGCCACGGATTCCAGGATCCTTTTCCGTCGGCTGATGGAGCACGACCTTATCGATCGCGAGAAACGCCAGTCCCCACATGCTGACAAACAGACCCGCGGCAAAGCACGACGCACGCAGCATCGTTCGATCCCTTTTCTCGGAAAGTGGAGTGACACAACCTCGGACGCGCGAATGACGAACGCGAAACCGACAAGCTCTTCGTCTTGATCGAGCGTCTCCCTCGGCGAACTTCATCTCGTCGCGATTAGATCCATTAGACGGCGGCATGTTCCGTCGGAACGAACGAATCGGCAGATTCTGCCGATTGCGGCGCAACGCACGGCTCTTCGTGAAATTCAGGGGGGGATAGCTCAGCAGGTACTTGCCCCCTGAATTCAAGAGGTTTTCAGATCCAATACTTGCATTCAGTCGACGCGCATGAGTGCCGACGGCTTTAGGTCTGAAATCGTGGGATATCCGTCAATCGCCATCAGCAGATCGGCTTCTGCGAGCAAACAGCGAATGACATGCACGACGCCATTGGTTCCGTCGAGTGCCAGCCCCCAAGAGTAGGGGCGGCCGATTCCAACAGCCGTAGCCCCCAGGGCGAGCGCCGTCACGATATCCGTACCCGATCGAATTCCGGAATCAAACAGGACCGGCGTTCTTCCCGCCGCCTGCACGACGCCGGGAAGCAGATCCAGGCATCCGATCCCGCCATTCGCCTGTCGGCCTCCGTGTGTTGAACAGTAAATCCCGTCCACCCCGCCATCAATAGCACGCCGCGCATCATCGGGATGGCAGATCCCCTTCAGCAGAAGGGGAAGCTTGGTCAATGATCGCAACCAGGGCAAATCATTCCAGGTGATCGATGCACCAAAGATTTCGGTCCATCGCTTCACGGCCGCAGGCGGATCTTGTTCGATCGGTTTGGACAACCGCGAGCGAAAGACCGGATCAGAAAAATAGTTCGCGAGACAATGACCTCGCAATTGCGGAAAATTCGCTTGATTCAGATCGCGAGGACGCCAACCCGCGACCCAGGTATCGAGCGTCACCACGATGGCTTTGAAACCTGCCGCCTCGGCCCTGTGAACAAGGCTGGCCGCGATCTCGCGATCGTTCGGAGTATAGAGCTGAAAAAAGCCGGGGGTCTCGCCGAGTTCTGGGGCGACCGCTTCCATCGGATCGGACGAGAGTGTTGAGGCGATCATGGGCACGCCCGTTTTGGCCGCGGCTCGTGCGACGGCCAGGTCGCCGTGCCCGTCCTGCGTACAAATTCCCAGAACACCGATCGGTGCCATGAAGATCGGGCTGGGGAGTTTCATGCCAAATAGTTCGATCGAGAGATCGCGCTTCGAACAATCCACCATCATTCGCGGAATCAGTCCCCAGCGATGGAACGCAGTCACATTTGAGTTTTGAGTCCGTTCGTTCCCGCATCCTCCTTGGACGTATGAGACGATCGCGTCAGGCCAGGCCGCCATGGCTTTTTTTTCAAGCGACGCCATATCAACCGGCAATTTCGGGACGACGCCTCGAAGTCCGTCGAAGTAGATCTCGTTCTCAAAATCTCCAAACATGCGCATGCGAATCTCCACCAGACGTGACCGGGATGTCGTGCAGCGTGGCTTTCAGCGAGGGGAACAACGGATGTGTGATCTGAAGCGATCACCATATTCAACCCGGCGACAACTTGCACGTATTGCACGCAACCTGAACGGTCGACGGCGTTGTGACTTGACTGGGCCAATTCTGCCATCGAGCGAACAAAGTAGGCGATGTCAGGGCACGCAATTTCGTCGCTTTTCAGGGAACGCCCTCTTTTTGTGCTGGCGAAAGAGGGGATGGCAGCGATGCCTCTTCTGAATTTGCCTACCGGCAGGGCGGCGAGTTACGTGTCTGGGTGCGTGAAAATAATTCACATTATTGCGGTTGTTCAGTTTTGTTTGTTGCTTGGTATTTGTGCGTCAATTTGAGTTGCGTCGAATTATTGAAATGATACACTGATCCGATTTGAGATGCTTGTCACGTCGAGTTGCATCGAAAGCCCCATCATAAGGCTAAGACGTTGTGACACAATTCTGCTAAATCTCTAAGCTGGAAGCGCGGTACCTGTTCAATGGTCTAATTGGAAACAAGCTCAGGTTTATCAGCAAAATGGACGTTTCACTGCGGATATCGCTCGCTGTACGCCACGCGTTTTAATGGTGAAGTTATGTTCGTTCCGACTGTGAAAGTCTGCGGCCGTCCGCGATCGACAGTGTATAGATTTGGTGCGCAACGGGTTCCAGGTGATATTCTCGCGACAGAATAGGCGAATCCTCCATGCCCGAAGTCATCGCCCTCAAATGCATCACGGGGTCTGAGTGTACCGCGATCGGGCGGATGCCACAGGATCGCGGCCGAGTGGCATCCCTCGACACATTGCGTGGTTTTGCCATCGCCATTCTGCTGATCGCGACGCCCTTAGTCTCTGCGCTGAAAGAGGTTCCTCAATCGGCGACTCGGGACATGTTGGTGTGGCAGCTTTCTCACGTGAAAGGAGAAGGAATCAGCCTCTTTGATGTCGGTTGGCCCGCTTTTCTGATCATCGCAGGGGTTTCGCTGAACTTCTCATTGGCGCGCCGATTGGAACGCGGGGAAACGAGATTCGCTGCCTGGCTGGATCTTGTTCGCAAATCATTGCTGTGTGCGCTGTTTGCGTTTTTCGTGCACGGCGGATTCTCGATCCCTTGGGCAAAAGTGTACTTTGCGGATGTCTTATTCATCTATGCGGCTGTCATTTTTGTTGCGGGAACGGCGCAGCTCGTATTGGGATTTCGTGGAGTGCTGACGCTGCTCCTTCTGCTGATGGTCGGCATTTCCGTTGCCACCGTTTGGGGCACCTACGCTTCATTCGAAACGATTCAGCAGAAGCCGGGCTCAAGCCTGGACGATGTCATTCAAAAGGCTTTGGGATCGAAACTCGCGATGAAGTATGTTTGGTACTTTCCCAGACAGTTGATGAGTTGCCTCGCAGGTCTTCTTCTCGCCAAAGTTTATCAAAGTGATCTTCCTCCTCAACGCCGGGTCTGGTGGTTAGTTGGGATTGGAATCACCGCAGTCGGTGCCGCCTATCTGATGGAGGGATGGATTCAGATCAGCAAGCGATACTGGACCACCTCTTACACGCTCTGTACGTTCGGGATCACGTGCCTTTTCTTGGCGGCATTCGGTCAGGTCATTGAGGCCTGGGGGGGGCGTGCGTTTACGATGCCATGGATCGTTTTCGGTAAGAACTCGCTCGCGGCCTATGCCGCTCACGAACTGGTTCCATTCGACAAGTATGCACAGAGAGTCTTGGGCTATGCCTTCGAGTCGGTGCTCGGCCCATACAATGAAGTGCTATTGGCAATCGTCCAATTCATGCTGTGCTGGTTGGTGTTTTATGCATTGTATCGTCGCAATATCGTGATTCGACTAGGTTAAAGACGCGTGATGGCGACGTTCGGCAAGCGTCGCGTTGACACGTGGGTCGCATGAATATGACGTTGCCAATGAATGAATCCGCGTTCTGAGTTTCGTGCCATGCTCGCGCTGGTTCGCTCGAGATCGAGAAGTGGTTTGGTTTCGTGGAAACTGTGACGTCTCGGCGAGCTTGATTGATCGTCAAACCTCCACGTTCCGTGACGATCACAGCAGCGCGTCAGGGCATTGACACTTGCAGAAAATGGCCTAAACCTGAGAGGACCTTTACCATGAACAGAACTTCGGTATCAGTTCGCCCCGGATTTACGATCGTGGAACTGCTGGTTGCGATCTCGATCATCGCATTATTGCTCGCGTTGATTCTGCCGGCAGTCCAGTCTTCGCGGGCCGCGGCAAGAAAGGTTTCATGCCTCAACAATCTGCGCCAAATCGGCTTGGCGTTTCACAACTACCATGACCAGTTCAAGAGCTTTCCGCCGGCCGTCGTTTGGGGAGGTCCTCCGGGAGAGCCCATTGGGCAGGGAAGAAGGCCGGTTGGAATTTACGACCGTGTGGCACTTGGTCTGACGACGCCGACCGACCCTGACCGAGTACACGCCAACTGGGCGGTCATGCTTCTTCCGTCGTTCGGTGAAGGTGGACTCTGGAATTCCTTCAATCCCGCATTGCCGATTAGTGCCCCTCAGAATGCAACTCTTCGTGCCACGTCGATTGCCGCATTGAAGTGTGGCGAAGATTCCTTCAACCAGGCACCCTTCGTTCGAGACCAGTTGGCAGGTGGGTCCACGAATCGCTATTCTCGCGGAAATTATGCGATGAATATCGGCCCCGGACGTGGCTGCATCTTCGAGCTTCAATCGGATTGTCAGGACGGATTTCATGTCGATAATCCAGATCTGATGAATAAAAACACATCGCTCTGGGGGAGTGGTGCGGGCGGTGTGAATCGTTCGATCGGATTTCAGGACATTCTGATCGGTGCGTCGAATTTTGTCATGATCGATGAGGTACGAGCTGGAGTATCTCCTCTGGATCCCCGGGGCTCGTGGGCGCTTGGCCTCGTCGGAGCAAGTTTGACAGCACGACATGGCATCACACTTCGGACAGAAGACGGAGCGGGGCCAAACAATCAAGATGCAAGCTCAGATGACATCACCGGATGTCGCGCAATGACGGATCAGATCGGCGCGGATCAGCTTCAAAAGCTGCGCATGCCATGTCTTTACGGAAGGCCTTCCGACATCGAATCTAACGCGCAGGCGACTTCCCGGAGTATGCATCCGGGAGGGGTGCATGTTCTGACGGCCGACGGTTCTTCGCATTTCATCTCTGATAGCATCAATCCAGATGTTTGGTATTTCATGCACGCGCGTGATTCGACGAACCAGGTTGACATGCCATTTTGACGTGACTTGTGATTGATCGGCGGATTTCAAACCACGGCCGGAATAGGAATCAATCACATCGAGTGGAGTTTTCTGACTGTGAATACGCCTGGATCTCGCACTCGGAGTTATTGGATCGTGGCTGTTGGGGGATTGATGATCGTCAATTTCCTGTATTTGTTTCTTGCGACGGAAGGAAGACGGCTTCTCGATCGTGCAAAGCAATCGACAAAGTATGGCCTGGAACGCGGATTTATCAACAAAAGTTTCATCGATGATGACGGCATCGTTCATCGCTATATTGCGTTCGTACCGTATGCGATGACGCCTCATGATCAATTGCCGCTGATGCTGTATTTAAATGGCCACGGCAAGAATGGTAGCGATGGAATCGCACCGCTCATTGACGGAATTGCACCCGCAATTTGGGAACGAACACACAGTTTTCCATTTGTCGTGGTGTGGCCTCAATGTCCTGAAAACAGCAGTTGGGTCTCGGATCAACGTTTGGTGAAAGTGGCACTTGGAATTTTGGATCAAACTGCGGCCGAGTACCACACCGACCCCGATCGAGTGTATTTGT
The DNA here is from genome assembly GCF_000255655.1 of Schlesneria paludicola DSM 18645. Classification (NCBI taxonomy): domain Bacteria; kingdom Pseudomonadati; phylum Planctomycetota; class Planctomycetia; order Planctomycetales; family Planctomycetaceae; genus Schlesneria; species Schlesneria paludicola. Next base: position 597,182 of record NZ_JH636434.1, on the reverse strand, counting down.
CAGGATTGTCATCCGGGGGAGCTGGGGTCTGGTCGATTGCGGCTGAATTTCCACACCTGTTTGCGGCCATCGTTCCAATTTCTGCGGGAACGGATCAGCGGACGGTTGAGAAGATTGCGGCAGCGCGCTTACCGGTGTGGATGTTTTCTGTTGCGGAAGATGCCGGCGTCTTTGCGAATGCCTGCAGTAATTTCCAGTCGTTGCTCTCCGCGGGGCTGAGTGCTCGTCACTCGGAATTGCGCGGTCAGAAAGACGGAAGGATGGATCTTCACGATGCGTGGAGTTTCGCCTACCGGAATTGTGCGCTCTATCGTTGGTTGTTGATTCAAAATCGAGCGAAGCGCGTTGAGGGATCGGGACCCTTTGAACTCGTTCGTGCCAGCGAATACCCCTCTCAAGTGGCGTCCATTATCTCGTCCGATCAAGCTCACTTGCGACCGGATGAGGCGGCCTCCGTGTCCAAAAAGGACATTGGTCCTGTCGCACCGACATATTCAGCAATTCCTTCGAGCGGACTGACCGAATTTCATTTCGAGTTTCGTTCATCGCCAGAAGCAGAACGCTTTTCGATGGGCTTTTTCCCACCATCGGACGAAAATTCCGTATCCGGTTCAACCGTCAATGTCTCACTCGATGGTATTAGCGCGGGGGGCGTCTATTCATGGCCGAATAACCGTTGCGTTTGCGCGTCCTCACCGGAAGCAGAGCACGCGCTTGTCGCGGGGCGGTGGAACGATCTGCGATTGCAGTTTACTTCGGGGCGGATCTCAGTCGAGTTAAATGGTTGGTCACTGCTGGATGGGGAAAGGTGGGTTGCGCCGAACACCGACGCGTGCGTTGGATTCGTCGTGGAGGGGAAATTAGGCGCTTGTGTCGAGATTCGAAACCTTCGCGTGCGGTATTCTGAGCAAGCAACGCTTACTCACGTGGATTCGACCGACACGGATGAGTCTCATTCTGCTCAATTTCAGGATGAAGATACGCTGGCATCGACGTCCGTCGAGGTGACGCAGATTGCCCGCGCGTGGAAACGCCGCGAAGAATTGTTCCCACACGTTCAAATGCAGTGGACGCAGCCCGCCACGGATTCGACGATCGCATCGGCGTTTCGAGCAACGGTAAAGCTCTCGGATTGGTATCCAAGTACAGAGAAAAGCCGTCTCGTGATCACTCCTTCTGGATTTGGTTGTTCAACCCCTTGGCTGAATTCGCGAATCGACTTCTCGCGTGCGACAGGCTTTTCTGGAACACCGATCCACAACGATTTTCTCGCGGCTCTCAATTCGCGGTTTTCACGTTCCATCTCCCCTGATTTGGGGCGAATGCGCCTCGATATCGTGAGCGACGCCGAAAGGCGCTGCGATGAGATTCTCGATGGGAATGATCGTGGGCGATTCGGCATCATCTTTGATCGACCGAATCCGTGGTGCGATCGAGTTGGCGACTTGGGCGATCTCTTTTGGCGCGGACCAATACTGGCATTTCGGCCATTTTCGCCCTATGGGATTGATTGCGATTTTGATCGTTGCGAGGTCTTGCCCAAAAGGGCCTGGGTGGATGGTGTGCCATGTTTGATCCTCGAAGAGAGGACCGAAAGTCATAATAGTTCCTTCATGCGTCGGTTTTGGGTCGATCCGCAGCGTGAGTTTCTGATTCTGAAAACGACGACAACCAAGAACCGTTTGCTTCGGGAGCAAGTCGACATTAAGTACGCAGTGACCGAGGCGAAAGAATGGCTTCCAAGTTCATGGACCGCTGTATCGAGGCCGCAGCCCGCGAATTCGAATACGTATCGCTATTTCTCTGACAATGACCAGCTTTTCGAAGTGGCGTCGGCGACAGTGGTTGATTGCAAATTGAACGAAACGTCAGGCCCAATACAGGTTACAGATTTCCGAAAAAATGCGATTGTGTTTGATCAAAAGGATCGTGAATGGTTCCAGCAAGTTGCCCCTGCGCGGCGACGTAAACTTACCCCCGGCGAAGTCGAGGCAATTACGTTCGGTGAGAGGCTGACAACTTCTGGTACTTGGTTTGATCCGCGGATTGGTGCTGGAATCGCGGCCTTATGTGCCGGTTGGGGCCTTGCCAGATATCTTCGTCCTCGGAGGTAGACGATGCAGATGCGGCAGCTCGAGGAATCTGTGCCGCGGACGATGCGTCCCTCCCTTTCCGCATTTCGGCTCTCTCGCCTTGGTCTGATCCACGCAACAGTAATTCCAGTTGCCTGAATTCGGCCTCGGAAACGCGGCGGGGTGTTCGCCGCTTTTCAACGGACAATCCGTTCCGTACAGTGACGATGCTGTCTGAACGGAATTCGACGAGGCTCGTCGATGAGCTGGCGCAATGCCAGTGACCTGTGTGCAATCGGTGATCCGCGGTTCATTCAGGCATTCGACTGTGTGTGTGGTGAAATGAAGGGATATCAACTTGGCGGAAAAGAAGCCGGATTTCGATGAGTTCCTGGAAAAATTTCGGAAACATCGCGAACTGATGGCCGAGGAACTGCATAAGGTGATCGTCGGGCAAGACGCGGTCATCGAGCAGATTCTGGCAGCCATTTTCACGGGCGGACACTGCCTGCTCGTGGGGGTGCCTGGCCTGGCGAAAACCCTGACGGTTTCCACAATTGCCCAAATCCTAGATGTTCATTTCAAACGCATCCAGTTTACGCCCGACCTGATGCCATCGGATATCACCGGTACCAACGTGCTGGATGAGAACGATGCCGGTCGCCGTGAGTTCCGTTTTGTTGAAGGTCCGGTATTTACGAATATTCTCCTGGCGGACGAAATCAATCGAACGCCTCCGAAAACACAAGCCGCATTGCTGCAGGCGATGCAAGAGAAAGAGGTGACTGTGGGGCAGACGACCTATCAGTTGCCTGAACCATTCTTCGTCATCGCCACGCAAAATCCGATTGAACAGGAAGGGACATATCCGTTGCCCGAAGCGCAACTCGACCGCTTCATGTTCAACGTGAAGGTTGACTACCCAAATCTGGCGGAAGAAGAGCAGATTCTGAATGCGAGTTCGGCGAGTGAGCGTCAGGAAGTGCGGAAGGTTCTTTCGGCGAAAGCGATCCTTTATTTGCAGAAGCAAATCCAAGCGATCGAGATTGGCCCATTGACGGTGAACTATGTGGCGCGACTTGTTCGTGCGACACGGCCGATCGATGACACCGCACCAAAATTCATTCGGGAATTGGTGGATTGGGGGGCGGGACCTCGTGCTGGTCAATTCTTGATCGCCGGCGGTAAAGCAATCGCCGCAATGGATGGACGGGCGAGTGTCTCGATTCAGGATATTCGCCGGGTTGCGATCCCCGTATTGCGACATCGCCTTTCGACGAACTTTCAGGCACAGGCCGAAGGCATGACCTCGGATTCTGTGATTGCACGCCTGATCGATGAAATCCCGGAGCCCAAGATTCCAAAATATGTCTAAGCCGCCGGTTGGATCAGGCGGATTTCGATCCTTGATTCGTCGAGCGACTTGTCGCCGTTGCAGATTCTGATTCCGCGATTCTGACTGTCCGCCCCATTGGAGATGCGTGTCGATGAAATCAAACGTCGTGCTGATCGCGTGTGTGGGTTTGCTTTCGGTTTTAGGGATCGCGAATAACGGCGAATCGGCCGAGGCTGTGACGTCGTCCAGCGTCGTTGATCCCGGGCCGAATCGCCGGGATGAGCCGATGGCCAGCGAATTCTCACTGGAGAAGGCGACGTCGTTTCTCGATTCGGCCGCGCTTCAGTGGCAGAAGGATCGTAAGTGCTTCACCTGTCACACGAACTACGCTCACCTCTACGCTCGGCCGGCAAAGTCGGATTCAGACACCACTGCGCACGAAGTACGTCAGTCTGCAGAAGAGCTGATCACGCGCCGCTGGGTCGAAAGCGGGCCGCGTTGGGATGCGGAGATTGTGGCCACGGGGGCGGCGCTGGCGTTTAACGACGCCGCAACGACGGGCAAGCTGCATCCGCTGACACGGCAGGCGCTCGATAGGATGTGGACGGTCCAGCGTGATGACGGTGGGTTCACCTGGATCAAGTGCAATTGGCCACCGATGGAATCGGACGATCACTACGGTATCGCACTGGCCGCACTGGCCGTTGGCGTGGCGCCCGAAAACTACGCCCAAACTGAAAATGCCCAGCAGGGAATGGCGAAGCTGCAGGACTATTTGAAGAAGAATCCCGGGACGATGCTGCACCATCGAGCGATGGTGCTGTGGGCGTCGACAGCGGTGAGTGGGTTGCTGAGCGATCCGGAAAAGCAGCAGATTGTCAATGAATTGTTGGCCTTGCAAAAGGCGGATGGTGGATGGGGCCTGGCAACGCTCGGCGACTGGAAGCGCTTCAATGATGAGCCGCAAGAGACTGAAGTCAGTGACGGATACGGAACAGGTTTCGTCGTCTACGTCTTGCGTCGGAGTGGGATTCCTGCCAACGACGCGCGCATCGAGCGTGGTGTCAATTGGCTGAAGAGCCATCAGCGCGAAAGTGGCCGATGGTTTACGCGGTCACTCTGGAAAGACAGCAAGCATTACCTGACACATGCTGGAACGGCCTTCGCGGTCATGGCGCTGCAAGAATGTGAACCTCAGTGAATTGATTCAAGTGACTCAAATCGAGAGTTTTTGAATTCTCGAGTTCCGGGCATCGGCAACGTATAGAAAATGCTGGCTGTCGAATGCCAGGCCATGGGGTAGGCGAAATTGGCCAGGTTCTTTTCCTTCTCCGCCCACCCTGCGAATAAAGTGGCCGTCTGCGGTAAACTGTTGGACGTGGTGGTTTGTGGAGCTCACCCACACCCGGTCGTTGTGGTCGATTGCGACGGCCAGGGGGCCTGGCATGTAGCTGTGGCCGCCGAAATGGCCGGGACCGACTTCGTTATCTCCCCAGGCGAGAACAAATGTGCCGTCGGGGTGAAACTTCTGCACCCGACCGACTGACGCCTCGGTCGTGTAGAGATCTCCGTCGCTGTTGAAGGCCAGAAAGTGCGGCCCGCCGCCACGGCCTCGGGGGGACGAGTTGCCACCAAATTCACCCGTCGCCATGCCGTGCTTACCCCACGCGCCAAGGGGCGATCCCTGAGGTGAGAGTTGCTGCACGCGTTGGTTCGCCTGATCGGCGACATAGACAATCCCATCTCGACCAATCGCGATCCCACCCGGTTGGTCGAATTCACCCGGGGCCGATCCTTGCTTGCCAAATTCTCTGACGAGTTTGCCTTCGGGATCATAGACAGCCACTTTGTGCTTCATCATATGTGTGACATACAACAGGCCGTCTTTGTCCAACGCCAAGCCCCCGGGCATGGGATCGGTTTCAAATGCGTCGAGAAACCGGCCTTCTTGGTCAAATCGCTGCACGCGCGACTTGGCTTCCGCGTTCGATTGCCGAAAGTCCGTCACCAGAATCTCATCGCTTTTGTTCACAGCGATCGCAATCGGGATATTGAACTCCCCCTCGCCATGGCCGTTGGTCCCCCATGTCAGTACGACTTGAGGAATTGTCGACGCTTCGTCCTGGCCTTCAGATTGAGCCCAGGCTGACGGCGAACCGAGCGAAGCGGCTCCGCAAAGTCCACATCCGATCCGTAAGAAATCCCGGCGTCGCAGTTTCATCGGACTTCTCACAATTTCGGGACACTTATGAATCGTATCACTGAATACTATTGTGAATCGCGTTCGGGAACATCACAAGCGTGCAGAAACGGAGAACCGATTTCGATGCCCGGCGAAGTTTGCTTCGCCAAACACATGCATCTCGTGGTCGGCTTCGGAACGGCGTCATTCACTTTTTGGGGTGACTGTGAACCGTGGATGTGAACAGCAGTCTCATATTGGCCGGAATCGCACACATTTTGCCGTCGGGCACTAGTGCGGCTGCAAGTACCCACGAAATGCCCCCCCCCGGCAATCTTGACTTAAGTCGCGAGTGACGGACGCAATTGCCGCTCGCTGCGCGAATCATGTCGTCGCTGCATCTTGGATACTTGCTTTTGCAGCATACGAATTGCGGGCACCTCCAGAAGTTGTCCATTTCCGGAGAGTGTGTGCTTAAGAAGTTTTCATGGTGATTGAAGGGTGTGGTCGCAAGTGTCCGCTACCCAGGCGACCTGACTTCCAATAACCTCGCTGTCGTTGCATCACTCGCGTTGTCGACCGTCGAAGGTGACAGGATCATCGGCGGTTGGGCACGGAAATCGCTCTCAAGACGTTGGTCTGGAGTGATCAACTTGTTCGCGTATCGCCTTCCAAGAATGTCGTGTTGAGTGAGCTAAAACGAAAGACAGAGAAATGACAACGACCAGATGGATTTACTTGAGCTGCCAGGTTGCAGCCGTCGTTTGCATTCTTGCCGCTCATTGTCCAGCCGCTGGCAATGAAATTGCGGATATGATCGTACAAGCGCACGCGGACGGAAAAACCGAGGTGACCATTCCACCCGGGATTTACACGTCATCGAACTACGGAGTGAATCTCAAGGACATTGGCAATCTCACGGTGAACGGTGACGGAGTTACTCTGCTGGCTGGCATCGGTATCAGCTTGACTCGCTGTCATGACATGACGTTTTCCGGATTTACGCTGGATCAATCTCCACTCCAGTTTACCCAGGGTACCATTTCGGCTGTGTCACCGCCAAATGGCCCCGCCGCGGCATGGATTGAGTTCAAAGTGGACGCCGGTTATCCGCAATTTCCAGTGACATTCAAGCCGACGAGCATCGGAATTTTCGATCCCGAATCCCATCAATGGAAGCGAGGAGTTCCCGATCTTTACGCAAAAGACGTACAAACGATTGATGCGGATACCGCGCGTCTTCATCTTGCTTCATTTCCAGATGGTATCGTCAATGTCAAGGTCGGCGACTCGATCGTGCTGAAGAGCAGCGGCATCTCCGGAATCAGTGTCAATCAGTGCGACAATCTGACATTTAAGGATATCACTTTATTCCATTCGGGGATTCTCGTCTCCCAAAGTGGCCGCGGTATGGTGCTTGACCATATCACGATCGCGCGCGGGCCTCGGCCAGAGGGAGCGACGAGAGATCGACTATTGGCGGCGCTGTCGGACGGCGTTCACTATGCGAACTCACGCTTCGGTCCGACGATCGAGAATTGTGATTTTGGTTTTCAAGGAGACGATGGGGTGAACCTTCATGGTCCCACGTTGGCACTCGTCGGCTTCGAGCCGCCACGTACGGCATGGGTTGCTTACAGGATCAAGGATCCACTTGATCAACTCGTTCAGCCCGGCGACATGCTGCGCTGTATGGACCCGAATACGTATAGCGTAATGCAAGAATTGACGATCGCAACAATAGAACGCGAGCAGCAAGACCTGCCAGAAGCTTTGGCAATACTTAGAAAGGCGATTGACAACAAAGGTCTCGACAATGCGTTCGTATTTAAGGTCACGATTGAAGAATCACTCGATGACCTGCCTTTGGGTGTCGTGTGTGATATCCCACAACTGAATTGCCCCAATTTCGTGATTCGAAATAACGTCTTTCATGATAATCGAGGGCGTGGACTGCGCATTGACGCATCCGATGGAGTCATCGAGCACAATCGCATTGAACGCACGAAAATGGCGGGAATTGCACTGGGCCCAGAATATCCGTTTTGGGGAGAAGCCGGCTGGGTGACCAATGTGCAGATCATTGGGAATCATTTGACCGATATCAATACCTATTCAACGACCGCCGTCAACGGCTGGCCGGACGGTGGTGCGATCAGTGTGGGAGTCAAGCTGCCCATCACATGGGACAAAAAGCTCTCTTCGACCACGACTGTTCCGTCAGGGAATCGCAAGATCGTAATTCGAGGGAACGTGATCGATCGCGCGGCATTGAATGGCATCTATATCAATGCCGCCAGCGATGTCTTGGTAGAAGATAACAAAATGCGGGAGACGAATTATTACCAGGCGGCCGGCAGAGATCGTCACTTGTATCGATTGAATATCGGAAAGGGCATCGATGTCACAAATTCAAAACAAGTGGTCTTGAAGAATAATCAAATCGAACGCAACAAGGCCAAGCCGCAAGCGAAAAGGCGGTAACCCGGGCCACGACGCAGTCACCGCGAGAATCGATTGTCGAAGTGGCTGCGGCCCTCTTCCACGTCAATGGAGGGCGGACGTTGTAGTGAGACGACGGCCAATGTTGACCGAAAAATTTCCGCCAGTGGCCGCCTGGGTGTTTTGCGGCCGTTGTTTCATGTGAATCCTGACAAATTTGTCGCCGACCATTATGGCGTCGCGGCCGGATTCGCAGTAATGAGAAGCGGTGAGCTTCGTTAAAGCGACGGCCGAAGAACTGGCTGACATCGACTGGCCCCTGAAAACGCACATGACAGCCGATTCAGATCAGTTCGTTCAAGATCTCTTCCCTCCAAGGCCGCCAATCGACATGATGTCGCGACGAACAAAATATTGGTCTTCGGCCGAAACTTTCTGACCTCGTGCGTGTTTGATGAGAGGGAAGTCGCCGGGACGTTTTCCGGAAAACGGAACGCTGTGACTGCGACCATGAACACTGTGGCAAACGTCGAAGATTCGGGATATCTCCACGATCCCGAGGTCCAGTTGATGCTGCGCGCGAAGAAGGGCGACGATGATGCATTTTCCAAGCTTGTTGTCGCCTATCAGGATCGCCTGACAACCATCTTTTTTCACATGACCCAAAATCAGGAGGCTGCCGAAGATCTGGTCCAGGAAGTCTTCATGAGGATTTACCGGGCGCGTCATGGGTACCAGCCCAACGCCAAGTTTTCGACATGGCTGTTTCGAATTGCCAACAATCTGGCGATCAATGCACACCATAGTAAGGTCCGCCGAAAAGAGATCGCGTTGCCAACCGGCGAATCGTCGTCGCAGAATTCGATTCATCCCGACGATCGGCTATTGGCGGAAAAGTCGGCCATGACCCCCACGCGTCAACTCGACAAACGCGAGCTGCAGGCGGTGGTACAGCAAGCGATGGATCAATTGAACGAACGCCAGAGATTAACGGTTCTGCTGCACCGCTTCGAAGGAATGAGTTATCAGGAAATCAGCGACGCCATGGAACTCTCGGTGCCTGCCGTAAAGTCCTTGTTGTCACGTGCCCGCGACACTTTGCGTCAGGCCCTCGAACCCTACATGCAAATGGGAAAGTAATTCGCAAAGCAGCACATTTGGTGAAATTGAAATGGCACGCTTCCAAAATGGACGCGCACAAGCGGGATCGATCACTCATCGGTACGCCGTACAACACACATGACCGTGTCAGCCCCTGCCCATGGTTGCTGATGGACCGCATCTGACGAACTGCAACATGGAAAAATCCGTCCGCCTAAGCGCCGAACAACGAGACGATCTGGTCGCCTACCTTGACGGGGAATTGCCCGACGAGCAGGCACGCACGATCGATCAGATCATCGCGCGCAGCGAGGTTGCCCGTCACGAAGTCGAAGCGTTGGCACGGACTTTTGAATTGCTGGACGTACTTCCCACGATTCGCGCGTCAGACGATTTTGCCACCCGCACCCTGACGTCGTTGAAAGTGATGGAAGCCCCCTTCGTTCTGACGGACCAATGGTGGTTTCGATATCTGGTTCGCACGGCAACCATCTGCTGCTGGATTGTGGCGTTAGGCGGATCGGCCTGGCTGGGATTCGAGATCACCCGTGATTGGATTCCAGACCGAAATGAAGAGATCCTCCGCGACTTGCCGATCATCGAAAACCTAAACAAATATCGAGATGCAGGTGACATCGAATTTCTGAGGCAACTGAAGTTTTCCGGCGTTTTCGAGGAACCTCAGGAGAAATAAGCCATGCAACACCGTGTTGCCCTGACGATTGCCCTCATTGCCGCTCAACTCTTGACCGCGCCGCTTTCGGCGCTGGACCGACAGGTCATCGAGGATCGCGTGAAGCGACTCGAGAACTTGTCAAAAAGCGATCGTGAACAGTTTGACCGACGTGTCGCCGAATTTGAACAGCTGAGCGGCGAAGAACGCTCGCGTGTTCGCACGCTTCATGAAGCCTTGATCGCCGATCGAAAATCGAATGGGGGACTCACGGCTCTTCTCCAAACGTATGCCGATTGGCTGGACACACTGTCTCCTATTCAGAGGGACGAGCTTCAGCGTGAAAAAGACACGGGCAAAAGAATTGCATTGATTCGAAAACTGAAAGAAGAGCAGGATCACAAATCGAAAGACGAAGACGATCGACCGAACGAAACGGCTGAACGAATGGATGTCGAGACACTTTCGTTCATTCGCCGCAAGATCGATCAACCGTACGGATTCGACATCGCCGATCTGACAACGACGATGAAGGCCCTGGTTAATGATTTGCCGCCGGAAAAACGCCTACCCGGATTCGACGCGCCTCAGTTAACGCAATACACGCAGATCATCAATGCGCATGCGCAGTGGAAGCAGTCATATAGCCAATGGCCCGATGATGACACACTGGCGAAGATCAAGAAGGCGATCAAACAGCGAACGGCGGAATTGATCACGCATTCAAACGCCATGGGCGAATCGCCTCGCGAGACAGCCGTAAGGCTGCTTCTCATGGGAATCGTGAAGCAGGCAGATTCTTCGATCAAGATCTCGAATGACGAGCGTGAAAAGGCATTGAATTCGATGAAGCCGGACGAACGGCGAAAAGTGGAAAAGCTTTCGGTTGAAAGACGCAATCAGGTCCTTCGACGGCGATATTTTGAGAGCCATGACGATGACGCTTATAAACGTTGTTTGGAAGTCCGCAAAAGCGTGATGGACCTGTTCCAGCAAATGGATGTGAAGCTTCCAACGATGCTCGAAAAATTCAAGAAGAACTTCGAGAAGATTCCCAAGGAAAAGGATAAACAACTCTGATGTCACGCTGGCCGTTCGTTTTGGTTGCCGCCCTGATCACACTGCCAATCTTGTTGATGGCCGGAGTCGGTGCCTGGGCAATCTGGAACTCGGGCCACTGGTTCTGGTTGTCGTGGGCGATTCCGATTTGCTGGAGTTTGGCGTGGGTCGTACTTCAGCTCGTCAATCGAATCGAAGTCCCACTTCCCGAAGTCGGCTCGAAAATTCACTGGACGCCGCGGGATCAGTCTGCGGCCGCAATCATCAAAGCGGAACAAAAACGAGTCGCGGAATTCACCGGCGAGCAACTGATTGATCCCCAGTTCTACACGACACGCACCATCGAGATCGCAACCGCGTTTGCCAAACATTATCACCCGAAAGCAACTGACCCACTGGGGGCGGTCTCCGTAGTCGAACTGTTGACCGTTGTCCAACTGGTTGCTGAAGATCTCGAAAAGCTGTTGCGTGAAAATGTACCTGGAAGTCATTTGGTCACGGTCGCGCAATGGAAAATGCTCGCCAACGCACCGGCCTGGTGGCGAACGATCAATAATATTGGCTGGTTGGCGTCGGTCATTATCAACCCGGTCAGTGTCGCACGCTATGCAGTGTCCAAGGCCTTCGTCGATCCGATGTCGAAGCAGATCCAGACGAACGTACTCGGAGCCTTCTATGCCATCTTCGTGCAGCAACTGGGCTTCTATCTGATCGAACTGAATAGTGGCCGACTGCGGGGTGGGTCGGCTCGATATCGTGCGGCAATGCATCGGCTCGAGCCCGCTCCCCAGGTGACCGATGCCCCACGAGAAGCTCAACCGCCCAACCGCACAGAGCCCGTTTCCGTCACCATTGCAGTCATCGGCCAAGTGAAAGCCGGAAAGTCGAGCCTCGTCAATTGCTTGATCGGCGAACAGCAAGCCGCCGTCGACATTTTACCCCTGACACGATCTGTTGCGCGTTATGACATGCAAGTCGAAGGGAATTCGGATCGACTCATCCTGCTCGACACACCGGGCTACAGCGATTCGGGAGCCACCAGCGAACAAATGTCCGAAACGCGCGAGGCGGTTCGAAATGCCGATCTCGTCCTGCTCGTCCTTGATGCACGGTCTCCCGCCAAGCAAGCCGACATAACAGCCCTTGATGACCTGGCCGTTTGGTTCCGGGACCAGCATCGACTGAAGCCCCCGGCGATCGTCGGTGTCGTTTCGAAAATCGACGGGCTAAGCCCCGTCATGGAGTGGGCACCGCCCTATTCGTGGGAGCAGCCAACACGTCCGAAAGAACACAGCATTCATGCGGCGGTCGAATTTGCGCGGCAGACGTTTGCCAGTCGTGTTGAATCGATGGTTCCCGTTTGCACCGATCGAGAGCACGGACATGTCTTCGGCGTCAACGAGTATCTCCTGCCGACAATCTCTCTATTCCTTGATGAAGCGCGCGCCGTTTCGCTCGTGCGATCGCTGCATCGCGAATACGACCAAGAGCGTGCATGGAAGGTCGTTGGCCAGTTGATTTCCGCGGGCACGAAGATTCAGCAGTTCGCACCGGCATTTACCAAGACTCAATTGCAGCAGGTCGCGCGCACGATTCTCGGTTCCGTCATCAAGAATCCCTAAGAACTTTGGCCAGACGATTCACGAGGATCCTCCTGCGACAATGTATGCCCAGCGGGATTCCGCAATTGGACGCCACAATTCTTACCGCATAGAATCTTGCTGCCGCGGCAAATCGCACTCAGGTCAATGCTTCAGAAAGGCCGTTCATGAGGTTCGTTCGAATCAACCTGCCTGCAGTGCATCTGATTGTCATGATCCTGCTGATCTCAGGACAGACACGCGCGAGGGCGGACGACCCGGTCAAGACACCAACCGAAACGTCGAAGACCTCGGACGCCGCAGTTCGTCCGACCGAGAAAACCGTTCAGGAACTTGCCGCGAGTGCGAAAAAGTCCGTCGTGGTCGTGACCTTCACCGGCCGCGATGGACAGCGTCAAGGGCTTGGAGCCGGCTTCATCTTGTCGGCCGATGGACTGATCGCGACGAATCTGCACGTCATCGGTGAAGCTCGTCCAATCCAGATCGAACTTCATGATGGCCGCAAGTTTGATGTCACCGCAGTCCACGCGACCGAACGCTCACAGGATCTTGCAATCCTCAAGATCGACGCCCGCGATCTACCGACACTTCCTTTGGGAAATTCCGATGAACTTCGTGAAGGGCAAGCCGTCATCGCCATCGGAAATCCGCTGGGGCTGGAACGGAGCGTCGTCAGTGGAGTCTTGTCCGGCCGCCGCGACATCGACGGACGAAACATGCTTCAGATTGCGCTGCCGATCGAACGCGGCAACAGTGGTGGTCCCCTGCTGGATCTGCAAGGGCATGTTCATGGACTGCTGACATTGAAATCCCTGAAATCCGAAAATCTGGGCTTTGCAATTGCCGTGAATGCGCTCAAGCCACTGCTCGATAAACCCAATCCGATCCCGATGAGTCGCTGGCTGACGATTGGAACCATTGACGCCGATGAGTGGACGGTGCTTCCCGGCGGACGATGGCGTCAACGCGCCGGACAGATTGCCGTCGATGGGCGGGGGGGTGGATTTGGGGGTCGCGCGGTTTGCATTTCGAAAACCGCACAACCAGTCGTTCCCTACGAAATGTCGGTGCAGGTCAAGTTCACCCCCGGCGATGGGGCTGCGGGATTGGTGTTTCATTCCGACGGCGGCGACAAGCATTATGGATTCTATCCAAGCAACGGCAATGTCCGGTTCAGTCGCTTTGACGGTCCCGATGTTTATTCTTGGGCTGTCTTGCGGGAAACCCGCGCCAACAATCTGAAAAAAGATGGCTGGAACTTGCTGAAAGTCCGCGTGGAATCCGACCGCGTGTTCTGCTTCCTGAATGGTGAACAAGTCTTCGAGGTGGACGATTCCACCTACAAGACTGGCAGTGTCGGCCTGTGCAAGTTCCGTCAGACAGAAGCCGAATTCAAGAGCTTTCGAGTGGGCGAGCGATTAACGGAAAATAAACCTGATGCGGCCGCACTGGAGCGAATCACGAAAGCTGTCGAAGGAATGACGCACGAGGATTCGTCATTCACCACGGCACTACAGCAGCTCAAAGGTGAAGGGGCCGTCGTCGACGCATTCCTGGAACATCAGGCGAAGGCGCTGGAATCGCGTGCCGCACAACTTCGGCGACTTGCAACCGACATCCACACTCGAAGAACCCTCAGCGAATTCCAGTCAGAAATTCAACGTGATCAGATCGACTTGTTGAGAGCGGCGCTCTTGATCTCCAAGCTAGACAATCCGGAACTCGAGCTTGAGGCCTACATCGGACAACTCGAACGTCATACCGCGCGAATCCGCGCTGCGGTCGCAGAAAACTCAACCGAAGAAGAACGCTTTGCGGCGCTCAATCGATATTTGTTCGAGGAACAAGGGTTTCATGGCAGCCGTACGGACTATGGGAACCGTTCCAACAGCTACATCAATGAAGTTCTCGAGGATCGCGAAGGACTTCCGATCACACTTTCCGTCCTGTACATCGAAATTGCCAAGCAACTCAACTTGAACATCGTCGGCGTTGGTATGCCCAGCCATTTTCTCACTCGACATGAACCTAAAACCGGACCCGCTCAACTGGTCGATGTCTTCGATCGTGGAAAATCGCTCACCCCCGCAGAAGCGCAGGCGATGTGCGAAGAACTTTCAGGATTGCCCTGGCAGGAATCGTATCTACAAACAATTACGTCACGCGCGATCCTCGAAAGGATGCTGCGAAATCTTGTGAATGTGGCCCGCGAATCGCGTGATGCCGAGAGGATGCTGCGCTACACCGAAGCGGTGCTCTGCCTGAATCCTGAGTCTGCACAAGATCACCTGAATCTGGGTATTCTCTGCTATCAGACGCAGCGTTGGCAGCAGGCCCGCTCGGCAGTCGAATGGCTGTCCACGCACGACTCGGCCGTAGGACGCGACACCATTGAAGAATTGGGGCATGCGATCGCGCGCGAGTCTGAAAAGTAAGCCGCGCGTCCGTTCGGCCGATCCGATTTTTCAAACGTCACACCATATGTTGCCTTATCGCATTGCACTGCTGTTTGAATACGCCACTTTGAACGGCGGCGAGCGTTCCATGCTTGCTGCGATTGACTGGCTGCAAGCGAACGATCCGCGATTTGCATTTGTCGCGATCGCTCCCTCAATCGGACGGCTTGCCGATGCACTGCACGACCGCAAGATCCAAGTTATCGACCGGCCGCTCAAGCCGTCGCAAGGATTGCCATCGTTGTCAGGCGATGTCGAATCGCAGCTGATGCGTCTGATCGAATCCTGTCAGCCCGACCTGTTGCACGCGAATTCGCTCTCAATGGGACGTTGGACCGGAAGAATTGCATCGACACTTCCGATTCCCACGTCATCTCATTTACGCGACATCATCAAACTCAGCCGCGCGACCATCAACGATCTCAACCAAAATACACGGCTCATCGCGGTCTCGCAGGCGACGCGCAGGTTTCACATCGCTCAAGGTCTTTGCGACGATCGCTGTACCGTTGTGCATAACGGCCTCGATCTGAACCACTTTCAACCCCGAGCACGCACGGGGCGATTGCATGCGGAACTGGGATTGCCCGTCACTGGGGCGGGATCTCCGAATCGCCGCTTCCCGTTGATTGCCACCATCGGTCAAATTGGGTTGCGAAAAGGCCAAGACGTTTTGGCTGCCGCGGCCACACAGATTGTCGCGAAGGTGCCCCACGCTCATTTTCTTGTGATTGGCGAACGGTCGTCACAAAAACTGGAGAGTGTCCAATTCGAACAAACCATCGTCCAGACGTTCGCGCAATCGAAGTTGAGCGACCGCCTGCACTTGCTCGGGCATCGTGAAGATGTTGCCGCTGTTCTCAATGAAATCGATCTTCTCGTCCACCCGGCAAATCAAGAGCCATTCGGGCGTGTCCTGTTGGAAGCATCCGCGTGTGGCGTTCCCATCGTCGCCACCGATGTCGGAGGCACATCAGAAATCATTCTTGACGGTGAAACCGGCTTGCTCGTCCCACCTCGCGATCATCACGCCCTCGCAGGATCGGTGATTGAGGTACTGACGAATTTCCTCAGGGCAGAACGACTGAGAACCCAATCGCGCGAACGCGCTCTTCGTCAATTCTCCATCTCAGATTCTGCGAGAAATCTTTCACAAGTGTGGATGGAAGTATTAGAACATCATCACGCACGACCGCGTCTGCTCGATGGACGCTCGCTACGATAATCAATTGCTGCCAAGGAAGACGTCTTGCCCTTCACGGCCTGATGAAAGCACGGAGACAGTCTCAAATCGGATTCAAAAACTCCTTGAAACTGTGTAGATCAAGACATCTGCCGTCACAAAGTTCAGCAGTCCGCGAAAGCCCCTTCGCGGCAGGAACTGCCACAACGCATTAATACTTCGGCGACACCGTCGAAATAGTCATCTCGCATTACCTATCCTGCCATGTGGGTGACTTGCCGGTTCAAGTTGTCCGGCTCGTTCCGTCGATAGCGACGAAAGAAGTCTCTGGAAGAGGCGGATGGTGCGGCTGTTTTCGTGCCGTGATTTCTAATTTCGGTGAGACAGAATCGCACGTCGTGGGCGAACGGAGTCCCAATATGAATGGCCGAATCAGGCATTTTGCCGGCAGCGTGGCCGCAGTCATCGTGATGACTGGGATGGCGATTGTCGATACTTCGGCACAGGCTGCGACGCTTCCCAAGCCGACGCATACGAACAAGACTCGGTTTCGAATTCCGTTTAAGTTCGATGCGGCCGCCTTACAGCGGATGAACGCTCGCGAGATTCAACTGCATGTTTCGCGCGACCATGGCGCGACGTGGGACATTGCGCAAGCCCTGACTCCCGAGGGCGGACGCTTCGAGTATCAATCCCCCTCTGAAGGAGAGTATTGGTTCTCGGTGAAAACGCTCGACGGACGCAATCACCTTCATCCACCGAGCGGCTCCTACGAAACAGGGCTGATTGTCGTCGTTGACCAGACGCCGCCCGCCATGTTCCTTTCGATGCAGCAGTCTCCAAACGGTGTGATCCAACTCAACTGGCGTGCCAGTGACGTCAACCTTGATGCGAACACGCTGAAGCTGGAATTTCGTGCCCCCGGTTCCAACGATTGGGAAGCACTGCGAGTTCCGGCGCGCAGTACTGGTGAACATTCCTGGACAGTCAATCAATCCGGGATGGTACACGTCCGCGGAACGATTGGTGACCTTGCCGGAAATGTCGGACATGGTCAGGCCGAGTCGCAAATCAATGCATCCGGTGACGCCCCCGAACGTCCACGTCCTACACGCCGCCCACCAATCGCCAACTCGACCTCACCCGAGGAATCGCTGTCCGCAACGAGGCGTCCTCCGGCTGTTGAAATTCCCATCAATCGGCATGAGCCATCCGAAGATCATATTGGCCCCATCATCAACCCCCAAGGTGGTCTGGCACGCTACGAGCCTTCGACCGATCGCCTGGTCTCGCGTACGCGTACCGACAATACGCCTGAACGTTGGACAGGCGGCAAAAGCGACTCCGTGCAGATTTCCAACGCGTCGCTTGGTTCTCCAGCAACTCCGATCACGCCACCGCCCGCGATTCCTTCGAATCCGCAACCGACGACGGCACGTTCGACCGAGTTCGAACGGCCGATTCCCGCTCAACGCTCGAATGCCCCATTCCGTATCGTTCCAAATTGTCACTTTCAGATCGCCTACAAACTCGATGAAGTCGGTCCTTCTGGTGTCGGCGGAGTGGAATTGTTTATCACTGAGGACAATGGCCGCCAGTGGTGGAAATATGATGACGATCCCGATCAGCGCAGCCCGTTCGATGTGAAGGTGCGACACGACGGACTTTATGGGTTTGCCATTCGCGTCCGCAGTGGTGCGGGGCTTTCGAATGATCCGCCCTTGCCGAACGAGCCCCCTGCGATTGTGATTGCCGTCGACCAGACGCCACCGAGCGTTGAGCTATTCCCGATCCAGCAAGGGCATGGCGTTAACATCAACCGCCTTCAGATTCGCTGGAAGATCACGGACGACTATCCCGCTGAAAAGCCAGTGGCCCTCTACTATGCTGCCAACCTGAATGGTCCATGGGAACCGATCAGCAATTGGAAAGAGGATGTTAACGGCTCGTTTGAGTGGACGGTTGGGCCTGGTGTGCCCCCTCAGTTTTATGTCCGTGTTGCCGCTCGGGATGCGGCAGGAAACATGTCCAAAGCGGAGACACCCACTCCGATTGTCGTCGACCTGATGCGGCCAACCGCACGGATCGTCGATGTCGAAGTCCCGACCGCTTCAGGCCCGCAATAGGTGCAAACAGCGCGGGGCCCGACGTGGCGCTCTCATTTCCAAAGGCCTTGAGTGATGGCATCAATTCGCCGCCACACAAGGCCTCTTGTCATATCAAGTCTCTCGTGCGTCCTTTTCAGGATGCAATGTTCACGAAGACTTTGAGTGCTTCTTTATCCTCGACCAGCAGCCTCATCATTTCCTTATAGTTGTCGAGACCATCCACGGGGTTTGTCAGGATTCGTTCCGTGACCCCTGGGTAGGTGAGTTCTCCAAGCGACAACGCCGCGATGCCCAGTTCGAAATGGCGGCGGTTGCCATTGACGCTCGATACCAGCAGTTTGTTGCCCAGCACCCATTCCAGGTTGATCTTCGCCGCATCAATTGTGACGTCCGACTTGCCACCGGTGATGCTGGTCCAAATCAGGGCACCGTTATGTGCGAGAACTTCCATCGAACGGAAACAGACTTCGGCGTTGCCGGTCGCTTCGAAGATGATGTCCGGCTTGCCAACCTTCTTCACCAGATCGTGCAGAGACGTTTGCCGAGTACTGACGTAGGTCGCGCCGTACGCTTCCGCAATCTCTTGCTTACGGTGCGGCCCGGGTCGAGTGGCCAGTGTAAAGACTTCCATCCCTCGCAGCCGTAACATCATCGTCGCCAGCAGACCGATTTGGCCTGATCCCATGACGAACGCGCGTTTCGGGTTCCAGACCTGAAGTCGCTGTTGCGCGAGGAACGCCTGATCAATGGCCTTGGCACAGACGCTGGCGGGTTCCGACAACACGCCCAGATGTTTCAACTTGACGGGAACCTTCACCATATATTCAGCATCGTCAACGAACGATTCGGTCAGATACCCGTGGCAAAGATTGATCCCACGTTCGTAGTAGACTTCTTCGCTGGTGATGTCATTTCGTCCAATGACGTCAAAGAGCGATCCGCCGGGACGACGCACTGTGCATGAAACGTAGTCTCCCGGTTTGAGTTCGGTGACTTTATCACCGACTTCAAGAACTTGCCCAAAGCTTTCGTGACCGATCACCAGATGTTCGCCGGTCGGCGGAGCGTTGCCGTACAGAGCCTCGTTAATTTCACGATCGGTGGCATCCACTCCAATTTGCAACGTCTTTACGAGGACTGCACGCCCCTCGGGAATCCGGCAGACGTGGGGGTGGGGCTGGTCGGTCAACTTCGGGGCAGGAATGTCTCGGAGGTGAACGCTGTTTGGCTTCCCCGGTAGTACGGCAATGGCTTTCATGGCAGCTTTGACTTGTCCGAAATGAACTGATAGTACGAAGCAGGCTCTCGCAATCGCGAGCCGTTCGCGGGGGAAGTTTAGCCCGAGTCCAGTTTTGATACCAGCACTTAAAACATGAAAACCCCGAAGGCGATCGTTCGGATTGCCCGCGTTTTTGACGGTCACACAGCGTGTCCGCCGACTTCGATTCAGCGAATCGCAAATGTCATGACATTTCGTCGCGATCCGTGGCTCAATAGGATCGCGGCCCAGCGCGTGCTTCCGTCAACGCAACGAAGTTGTCAGGCAAGGATCGGCCTGACAACTTCGCCGTGAACGTCAGTCAAACGGTAGTCGCGTCCCTGAAAGCGATAGGTCAGGTGCGTGTGATCGAAGCCCAGCAGATGCATGATGGTCGCCTGCAGGTCATGCACATGGACCTTGTCTTTCGCGACGGAAAATGCCAATTCGTCGGATTCACCATAGGTGAATCCCCCTTTGGCGCCACCGCCTGCCATCCACATGGAATAGCAGTCTGGAAAGTGATCGCGGCCCAGATTGGTGCTGGCGGCGGTTCGCCCTTCGCGGAATGGCGTTCGGCCAAACTCGCCTCCGCAAACGATCAATGTATCCTTCAGCATCCCCCGCTGCTTCAAATCCTTGATCAGCGCCGTGACCGGCTTGTCCATGGTCGCGCATTTCTTCGTCAGACCATCGGTCAGATTTTGATCGGCACTTGTTCCATGAAAATCCCAACCCCAGTCGAACAACTGCACGAACCGCACACCCTGCTCGCACAGTCGACGAGCCAGCAGGCAGTTGTTTGCGAAGCTCGCGGCGCCCGGCTGAGCCCCATACGCTTCGAGAGTTTCTTTCGTTTCCTTGGTGATATCCATCACGTCCGGAACCGAAGTCTGCATACGGAAGGCCAGTTCGTATTGAGCGATTCGTGTTGTCGTTTCGGGATGCCCCAGTTCTTGGGCCTGGATCTGATTCAGATCATGCAGTGCATCGAGCGTCTGGCGTCGGAGCTCGCGTGACATTCCGGGCGGATCGGACGCATAAAGCACAGGGTCGCCTTTCGAACGACACTGAACTCCCTGGAAAATCGACGGCAAAAAGCCACTGCCGTATGAGTTCTTGCCGCCGTTGGGTTGAACCCCGCTCGAGATCAAAACCACGAACCCGGGCAGGTTTTCGTTTTCCGAACCCAGGCCGTAGGTGGTCCACGCTCCCATTGAAGGACGACCAGACCGCGCCGAGCCTGTATAGAGCAACAGTTCGGCCGGCGCGTGATTGAACTGCTCAGTAAACATTGAGTTCACTACACAGAGATCATCGGCCACCGTCTGCAAACCAGGAAGCGCGTCGGACAACCAGACACCGCCTTCTCCATACTGTTTGAACGTGCGCGGAGTTCCCAGCAGCTTCGGCGTCCCGGTTGTGAATGCGAATCGCTTGCCTTTGATGAACGATTCGGGAGCGTCCTGTCCGTTCAACCGAACCAGTTCAGGTTTGTAGTCGTACAGATCCAGATGCGGAGGCGATCCGGTCAGGTGCAGATAGATCACCCGCTTGGCGGTCGGGGCAAAATGAGGAGCCTTTGGGGCGAGCGGATTGATGACAGCCGCGGGCGCCGCCTTCCCCTGAGTTCCCATCAGCGACGACAAGGCCAGAGCGCCGACACCCAGCTTGGCGTCAGAGAGAAACTGTCGACGCGTATGCAGACGAACCTGTTCGAGTTGTGGATTCAAGGCTTCTGATCCTTTCGGGATGGAGAATCGAGCCGGCATTGGTACGGCTCAATCGCCCGGCATTCCTCGTTTATCGTTTCATCACGGCTTCGTCGAGATTCAGCAAAACGTTTCCGACAACCGCCCAGGCCGCCAGATCGGCGAGATCCTGATTGGCATCGACCGCTCCGATCGGTTCGGTCGCGAGCTTTTTCGCATCGTCAGCATTCTGACGGAAATGGCTGACTGATTGAGCATGCAACCGCACGAGGCGTTCCAACTCACCATCGCTCGGCAGTCGTGACAATGCGAGTCGAAATCCGTAGACGATCCGTTCCGTAGGCGTTGCGCCGCCTTCTTTGAACATCCGTCGCGAGAGCGCCTGAGCGGCCTCGACATAGACCGGATCGTTCAGAGTGACCAGCGCTTGCAGGGGCGTGTTCGTTCGGACGCGACGGACGGTGCAGACTTCTCGATTGGGGGCATCGAATGTGGCCATTGACGGATAAGGATTTGACCGTCGCCAGGTCGTATAAACGCCACGACGATAGCGATCTTCGCCGGCACTAGTTTGCCAGTCGGTACTGCTTCCGAACGCCGCGCTCAAGCCGAGATTCGGCTGGGGTGGTTTGACGGGCGGACCGAACATCTTGGAACTCAACAGACCACTCACGAACAAGGCCTGGTCACGCAGCGCCTCGGCCGACAACCGGAATCGAGGCCCTCGCGCCAGAAAGCGATTGTCTGGATCGTGCTGCATCGTCTCTGGAGTCACTTTTGACGATTGTCGATAGGTTGCCGACATCACCAGCGTTTTCAAAAACGCCTTGGTGTCCCAGGGACCTTGCTCGCCACGTGACGCACTGGAACCGTTGAGTCCTGCGAGTTCGCACGCCAGGTATTCGAGCAGTTCCGGATGGAACGGCTGGTCACCCTGCGAGCCGAAATCTTCGCTTGTCGCAACAAGGCCAATCCCAAACAGTTGTTCCCAGTATCGATTGGCAATCACGCGGGCGGTCAGGGGATTACTGGGGGCCATCAGCCACTGCGCCAGCGTCAGGCGATTGCGAGGTGCCTCGGCGGGCAAGGGGCCGAAAATCGCAGGAGTGCCCTCGGTCACTTCCTGGCCAAGATCTTCGAAGTTGCCGCGCATTTGCAGCTTGGTGACACGGCGTTTTTCTGCCAGCTCTTTCATGACCGGGACCGTATCCGGCTTGAGGTCAGCGACGGATTTTTGCAACGCCGCCAGCTGTTTGCGTGCCGCGTCGAGTTCCGGCGCGATCGTCAGGTAGTGCTGCGTGATCTCCGCCAGTTGCTCAGATGTCCGGTCATCGGATGAACGTTGAAGTGCCGCCACCACTGCGACCGGAGTCTTGACCCATTCCTCAACCCGGACTTCACTCGTCGCCGAGATTTTGAAATTCGCCAGGGTGTGGTTCGCCAGATCCGATTTCTGCTCGATGGTCAGCACGACACTCGAATCAGGGGGAACATCGGCGTTTGGCTTCAAGAGGAGTGTGAGAGTGTGCGGCGTACCGACAGCACCACCGATGGCCCAGCCGTGACCTTTCGAGTCTTTGCCGGACAAGAGATTGGCGGTGTTGAAACCTTGTTGATTGTAATCAGCAATTGCGGTCACGAACTCAACATTCATGGGCACATCGATGCGCGCTTCCGAGGAGGGAGCGGGTGGTGCCGCCATCTCTTGTCGCCAGACCGGTTCGTGCTGCTCGTTGAGTACGACAAGTCGGTAATTCGCCAGCCGCTCGCCTGCCGAATCCGTCCGATTCCAGATCGCAATCCGATCAACGCGGCGCACGGCCTTTAGGTCAAGTTCCCACCAGGGATCTTTCCCGGCGGCCGTGTGCGTGGTCGAATTGGCGGCGTGATAGTCTCCGTTGGTGTTCCCATCAATGGCGCGCTTCGCGTCGCCGCCAAAGTCGGTGCTGATCTGCTTTGCGTCGCCCGTCAGGGCAATGTTGTCGCTGCCGTCAAAGACTTGAACTTCAGCCAGTGACAAGAATTGCTCGCCCGACATTTCGACGCGGACGTAACGGCCTTCAATCGCCGAACCCGCTGGACGGACAAATTTCGCCGTAATTTTCGAGACTGCAAAATTCCCCTGACCGTGGCCGGCGCCTCCCCCTGGTAGTGCCGGGTCTGGAATCGCTTCGATCCTTAGGGCTCTCAACGTCTGATTGATGGGAGAAGGCGGAAGATTCACCGTGTAGACATCCGTGACAGCCCCCGCCCCGACCGCGATTCGACCGTCATCGGTGATCGAGGTCGGCATCTGAGACAGGGAAACTACCTGTGTCGGGATCTGCGTCTGCCAGGTCAAAGATCGAGGAAATGTCTGATCCCACCTGGCTTGGGAGTCGGTCAATTCCGGCGTGACCGTTTTCAAGACGGGTTCGAGCGCGGCAATCTCGTCCTGCCATTTGGATCGCTGTTGTTTCTGTGATTCGCTGTAGATCGACAGAAGTGGAGCTTCATCGCGCAGGTCTGCGTCGGCCGTGTTGTTGAAAAACGCAAAGAATCGGAAGTACTCTTCCTGTGTGATGGGATCATACTTGTGCGTGTGGCACTGGGCACACGCCATCGTGGTCCCCATCCAGACCGCCATCGTTGTGTTCACTCGATCGACAACGGCCACGTTGCGGAACTCTTCGTCGTTTGTCCCACCTTCGTTGTTGGTGAGTGTATTGCGGTGAAAGGCCGTCGCAATCAGTTGCTCTTCCGTGGGATTCGGCAGCAGATCGCCCGCAATCTGTTCGACGGTGAATTGGTTGAACGGCTTGTTGGTATTGAAGGCCTTGATGACGTAGTCGCGATACAGCCAGATTGTCCGGGCGGGATCATCCGCATAGCCTGCCGAGTCCGCGTAGCGTGCCAGGTCGAGCCAGAGCAGTCCCCAATGTTCGCCGAAGGCGGGCTTGGCCAGCAGGCGGTCCACAAACGTCTCGTAAGCGCGAGGGCTGGAATCCGCGAGGAACGAATCCACATCCTGAAGCGATGGCGGCAATCCCGTCAGATCGAGCGACACGCGGCGGGCGAGCGTGACACGGTCGGCTTCGGGCGACGGCGCGAGTCCCTCATGTTCGAGGCGGGCGAGGATGAATCGATCGATTTCGTTGCGACACCAGGCCGTATTCTTGACAATCGGTTGCGTCGGCATGACGGGTGGCACGTAGGACCAGTGCTGGGAGACTTTGGCGCCCGATTTGATCCAGAGCTTCAGCAGTTCGATTTCTCGTGGCGACAATCGCTTCGCCGCGCCGGGCGGCATCGCCTCGTCGGGATCCGTCGACGTCACCCGTTTGATTAGTTCGCTGGCGTCGGGATCACCGGGGATAACGGCCGCATGTCCGCCGAGATCCGCCAGAATTCCTTCCGTCGTATCCAGTCGCAGACCATCGGTCCCCCCTTTTCGCTCGGCGGGATCAGGTCCGTGGCAGCGATAACAGGCATTGGAAAGAATCGGCTTGATATCGCGACGAAAATCGACGGATTTCACACCTTCGTCGGCACCGGCCGAGTTGTACGCGGCCCCGGCGAGAATTGAGCAGCAGAATACGAATGCTGTTTTCGACCTGAAATGACACGTTGAAGAGCAAACTGTCAGTAGCCCAAAGAGCTTGCGGAGGATGCTCGTGTACCAGTCAGGACCGAGTGACGGTGTTGCAAGGGAAGTGGCCGGGCGAATCAGTTGAAGTGCAGGTTGCATTGATCGAATTCCATCCGTCCGAAGTGGGCTTGAACCATCAACGTCAGTTTATCGAATGCCAGACCGCCTGTCGCCCGAATTTCGCTCTTTCTGACCGGTTTGCCGTCGTCGGAAAGTGGCCGCGCGACACATTGATCTCTGCCCTTTACCGAGCGATCAGGATCTGTAGGGGCCCCCCGAATTCCACCAACCGAGGTGGCTTTTGCTGACAAAATACGCGTTTCGTTTTTTCGTGAAAAATTTGATCACCCTGAGCAACATCCCTGATTTCAGGGCTCAAACCCCGATTTTGAAGTTGCTCATCGGGACTTTCCGCGACGCCTGGAGTTGGTTTGAACAGCATCACTAGTTGCTTCCGCTTCTGACTTGTGTTTGGGGTCCCCCTGAGCGTTCTTCTTAGGAAGTTGCCAGACCCAATATCGCTCTTGCTTCGCCTTGGTGGCCACACATTCCAAGTGTCGAAACGCGCGGCGCAATGAAATCGAGGTGATCGCGTTTTCGGTGGCGTCTTTGCGAATGAGACTCGACCTGACCGCCCCCTGACTCAACCGCTGTTGTAACCAACTCATGACTCGCTGCAGCTCACTGATCTCTTCGCGCGCGGCCATCCCTTGTCGGTTTTGTCTGGCCAGCGCGAAATACTGTTCGCTGGTCACGGACGTCGGTTTCGAATCTGCGACGACTGCGCGATTCTGAATTGTAAACCTCATTCCGGGTTGAGGTTCACCAAGATTTTGTTTGATGGGCAGGACCAATCGCTCGTGTTCGTGGTCTCGATCGTGTGTGATCAACAGAACGGACCGTGCCGCACGTGACAGCACTTCATTTCCGATGGTGGCACTGCGATAGGCCGTTCGACCGACTCCAGGCGAAGGCAAGTTCGAATTGGCCAGTGCGACAATCGCCACATTCCAGCGGTTTGCCATGCGGACCAGTTTGGTGACCTTCTCGGGCAGGTCCGAGCCACGTTCATTGCAATTCATGAAACGTTCAACAGGGTCAATGATCACCAGGGGCACATCGATGTCGTGATTGTCGAAGGCATTCAGACACGCCTCCAACTGATCGAAATAACGGATTGATTCGAATTCCCGCCCCGATAGCGGCATCCGGCTGTAGGGTGCCAGCTTGGTCGATTGGAACTCGGCCGACATGCGGAACACCCGCGAAAGGTCCGCTTGGGCCGCGTCCAATCGTGGCCGTATGGTGTCTCCGAATGAATCCTCTGCCGAGTACATCAGCACTGTTCCCGGCGGAATCCCGTCGGCGGAATCGCTTTCGCCCCCTGCATCCGCGGCTGACTCCACATCGCCCTGCTCTGCGCCGAGGCCATTCGCTTGAGCACTCGGAAGCCGCCGTCCCCGACTGACCATGGAAGCGACATAGAGTGCGAACAGACTCTTTCCGACGCCGGGCTCGCCGACGACCAGCGTGAGCTTTCCTCGGGGAATCCAGCCCTCCCAAATCCATTCCAACGGCCGGGACTCAATCTCTCCCAGGTTGATGAACGGACCGGTCAAGGGCTTCGGAGGAGGCGTAGGTTCTGGGTCGTCGCTTGTCTCCTGGAACGGTTTGAAAATCTGGATGCCATCCCCGAAGATTGAATTCGTCAACCCTGTACCGAAATCGAGCGTCATCTCCATTCTCCTTTTGCGTCACATCCGGCGAGCGATCGAACACGTTTCGTTCGACGATAACGTCCGACACAAATTCCGCAGCGCGAGAATGAGCCTTGTTTCCAAACGTTTGGAACCTGGCCCCAAGGTGCGAGAGAACAACAACTCATGACGCCAATTGCATTCTTCCTTGCGCCTCCGCGCCTTGGCGTCGTTTTTTTCGTGATTGGATATCGTGAGAAAACAAGACAACGCAAAGGCGCCAGGGCGCGGAGACGCAAAGAAGAAAATGGCAATGATGGCAGTATTGCCTTCCTTTGCGTCCTGGCGCCCTTGCGGCTTTGCGTTAACTTCTAATGCTGGAGCTTCGTCAACTGCGAGATTGTCAATGTCGCTGGTGCACCCGATCCAATTTTCACAGCAACCTCCCTCGGAGAACGACTGGAGTCGGATGCGATCCAGTTTCTCAATCAATTTTACCTTAAGCAATTCGTCGTGAGCGGCGAGGTCATCGGAAAAACGCCCGCGACGAGGAGAGCGACTCTGACGGAACGATCACCCTGAAAGCCACTTCGACGAAATCGATCGTCTGCAAACTGGATTCATGGGAATCAATCGCCTCCGAATCCATCGAACTCGGTGATTCGATCACGGTGACGGGCCGGAACACACTCGAGTCCCCCACAGATTCGATCAAACTCGCACGCTGCCTGTTTTGGCGTGCATATTGACACATGGAAATACGCTTGCTTTTTGTGAACGCTCAATATCAGCGGAGGATTTCTACGGCCTGCAATTAGTCCGAATCGTTTTGACAATAAATCCGAGTGTAGTCTTCATACTCTGTGTCTTTTAAATCCGCTTCGATGACGCGTTGAGCGACGTCAAAATCCACCACATAACAATAAACTTCCATTGTGCCTGAACCAATACTGCCGCCGTCACAATTACCCAACCCCGTCCAACCAAGCGTCTCGCTGATGTGGTTTTCAAGTGTTTGACGTTTTGTGAGATCTTGCGGCGTTCCAACCCCTTCAATCGCGTATTCGATGACGATGATGGCGTGCTCATCAATTGAAATAGGAGTAAAGCCCAGGCCAAGAGCGGGCTGCAAAACACGGATAACGGCATCCTCGTTGGGCTCGCCCCTGGCAAGGCGGTGTTCTTGACTCTCACCTTGCTCGCCGACAATTCCCCAGTGTTCTGTAACGATATCATCATTGCTCCAAGCTTCGTGATATCGAAACTCACCGCTTGTGCGTTTGTATAGTTTGAGCATGGCGTCTATTTCGAAGAATGCAGACTGGTGGGGACGTTTCTAAGATTGTCGACAGCTTCTGGCAAGCTGCGTGAGCAAAGTGAGGGAATCGTTCCGGATGGTCAAGCGAGCCTCGTCCGAAGTGATCAAACAGGAATCGCTCGGCGCTTTGCTGCAAACACCGGATGCTGCACTCGACGGGCTCAAGCCGGTCGAGGTCATTGAACGAGGAGGAAGCGATTGCCTTTGGTCAATGATTTACTTCTTGCGGTCTGGGCTGCCATCGTAAAAACCGCATGGGAAAACCGCATGACTGGTAAGCCATTTGAGTCATTGAGTTCAACCGGGTGGTGATTCCAATTGCGATCCCACCCAGACGACGGCTTCATCGCGACCGTCGGCGGTGAACGCATGTGGCAATCGCTCGAAATTCCAGATTTGATTGACCATTCCTTGTTTGGCTTCCAGATCTCCGTCGTTCAGAATGTGCAGCATCAGTTTCAGGCCGTCCTGTCGGTGCGGACCGACCGGGATTTCGCGGCATCGGCCGGCGACGTAAACGGACGTTGCGGCAGCAACCGAAGCCAGCCCTTTCGCCTGAAGTGCGATTGTTTCCAGAAAATCGCGTCCTCGCGGATCACCTGAATCGAAGAGTGCTCCCGCCACACTCAGACGCGTGTCCTCGTCTCCTTTGCCTTCATCCCAAAACTGCTGCAGGACAGCGAGACTTTCCGCGGCATTGAGAAGCCGAAGCGCCTCGATCGCGACGTTGCGATGGGGTTCGTCGCCGTTATCGAGCCAGTCGGCGAATCGTGGGAAAAGACAGACCTCACCTGCAATCGCGAGGGCAACCGCGGCCTCTCCAGAATTCTTTAAATCCGGACCGTCCAACTTTTCCATGTACTTTTGCCTGAGCCGGGAATCCTGGAGCATGGACTTTGAGGGATGGATGACGTGCCAGAGATGCTGATCGGGGTCATCAAAAAGATCCAAGACAACGTCCAGAAATTCTGGATCCTTCTGGATGCGAAGGAACATGAGGGCATTCATTCGTTTGGACTGCGTGGCATCCGTGTCACGGATGACGGTCTTCAGCTCCGCTGACAGCGCATTTTCGAGCTGACGCGCATCTTCATCGGACTGAAAGTTGGCACGATGGACAAGATCTCCAAACAGGGGATCGAGGGCTTCATAGTCCTGTGCCATGGTTGGCAACCTCACTCTGAGTGTGATGAAGAACAAGGGGGCTAGCAAAACCCATATCACCAAGCTCGACCAAGCTGCATGACGGCCTCTTTTCTGTCTGTTTGATCCGGCGTCATTCGCCCCCCAACAAGCCGCACAGTCTGGCTTGAAGAGAGCACACGTGACCAACATCAGACAAAAAGGCGGGGTTGGTCATTCACTGGGCGATACTGCTGCATTGACCCCCGTTTCGCCTTTTGCGAATGAGCCGGAGATAAATGTTGTGTCGGGGCGCATTTTGACCGGTGTTGCCAGATAGACAATGAACCAACCAATGAACAGCCCAGAAGCAGGCATCATCAATAGCACAAATCGCTGAAATTCAGGATCCGATGGTGAAATGAGCGCAATTTCCCGCGCCACCATGAACCCGGTTATCGAAAACAACAGCGGAGACCAGATGAAATGCAATGCGGGCTTCATGTGGAACTCCAATTCTATAATGCCTGTGGAAGTTCAGGCCCGGGTCGAACATCTCCGGATGGATTCTATTGCCGTTTGAATTGTATTGTTGTACAGGCCCGACTTCAACGAGATCCTCTGATAGCCGACGGCCTGGTGCAGTTCGCCAACCGCATCGCCTTCTGGTCGTCGTGGCAGAAAAAAACACGGCAATATGCGTGCAAATGGACATCATTAAAGAATGCCTGGACCTGCAGCTCATCGCTTGAGGTTGCTTAGTGACCGCGGCATGGTCCTTAACATTTCGATGTCGCACTAGTTATCAAGGTTGGCGACGACTCCATCGCTGATCGTCGACATGCGAGAGAGCGTTGATGCGTCAGCGTTCTGGCTGATGAAACGAACGCTTCCGTCTGCATTCAGAAATTGCGCTCCGCCGACGTGCTGGCTGGCGAAGGCATTGATCGACGAGCCGTTGACCACGAAGCCGGCAGTCGGCGGCAATACGCCGACGACTGCGGACTGGAACGTATCGGCCGGACAGCCAATCCACATTCCTCCGACACGTTCTCCGGCGGCGAAATTCTGTAGACTGGAATCCACATCTTTCCGGTAGCACTCACCGACGGCAAGCGTATTGCTGGTGCCGTCGGTCACGTCTCGAATTGAAGCGCAACCAATGAGCGCTGCATCGCCGAATAAACCCTTGAGGCCAACTGCATTTTGTTGCACACCTGAAAATGTAAGTAGCCGAGTGTTGTTTGTTTCCAGTCCATAGAAGTTTACCCCGGCAATTCCGCGGTAGTTCGACTTCGCATGGGCGCTGGGGCTGTTCGGGGTGGTGGATGCATCACGCGTCGGATTCAGATCTGGATCGGTCGCGGTCGGGCAGACGTAAGCGGAAATTTTCGTCCGTTGTAACGCGGCATTTCCAATCCCTACTGGTCCACCATTGTCACAGACCGCCTGACTTGAGTTGACGTTCAGCGCATTATATAGGTTGGCTTGATCCAGGTAGGGCAGCAGAAAGACGCCCCAACCCCATCCTTGACCTGTCGACGTGAAAGTGATGACGCCGTCGGAACCGACCGGGGCTCGAACGATTGCATTCGTCACACTCCCGCAAGGAGTTGCTGTGGTGGTCAGAGCGGGAGTCCCCATGTAGCCCATCGGAAAGCAATTGTAGACGTCATGATAGTTGTGCATCCCCAAGCCCATCTGCTTGAGATTATTCTTGCACTGTGTCCGGCGAGCGGCTTCGCGTGCTTGCTGAACGGCAGGCAGCAGCAACGCAATCAGCACCGCGATGATGCTGATCACCACCAACAACTCGATCAGCGTGAAACCCCGCCGACGGGAAGGCGTTCGAACGGCAAACAAACTCAAATCTGACATGGCGCAAGTCCTCAGATATGGAATAGATTTGACGGCAACAGAAAGAAAAAACGGGAATCGGTGCGAACCACCAACCCCGCAATCGCTTTGGATTTCTACTTATCGACGGAATGTCGAATCAGTCGGACGCAGACGATCATGGACGAAAGAGATGGTTCTCTGGACTCGGCAGGTGTTTTCGAGAGGGAAGCGAGTCCGGAGGGGACGGTCTGGATGATCGAAGCGACGAGCAACCGTCCTCGCTTGACCAACCGTTCTGGTTGAGGCCGTCCTCGTTCAGGCGGGCAAATTCTACGAGTTATTCAATTTGATTGACGGACACGAGGATTGTTGCGGAGAGTTCCACTCACAAGGACTCACGTTTTCCTAACGCGAAACGTGTGGGTGGATTTCATCTCCATTCACACCGACTCTCAAAAGCTGACGAATTTTTAATCTTGCGACAATCCGAAGTCTTGTGTTTTTGCAACATTCTTTATGCGAAATGCGACAACGCACGACACACGTGCCAGATTCGCGTTCATTGTTCGCCGACGAGGTTCCGCGTTGACTTGGGATGTGTGAACGCGGGTAGATTGGTGGACGCTTGCTGTGTCGGGACGAAAGGGGAAGAGCGGAAAGTCAGCAGAAGCCGTTCGCGAGGACCCGCGCGGGCGGGGCGTTTCGTTAGCGTGACGGTGCGAGCCAGCGTAACTCGGCTGCGAGCTGCGGATCGCATTGGCCGTCGCCACGGGCGAGTGCTTGTGCGCGCTGCTGCTGCTTCAAATAGGCCAATCGGCGATGGGCGCGCACCACCAGGCTCAGGTCGGCCTGGCAGCGGCGACAGGTCTCGCGGAGGGTCTGTGCCGCGCGGCAGACGGGGCAGCGGAAGTCGGGTTCATCGGACATAGAATAACAGATCGTCCAGTTCCGCGATGAGGCTGGCGACTGCGGCCGGGTCGTCCAACGTCATCGCCTGCTTCAAGTTTTCGCAAAGCAACTCAAGATCTTCCGCGTCCTGGCCTTCAACAGACGCTCTCAGCGAGTCCGCTTTCTTGAGGATCGCGACCGCCTCGGGAAATCTCACTTCCGCGGACGCGTGATCGGCAGTGCTCAATGCGTCCTTCCCATCCGAGTCCTCTGCTTGCCACTCGTTGGAGAATGGCCCGTCGTCTTCGTCCAGAAACTCAACTGAATCGTCGAACATTGTTTTCAGTCGCGATTCCGCACGGTCTCGGTCGTCGGCTTGGAACTGACTGAGTGCATTCTGAATCGTCAAAACTTGACTAAGGCCGGTGGCAGATTGCGTCGCACTGACCTTGAGGATGCCGTCCAGCGTCAGATCGAAACGGACGACGACCTTGTTTCGATCTCCACTGCCCGTTTCGAGTTCCAGTCGAAACTTTCCAATTGACTGATTGCGGTGCACCTCGGGCCGTTCCCCTTGCAGTACGTGGATATCGACCGCGTCCTGGTCGTCGTATAAGGTCGAGTAGGCTTGTTCATAGCGTGCGGGAAGGGGTGTATTCCGATGGATGATCGGCGAGAAGAACATTTTCGGTCCCGCGAATGTCATCTCAGTACACGCTTCAATCCCCAGCGTGTGTCCCGTCACATCCACCAGCACGGGCCCCGCCGATCGGCCATCGATCATGGCGGCCTGTACCGCGGCTCCCAGGGCGACGGCCAGGTCGGGGTCGACCGCGCGGCTGGGTTCTCGCTGAAATTCCTCGCGCAGACGGGCCTCAACCAAAGGAATTCGGGTGGAACCGCCGACCAGTACCAGGTCATCCAGTTGATGGATGGTCAGGCCCGACTCGCGCAGCGCCTCATCAAGGCTGTCGATCGTCCGCGCCACGAACGGTTCGATCAGCTCTTCGAACTCCTCACGGGTCACCGTCGCTGTCAGATGTAGGGGCTGGCCAGCTTTTTCGGCAATGAACTCTTCCGTAATCTCTACGGTTTCATCGGTTGAGAGTCGTCGTTTGGCCTGTTCACACGCCAGCCACAATCGATACCGCGCCTGGGAGTTTTTTCGCAAGTCCACTCCGTGCTCGGTCTGGAACTGATCGGCCACATGATTCACGAGCACCTGGTCGAGATCGTCGCCGCCGAGATGCACATCACCGCGACTGCTGAGCACTTCGATGACACCGGCTTCCATGCGGACGATCGAGACGTCGAAGGTTCCCCCGCCGAAATCGTAGACCGCGATCTGTTTGCGATCGTGGGAACCGGCGTGATACACCAGCGTCGCGGCGGTCGGCTCGTTGATGATCCGCTCGACTGTCAGCCCCGCGAGCCCTGCCGCTTCACGAGTTGCCTGGCGCTGGTTCTCGTCGAAGAAGGCGGGCACCGTGATCACAGCCCGGTTCACCGGCTGTCCAATTGCGCGGCTGGCCCGGTCTCGCAAACGGCGCAGAATCATCGCGCTGATTTCTGGTGGGGTGAACGTCTGATCGCCGAGCGCGACGGGGTCCATACGTCCCATTTGGCGTTTGATCGAGGCGACCGTGCGATCGGGAAAGGCGGCCAGTTGATTCCGTGCGGCGACGCCCGTGACGAGTTGTCCCTGGGGATTGATCCCCACCACCGACGGCAGCAGTTTCTCACCCGCTTCGTCCAGTACCAGGGGCTTCCCATCGACGATGATCGCCACCACGCTGTTGGTGGTTCCCAGATCGATCCCGACAATAGGATCTTGACGATCGGCCATGCGCAATCTCTTTCTGTTGATTCTGCTGAAATAAAACATTGCCCGGTCGCAACTATTTCGTCACTCGCACATCGGCGAAACGCACGATGCGACCCTGCCAGCGATACGCGGGTGAAAGCTGTTCCGCAACATGTCCGGAAGGATAATCCGTCGTCACGGCGGTTCCAATCGCGTACATGGTGTCGGCGTCGAATGCTTGTCCTTCGGTCTCAATCCGCTCGATCCCATGTTCATTCAACACGCGGCGAAGCCGCCCCAGCACCAGATCGAGTCCTGTGATGGCCGGGTTCTCGGCAGGCGACGCGGGAACCGATTGCTGTTCCATGACGAAAGTCAACAACGGGCGCGCCAGCCAGCGGGCCAATCGATTCATTCCCGCGAAGTAGCGTTCCACGGCTTTGGCGTCGGCCTCCGCACGCAGTCTGCGATTCGTGTCCCATTGCGCAACGGCCGACACGGCTCGGGACAGTTGATGATCGGTCTCAATCAGGGCCAGCACGAGCGGTCGTGCTTCAACCGTGTCCCCGGCTCCGTTGTCGTTCGCTCGGATGTCGAAAGCACGTGCGTGTAGCTTCGCTT
Source organism: Schlesneria paludicola DSM 18645 (assembly GCF_000255655.1). Lineage (NCBI taxonomy): Bacteria > Pseudomonadati > Planctomycetota > Planctomycetia > Planctomycetales > Planctomycetaceae > Schlesneria > Schlesneria paludicola. The sequence continues at coordinate 563,082 of NZ_JH636434.1, read as the reverse complement.
CCAGTGATTGAATGTTCGTCACCGCCGTCTGAATCTGCTCGGCGACAGCACGACTCTCTTTAGTTTGTCCGCGCCACTCGTGTCGCATCGCGGTGAAGGCCTCGACAATGTCTACGGCACCAAACTGAGGCGAATCATCCAGTGACGGATCATCGCGTCGCGGCGCGTTCCCGTCGCGTGGTTCCCGATTGAATTCCCATGGGAAAGTGGCGTCATTCATGTGGCGTCTATCTTATCGTGTTACGAAGTCAAATCATGGCGGCCATGGAAGTTCACTGGTATGTGATTCAGTCAGGTAGAAGAGGAGAGGCAGAGTTGTCGGGGGCCCGATTGCCCAGACTCAGCAGAAATGCAGAGGTCATTCGGGGCGGGTTCCGTTTTTGCGATTCCAGTACATCCGACCACTGGGGCGCGTCGTCGCCAGGTGGAGTCGTCAATCGCCGCGCGACAGAGAGCGGATCTTTGGCCGCATCAAACGCCTCCCGAATTTCCCGGAACTTTTCGGGTTCCCGGTCCGGCGGATATTGCTTCACGAGTTTTAGATACCGGGCGCGGATCTCTGCTTCGCTGGCATCCGGAGCCACGCTCAGAACGGTAAATGGATCGTCAGGTGTCGGAGAATTCATCCGTGAGATTCCTTGCTTTCAAAACGGCGTCGCGCTGTCGGTTGATCGTGCTTGCTCTGCCGCTTTCCGGGCCGCCTGACACTTGCCACAGTTGCAGTCCGGGTCGAAGCGCCGATCGTTGTCCTCGAAATCATTCCCGTCGTCATCGTCATCGCTCCCAAACATGGTGCCGAAAGGGAAACCAAAGAGCGATGAATTTGCGTCCAGCAGGTCGTCCAGTTCGTCGGCCAACACGAGAAACCAATGGCGATAGTAAGCATCGCGCTGTGACGGCGCCGCCTCGCGCAAGAGAGGTCCCAGTTCTCGATACGTATCAGTGTCCCACTGATAACGCTCTTTCAGAAATGCGTTCAGTCTGGCCGCAACGAACATCGGATGCCGCAGGAGGTCCGGTTTAAAGAAGAAGGGCGCCAGTCTTATCTGATTGCCGCTCGGCCAGAAGCGACACTCTGATCCCCAGAGCACAACTTTGTGAACCCGTTCGTCAGTGACGAAGTCTGTTCCCTGTTTGCCCGGTTTCGCCAGGCGCGCGATCAATTCCTTTCCAATGTTGGCGCCGTGCATTCGATAGGCGGGATAGAGCAGTCGTGTGCGCTGCAAATCCCAGAAGAAGCTGCCGGTTTCCAGGAGCTCTTCAAGCGAAAGCAGGTGAAGCTTTTTCACGGCTTGGTCCACGGGCAACCGCAACGGTTTGAGCTCTTCGGCGGACAGCCGCATCTGCTGAGCCGCTCCCAGCATCATGCAAGCATCGGGCAACGAACCGCGTGTCAGGCCTGAGGCCTGACAGATCTGCTGGCGCTGGATTTCGAACGCTTCGGCCTGTCCGCTTCGCAGCATCCAGGCGGCTCGCAGATAGGGAAGCCATTGCTTTGAGAGCCACGCTGGCCAGAGAGATTCCGCGGCATCCAATCGGGCCGGGACGTCCACCAACCAGGCTTTCCGACGAGACAGCCGCATCGCTTCCAGAAGCTGCCATTTCCACGGCGTGGCACGCACGCGGGGATCATCAATCCGGGAAGCGGCCAGACTATCGACGTGCGGCCTGGCTTCTTCCAACTGATCGTTCTCGAGCAAATAGTCGACCAGCCACAGTCGCGGCTCGATGTCCTCCGGCAGACTTTGTGACCAACCTCGCATGACATCGGCCAGTTCTTCTTCGAACGGCTTCCGTTTGGCTTGTGTCAGATTCTCGTCGTCCAACTTGGAATCGAGCCAATTGCTGTAGGTCTTGTGCACCGGACGATTCTTGGGATCGGCCTTCAACGCCGCCTGCAAATGCGTTCGAATCGACTTGGAATCCTCAACCGGTCTGAACCTTAGCGGCAGCATCTCACCGCCGCCATCGGGCTGCATGAATGATTTCGCTTCCTGGAAATGAATCTGACTGGCGATTGCACCACGGAGCGCCTCGGTCAGATCCATATTTTGAGGCAGATCGTGGTTCAAATACTGGTTCAGCGACCGCTTTGCGGTTTTCTCTGCCGGAGGATCATTCTGGAAGCGGCTATAAAAGAAATAGGTGAGCAACCGGTTCTGCCGATCGTGCCGCGGGCCAGGCAACGACCGGACCACCTCATCAAACAGGTCGTGAAAATTCTGAACGAATGTTCGGCCAAGTGCCGTCTGTGAGAGTGCGGCGATCAAGTCTGGTTCGGTGTCTCCGTATTCTTTGAAAAACTGCTTCAACCACTGGAACTTCCGTGGTCCCAGCACCAGATCGTTGCTCTCTTCAGGCATGTTCACGCCGGCCTCGGCCACGCGTAGGGCCGCCCGGTCAAAACGCACACGCCGTAGCAGCTTGCCATGATAGAGCAATTGATCATCACAGCGGCTCAAAGGGATCGCCGGTGAGGCCACTGGGTCTGCGTCCGCCGATTCCCCGTTCGCTGCGGGCGGCGAGGTTTGTTCGAGATCGGAGCGTAAAGCGATCATCATGGCCGTCGCGATTCGACCAGGCCGCCGCTCGGTATCCAATCGTTTCCACGCCTCGCTCGCCGCTTCGGTGTCATCCGCCAGCCAGTCCACCAGGCCGCGAATGAACAGTCGCCATTCACTGAGCGGGCTGCTGCGGGAAATCACGGAGAGACGCGTGACGGCCTCTTCTCCGCGAGATTCCGTCGCCTCATGAAGCACTTCGCGAACGAGGGAGACCTGTTGAGCCACATCCGGCGGCAACGTGGCAAGCACCGAATCATCGAACACGGCCACGTCTTCAACAGTCTCTCCCGCCCAAGCTCGGGGAATCTGCTTCGACAGTCGCTCGCGATGCCGTGCGTTGCTGCCCAAGGGAGCCCCGCCGTTCCGCGGGTTTTCAAACGCGCGTCCCCGCGACTGCTCCTGTTTCTTTCGTTTCTCTTGCCGTTTTTTCTCGTGTCGTTCCTTTTGACGTTGCGACCTATTCCCCATGTTTCACATCCATTTGCTCTGGGATCTTTGCCCAACCTCCTCGCGGAACATGCGGCATCACCAACGGGACCTCCGCACGATGAGCCCCATTTTGCCGAAGCCGCGCCGTCTTAGGAAGTGATCACACGCTCTCTCACGTTTGATGCAACAACACTGGCATATTCTGAGTCGGAAGGCCACTCGAACGGTTCTCACGGCGGCAAGCATCCCGCCAACGCGATTCCAGTCCTTTCGCGCTGTGTCACTCAGATTTCGTGGGTGGTTCGTCGCCGTACGTTGGCTTCGATTGGCTGGTTGTATTCCGCGAGCTTTACGAATTGGGCATTTTCGACGTCGTAGGCGAACACCTCGCCCGTTTCAATCTTGTAGACCCATCCATGCAGATGGAGGTCACCTCGCACGAGACGTGAGCCGACCGCGGGAAGCGTTCGCAAATTCTCGAGTTGAACCAGGACGTTTTCTTCGACAGTGGCCGTCAGCAACCTTTCTCCTTCCAGGTGGCCGTAGTTTTCACGCATGATTCGACGGGTCATTTCGGCGTGCGAGAGCCATGACGAAACGGCGGGAAGCGACGCGACCTTTTCGGGATTCAGTAGTCCCTGCATCGCACCGCAGTGGGAATGGCCACAGATGATAATGTCTTTGACGCCAAGGGCCGCGACCGCCAGTTCGATCGTCGCGGCTTCTCCACCGTTCCCCGCACCGTGCGGTGGAACAATATTTCCGGCATTGCGAAGAATGAAGAGATCGCCGGGCTTGGCCTGGGTGAGCAGGTTCGGGTCGATTCGGGAATCCGAACAGGTGATAAATAAGGTCTCGGGATTTTGGCCCTTCGCCAATTGTTCGAACAGTCCTTGCAGCGGTAGGAACGATTTTCCTTGGAATTGGTGAATGCCTTGAATCAACTTTTGCACAGTCCCGCGTTACCTTTCTGGAAAACGGATTGAGGTCACTTCGCGAGCGCGAAGTTCATTTTTCCGCCCAACTTCTCCGAGTCTTATCGATGGCTTTTCGAAGCTCCGTTGCCGCAAGCGATTCGTTTTCAAGAAAACGGGTCGCATCCATTAACCAGGAAGCGATTTTTGGCTGGGGTAGCTGATAGAACACACGACGCCCTTCTCGACGTTCGGAGACGAGTCGGTGCGACCTGAGAACCATTAAATGCTGTGACACTCCGGAGTGGCTGATCCCGAGAGCGTCTTGCAATGAATTCACGTCACGCTCTGCATCGCGCAACTCTTCGATAATGCGGATTCGGTGCGGATGCGAGAGAACTCTCAAGAAGTCAGCAAGTTCCTTTGCGACCAAGGCGCGGTGTGGCATCACGGCTCCCTTGCACTTAATGATTCAAACATTTGAACATTATGGACTACTGAAATTCCGGTCAAGGAATTCGTTGCTTGCAATCTTGAGAGACGCCGCGCCAAACGAAGCATGATCCCAAGAAGTCGCGCCCGGTTCGAGCGGAGGTGGGATCGGAGTGGTTTGAATTGGTCATTGATCACGGTCAAGGAGGGGGATCGTCCGCAAAAAGAAGCAAGTAATAATAGTCGCTACGGGTGATTTTCGGCCGCGATTGTTAGTACATTGTTAATATACTGATCGCCGTTCACAGCCCGAAGAGAGAGGGGATAGGTGGATCTTTCCGACCTGTGAACGGTTCGAATACAATGCTCCGAATCACGGGTTGGGGCATTTCAATTCAGGAAATCATTTCGGCTTCACGACTCTCTGTATCATCGTAGTTCAGATTGCGAGGATTCGATCATGACCAAATTTTGCCTGCTGGTTTCTACTCTCGTCTGTGTTGCTGGAACGTTGAACGCCAGTGATAAATCGCCAACGAAGATCCTGAGTGGAAAGCCTGTCGCCACGTCTTCACGATCGAGCACGTATTACGATGGAAAAGGCGGGTATGCGGGGCGAAGTGCAACCAGCGGCAGCAGGACTCAAATCTACGACAGCACGGGACGCCCGGCTGAGCGAATCACTGCGTCAGGAGATTCGACGCAAATTTATGATAACAAGGGATCGCACGCCGGTCGCACGCAGACATCAGGCAACACAATCACCTACTACAACAAGAATGGGTCATTCGACGGACGGTCAACCACATCGGGTAACACAACGATATTCTATGATAGCAGGGGGGCGTTTAGCGGCCGGTCAGAAACCTGGGGCGGAACGACAAAGTACTATGATTCCCAGGGAAGACCAGTCGGTTCAATCCGCCCATGACGGCATCATGCGCGCGAATCGATTTCGGACCGATTCAACCGGCCTGTCGCCACAGCGGCCTTCTCGGAAACGCGACTTCGGCGGTCGTTGTGAAATTTCGATCAACCGGACGGATACCATTGCTCGAGAACTTCGCGCCAGGCGGACATGTTGCGGCAGACGGCCCAGGCGTTGCGGAGTTCCGTGAATTGAGGGTGCAGTCGAGCGAACTTGATTCCGAACATCCGCATGGTGAGATGCGCCTGTTTCTCACCCGATGATTTCAGGCAAAGTTCTGCGTGCATTTCGAGAACTCGACGTTGCTCGGCCAGATTGGGTTCAGGCAGCGGTCGTCCCGCGGCCAAGGCGTTGGCCTGGGCGAAGATCCAGGGATTGCCAATGGCCCCCCGTGCGACGGAGGCTCCGTCGACACCGGTATCGCGAAGCATTTCGAGGCAGGCTTGGGCCGTAAACAGGTCACCGCTTCCCAGGATCGTCTTCGAGCCCGCATGTTGCTTGACTTCCCGAAGGAAGTCCCAGTTACTTGGGCCAACATAACGTTGTTCGACGGTGCGGCCATGAACGGTGATCGCGGCGACGCCGCGGGCGAATGCCCCATCGAGGATACGGAAAAAGCGTTCGCGACTTTCCTCGGAATCATCAATCCCACGCCGCATCTTCAGCGTAACAGGAATCGAATCCGGTACGGCGTCTCGCGTGCGACTGACGATTTCCAGCGCGACATCGGGTTGGCTGAGGTGATACCCGCCTCGGCATCCACTGACGGCCGTTTTGACCGGGCAGCCGAAGTTGATATCGATGACGTCGAACCCCGCCGCGACAAGCCGCAGAGCTGCCGGTGCAAACTCGCTCGGGTTTGATCCCATCAGTTGGCCGCCGACGGGGTGCTCTTCGTCGGTGATCGTCAGGTGTCGCCGGGCGTGATGCTGATTCGTGGCATCCAGGACGAACCGATCGATCAGGACTTCGGCAAGAGAATAACTGGCGCCTAACCGTCGCGCGACGATGCGCATTGGACCGTCGCTGTAACCGCTGAGCGCGGCTTGTACAACCGGAAATCCGATCTTCACCTGACCAATCGACAACGGACGGACGTTTCCCAACCCCAGTTCGGGCCTGGATTGTGAGCGAATTGGGGGCGGATGCTTGTCTTGAATCGAGGTGACGTTGGTCATAACGCCTATTCTGACAGGTTCGCCAGCGATGGGAAGCGTCACGCCCCGGCGACGTCATGCGCACGTATGTTCACATTGCTGCAATTCCGGTTTGGGCGAACTCGTGAAAAGAGTCAGACGCTGCTCCAGGCATTCATGGCCAAGATGCCAGATCACCCTGCGTTCCCCTTCCGGCAATACAACGGGGAACTTAGAATTGGGCGGTTCCGTCTTCCGGGGGGAACAGGTTTCCGACGAAGGCATTGCGGCGAAAAAGGCAGGATGCGACATGCAACAGATGAGAATTCCTCACTGGCTCAAAATTGTTGTGATCAGTTCCGTGGTTGTGGGAATGTTTCTGCGCGCCTCCGTGGCCGTCGACGGAGTGAACGCAGCAGGCAAAGAGAAGTCCAAGCCCAATCGGCTGGCCAAAGAAACGAGCCCGTATCTGCTGCTGCACGCTCACAACCCTGTAGATTGGTACCCCTGGGGACCGGAAGCGTTCGAGAAGGCCAAGAAGGAAGGAAAGATGATTTTCCTTTCTGTCGGCTACAGCAGTTGTTACTGGTGCCACGTCATGGAGCGAAAAGTCTTCATGAACGAGGCGATCGCCAAGACGCTCAACCAAGATTTTGTCTGCATTAAGGTCGACCGTGAAGAACGTCCCGATGTCGACGACATCTACATGACGGCATTGCAAGTTTATTATCAGGCGATCAAGGCACCCGCCAGTGGTGGTTGGCCGCTCTCGATGTTCTTGACCCCCGATGGGAAACCGATTGCCGGAGGAACCTACTTCCCACCGGAAGCGACGGAAGGGAACGAGGGGTTCCCCGCGATCCTGGCCAAGCTGACGGACTTGTGGAAGAACAATCATGAACAGATGGTTGGCAACGCTGACATCGTGGCGAATGAGACTCGACGACTGATGCGGCCGAAGTTGTCGCTAAAGCCGGTGGAAGTGAACGCCAAGCTGGTGGAATCGGTGTTTGCCGCCGTCGCGGGGAGTTTTGATCCGGAATTTGGCGGAATCGATTTCAATCCAAACCGTCCGGACGGACCGAAATTTCCCACGCCGACCAAGCTGTCGTTCCTGCAACAAATGCTCTATCGCAGCCCAAACGAAGATGTCTCGAAACTATTGGATGTCACGCTGCTGCAATTGGCCTGTGGCGGGATTCGCGATCACGTTGGGGGGGGATTCCATCGATATTCGGTCGATCGCCGCTGGGACGTTCCACACTTCGAAAAGATGCTTTACGACCAGGCGCAGCTCGCCGACGTCTATGCCGAAGCGTATCGAACATCACACCAACCACTGCACAAGCAAGTTGCGGAAGAGCTGTTCGAGTTTGTTGCCCGTGATCTAACGGCCCCTGAAGGGGGATTCTATTCTGCGATTGACGCGGAAACGAACGGCATTGAAGGCGAATTCTACGTTTGGGACGCGACGGAGATCGATCATATCCTGGGGCGATCGGCCGCGGCCTTCAAGGAAGCTTACCGCGTCAAGGAACTGTCCGACTTCGAACATGGAAACGTCCTTCGGTTGTCACAAAAGCGACTGCCCAAAGCGGAAGCGATCAAAGCGGTGGCGACGCCAGCGTCGGCGACGGGATCAGAAAAGGACGAGTTCACGTCCTCGCGCCAGAAGCTGCTCGAAGTTCGCAACAAACGTAAGAAGCCCTTGCGTGATGAAAAACTTCTGACCTGCTGGAACGGGTTGATGATCGGCGCCTACGCTCGCGCGGCCGCTCCGCTGAACCATCCAGAGTATGTCGAAATCGCAGCTCGTGCCGCAGAGTTCATTCTGACGAAGGCGCGTGATTCTCAGGGACGACTGCTGCACACATATGCTTCAGGCCAGGCGAAGTTGAATGCCTATCTGGACGACTATGCTTTCCTGATTGACGGCCTGATTTCGCTCTACGATGCGACCGAAGATGTGAAGTGGCTGAAGGTGGCGAAGCAACTTCAGGATGACCAGCTGCGGTTGTTCCTGGACGAATCAAATGGCGGTTTCTTCTTCACGTCCCATCACCACGAAGAACTGCTTACACGCACCAAGAATTGCTTTGATGGAGTCGTTCCGGCCGGAAATAGCGTCAGTGCTCGCAACTTGATCCGGCTGGCTGCGCTGACCAAAATCTCGAGTTATGCGGATGAAGCACGGGCTACGGTGGAACTGTTTGCCTCGAATATCGAGCAGGCTCCACGCGGTTATGCGAACCTGGCGCTGGCTGCCGCGGAAGTTTTGGAAGCCTCGGCCGAGGAAAAGACCAGCGCGACAGAAGACGAATCGACCGTCGTTTTGGCAGCGGGGGCCGAGACCGCGGGATCGAATGAGCCGCTAATCATCCTTGCAGAACAAAAAGACGAGGGAAACCAGAAGAAAGAAGAACTGGTCAAAGGGCGGGCCTGCCTGTCCACGGACAAGCTGCCGGCAGGGGCGACCTGCCAGTTCATCGTCTTGTTGAACATCAAAGAAGGCTGGCACATCAATGCAAATCCCCCACAACCCGATTATTTGAAGCCGACCAAGGTCTCGTTCAAGTCGAAACTGGGTGCAACGCTTTCCGACATCAAATACCCCGCCGGGCACGGATTCAAGTTTGCTGGCGAGGACATGGATGCCATGGTTTACGAAGGTGAAGTTGCCATTCGCGGGACGTTAACCGTTCCCGAAAAGGCGGCGGGCCAGGTCGACGAAATGGAAATCGTTATCAACTATCAAGCCTGCAACGAATCGGGATGCCAGCCACCGAAGAGTATTCGCCTGACCGGGAAGTTGGCGGCGGCGAAGAAGGGCGAAGCCGTGAAATCGATCAATGCACGGTTATTTGCTCCTCCGGCAAACGCTCAGAAATAAACGGCTGGAATGAATTTGAATCTCGAGAAACTGCGATCTGACGAGGGCAGGTACCTGCTGGCGATTGAATCGTCGTGCGATGAGACGGCCGCTGCCGTGATCGATCGTGAACGGCACGTGCTGTCGAACATCGTCGCAACACAGAACGAACTGCATGAACGGTTCGGCGGTGTCGTTCCCGAAATTGCCTCGCGCGCACATCTCGAGCGGATTCTGCCCGTGATCGACGAAGCACTTCGCAAGGCGAACGTGACGCTGGCTGAAATCGGTGCCGTCGCAGTGACAACTCACCCCGGGCTCGTCGGCTCACTCCTGGTTGGACTCACTGCGGCCAAGACACTGGCACTGGTGCTGGATGTTCCGCTGCTCGCGATCAATCACATCGAGGCGCATATCTATGCCTGCCGAATGGCGGCGGGCCGGGACGTGTTTCCTGCCGTGGGATTTGTTGTCAGTGGGGGCCATTCCAACCTGTACGATTGTCGTTCGCCGGTGGAGTTTGAACTGCTGGGATCGACGACTGATGACGCTGCAGGCGAGGCATTCGACAAGGTCGCTCAGATTCTGGGACTCGAGTATCCCGGCGGGCCCCAGATTGAAAAAATCGGCAGTCAGGGCCGTCCTGATGCGGTGAATTTTCCACGCCCGTTTCTCAATGAAGAACGGCTGGACTTCAGCTTCAGTGGCCTCAAGACGGCCGTGCTTTACGCGGCCAAAGGGACGCCGGGGGCACGAATTCAACCTCCGCCATTGACCCCGCAGCGCGTGGCCGACCTTGCGGCGAGTTTTCAGGCAGCAGCCGTCGAGGTTCTGGTTGGCAAGTGCGAACAGGCGTTGCGGAAGACGGGACGCTCGACACTACTCGTCGGGGGCGGCGTCGCAGCGAACGGAGTCTTTCGGCAGAGTCTCGCCGAGATGGCCCATCGTCGGAACGTGCAGTTGATCATTGCCGAGCGTGAGCACTGCACGGACAACGCGGCGATGGGAGCGCTGGGCTGGGAATTGTGGGAGCGAGGTATGACGTCTCCCCTGGATCTGGATGTGACGCCCGGCTTGGTCCGCAAACGCTGACGCGTTCTTGCGATTGGCCGATCCCGAGTCTCGATCGCGCGTCATGCTCGCGTCGTGAACAAAAAACGCTTGCCGCATTGGGGGGGCCACGCGGCAAGCGAAATTGTCAGAGCCAATGAAGGACACGATCGCCAATTGGCCTAATGCTTGTGTCCCCCGTGTCCTCCGTGCTCGCCACCGGCCTTGAACGCGGGATGATTCTTGTTTCCACGTGCATTCACGTAGGCGACGAGATCCAGGATTTCATCACGGCTCAGCTTGTCGAGCAGCCCTTTCGGCATGATCGAGACCTTGGATTTGGTGCGTTCGACGACGTCACCGCGTTTGATCACGATTGGATCGGCTTTCACGAGCGGATTTTCGACGAGCTTGATGACATCAGGAGTTTCTTCGACAACCAGCCCGGTGACGGTTTTCCCGCTGGCAAGTTCGATCACGTTCGTTTGATACTTCTCGTTGATTTTGGCCGACGGGTCGAGGATCTCTTTCAGAATATCGACGCTCGACCATTTCGCTTCCAGTTTCGTCAGATCGGGGCCAAATTCACGTCCCGCACCGTCCAGTTTGTGGCATCCGACGCAGTTGGCGACCGTAAACAGTTGCTTGCCGTTGCCGTAGCTCGGCATGGCGTGTTGATGTTCGTCATGTCCCGGGGCTGAAGAAAGGGAGCTGATCACATCCGCGAGATCTTCCACTTTCCATTCGGTTCGTGGACGACGGTCTTTCAGGTAGGCGTCTTGGGCTTCGATCTTGTTCGCCGCCAGATACGCATCCGGATTCGCAAGATACGCGTCCAGATCGGCCACGACATACAGGGCGCCGTACATGCGACGCCAGTGTCCAGGGTAGGTACAGACAAAGGGGTAAACCCCAGGCTGAGTCGGTGCGGTGAAGCTGACTCGCTGGGTATCGCGTGGTTGCATCAGAGTGCTTTTCGCCAGCACGTTGTCAGATTGAGGTACGTAGCTCTTTTCCGCGAAGCCAGGCTGCTGGGCATTGGTTTCCGACAAGAGACCGATTTCTTCGAGGCTTCCCGGGCGGGTAATAACGAAGTTGTGCGGCATCAAGTCGCTGTTGTCGAGCAGGAACTCAACTGGCTTTCCCGCGGCGATCGCGATGACATCCTTGTCGAAGGCCATCTTTTCGAAGATGGTCCCGATCTTGATGACTCGCACCCCCAGTTCGCTGAGCGTGGCTCGCGTCCTTTTGGATTCGTCCGGCGGAAGAAGCGTCGACAGCGCATCGGCAAACTCGAGCGTCTCGAGAGCCGAGTTCGATGTTCGTTCGGCAGTCGGAATTTTCTGGATCGAAGCGATCAAAACGCCGATGAGGCCCGGGGCTGCATCTTTAGGCCATGACGATTGAGGCAATCGCTGCATAGCGCGAATGGCACTGCCGCGTTCGACATCATCCTGCAGGAAGGGGCTTAGCAGGGCAAAGGTTTTGGACTCTTGTCCGCGGACGTACGTCAGGGCCGACATGGCGGCGCGACGAACCAGTGAGCCGGAACCGCCGCCTTCGAGCGGGATTGAAACACTGACCTTCGGAGCGGCCAACTTTTCTCGCTTGACGACTTCTGCACGGGTTTCGTCGAGTACCAGCAGGGTAAAGTTCTTCAGGCGATCGGGGATCTCGGTTCGGTTGTAAATATTGATCTGATCGATTGGATACGACTCACCCAGATCGACTTCCCACCAGGGGTCCACGGTCTCTTCCTCGGTGTGCGTCTGGCCGCCATCGCCATAGATGCCGGATTTGTTGCCATCGATTCCGCGACTGGCGACGCCCCCCGCACTGACGTTTTTCTGGCTGGCCTTTCCACGACGGGCCACGTTGGTGCCTCCGCTGATCACTTCGACTTCTGCCAGGGTGAGTGTTCCCTTCCGAGGAAGTTCGATGCGGACATAGCGGCCGACCGTCCCAGTCGCCTTTGCATTCTGCAGCGACACGGGCAACCCCTTCAAGAGTGGCTCGACCTTCTCGTAGAGACTGGCGCGGACCGAGGCATCGCTGATGAGTGGCATCGCATTTACGAAATCGAGCAACCGTTGAACGTCCGATGTCGCCAGAGCCCAGGCTTTGTCGATACTTCCATCGACATTGATCAAGGACACAAAGCCAATTTGGCGGAAGACGGGCTGCTTTGCCGATACAGCTAGCTTTTCGAGTTCGGCTCGTGCCGTCCCCAGTTCCGCCGCGCTTCGGCCCGTCAGTTGACGGACCAGATCGAAGACAACTGTCACATCTGTATTGGTTTTTTTCGCGTCGAGCGCGTTGATGGCGTCGATCACAATGGAGCTGGCCGATTTGCCGTCAAGCTGGGCGAGTCCTGCGACCGCGGCCGAGCGATCTTCGTCCCGCATGCCAGAACGGCTGAGGATTTCGGCCAAAACGAGTCTGTCTTTCTTTTCGTGAAGAAGTTGGTCATTTGACAACTTCTTCAGATAGAACCGTGCACCGGCTTCGGTCGTAAAGGCAACGCGGCGATGTTCCGCCGTGGCTTTGTCCATATAGGGCTGAAGCGTTCGCATGACTTCACCGGATAAGTAGTCGATGAAGGAATCGACCGGCTTCTCTCGTGCAATCAGCACGACTTCGGTCGCTTCGGCCTGTGTCAGAAAGCTGGCCGCCCACATCGCCTGCAAGCGAACTCGCGGAGCCGGGTCCGCCGCCGCCTGCTTGAGCAGATCGAGCGTGTTGCTGATGCGATCACGCCACGCCTGCAGGACGCGGATCGCGGCCGACCGCACATGGTGATCTTTCGCACGCAAACACTGTTCGAGCAGAGTCGAATTGATCACGTTGTGGTGCTGATGAATCCAAAGGCCTTCGAGGACATGCTCTTCGGCATTGGGATTGTTTTTGTCCACCGCAGCGAGCCACTTGGTCGTCGCGGCAATGACGTCGCTAGTTGGGCGGGCCGACAATTCAATTCGAGCTCGGCTACGAACCCTGTCATCGGGATTCTTGAGGGCGTCCAGCAACTTTTCGATCGGCTGCCCGGCAATCGGAACGGGCTTGATCAGGTCGCGGCCTTCGTAACGCAGGCGGTACACGCGTCCGTGAATCCGATCGCGGTTGGGGTCACGAAGATTGTGCTGCATGTGGCCGATGATGGGGTTCTGCCAATCGGTGAAATAGATTGTCCCATCGGGAGCCGTTTCAATGTCGGCCGGACGGAAATGCGGATCGGTGGAGCTGATGAGCACCTCGGGAAACTCGGTCGCGCCATAGCTGCCGCCATCTTCCGTCACCTTGTATTGCAGAATGCCTTGCAGCCCGATCACGTTACCGACCAGCAAGCTGCCTCGCATCTCTTCGGGAAAATGACTGCTGGAAAGGTATTCGATCGCCGGACAGGGGCGAGTCCGTTGCTTGTAGACCGAGGGCGTGCCGCCGTGCTTGTTCGGATAGTCCAGGTAACTGGAAAACAGTGTCGCGTCGTAAGGAACCGAGCCCGTTCCATCGACAACGATGTCCTGGCCCCAGGCGTTGAAGGCGTGGCCATGTGGGTTGGCGAACCCGTATGTCACATAGACGTCGATCTTTTGAGTGCGTGGTTCGAAGCGGAAGACGGCTCCGTTGGACACGCGACGAGGGCCGCCCCAGGGCGTTTCGATTTGTGAGTTGTGGAATGTCCCTTCCTGAAAGTACATCGCGCCGCCCGGATCGACGGCGAAACTATTGATCGTGTGATGGGTGTCCGCAGTGTCGAATCCATGAACGACGCGTTCCTTGATGTCGTATTTGTCGTCGCCGTTGGTGTCTTTCAAGAAGAGTAAATCAGGTCCTTGTGCGACCAGAACTCCCCCGCCCCAGAACTCGAATCCGGTGGGGTTGTGCAGGTCACCTGCGAACGTCTTGCACTGATCCGCCTTGCCATCGTTGTTGGTGTCTTCGAGAATCAGCAGACTGTCATTCATCTGCGTGGTCGGCTTCCAGTGCGGATAGGTCGGCCACGTTGCCACCCAGAGGCGGCCTTTGGTGTCGAACGCCATTTGCACGGGATTGATCAGCTCGGGAAACATGCCTTCGTCGGCAAACAGTTCAACCTTAATATTCTTTGCCGTGGTCATCTTGCTAATTGCTTCTTCGCCCGACAGGAATAGGTGTTTTCCTCCTTCGAGCGGACCGGGCTTATTCGAGATAACCTCAAGGAATTCCGGCAAGTTGTCGTCGACCGGAGCGATGATTTTTCCTTGCGCGGCGGCCCAGACAACCTTGTCCCGGTTGGATGTTTGAACGTCGAGCGTCATCAATTCGCGCTGTGCGACCGAGTAGTTTGAAAGTCCGTCGCCGTAGCCGCCCGGCCCTTCGGCAAACTTGAGAAACGCTCGATCACCGTACGTGGAATAGCCGTCCGTCACGCGATAGCGGTTGTACCAGTAGAAATTCTTGTCGTTGACGGCAGCCAGCAGTGGCTTGAAGCTTTCGCTGGACGCCGGTCCGGCACCGAACAGGCTTTGCGTGATGATCGACGCGATGATCGAATCGCCGTGCGGAGTCTGGTGAATGCCGTTGATCGTACGAGCTGACGACTTCACAGCAGAACTGGAATTGCCAACCGCCGCCCGATCGGCGGTCAAGGTCGCGGCAAACAGATCGACGAAGGGAATCGAATTGGACTTTGCCACTTCGCCCATCGCGTCCGCATACAACTTGAGGCGCGCATTGGCGACATCAACCTGTTCTGCGGTCGGAAGGTTCGGATCACTGAGACGTTCGTGGGCCATTGGTGCAATCAGCACCAACCGCGGAGCGGACTTGCCGTTGTACTGCTGCGCAAGGGTGTGCTTGATAAACGCGTCAACATTCTGACGAAAAGCGTCGAGACCCGCCGGGCCCGCAAACGATTCGTTGTAGCCGTAGAGCGCAAAGACGACATCGGCCTTGGTATTGGTCAGTTCAAAACGATTTTCTTGAGTCTTTCCGGCATCCCGCGGCGACAGTTTCGTCGGTTGCGGGCAGGGCGCATTGCCGCTCAACCATTGATCATGGCTGCCGAAATCGCGCGACCGCAGCCGTTTGGTATCGTCGCGGAAGCCGGTGATCTCGTCGCCGCTGTAGGCGAGGTTGCGAAAGACCAGTTCGTGCTTGGGGAATCGGGCGTGGATCTGCGCTTCCAGATTGCCAAAATGTTGCATCCGTTCGGCGACAGTCCCACCCACGATGCAAATGTGATCACCCGGCTTGAGTTCCAGTTTGGCTTGGGCTAGGGCAACGGACGACCAACACGACAAAACGGCAATTGCGCAAAAAGACCACTTCATTCCGGAATTACCTTCATGCGTTGAAACAGATAACTAGACCGGTCGCAGGAGATTTCTGCTGCTCACGGTAACCAATCAATTCGGACTTCGCGAGGAACAACCGCATCGCGGCGGACGGCGGCTGGAGGAATTGAGTTCGTGGCCGGCTGAAGCCCCTGCTCTATGGCAACGATATATCCAAGACGTCGCGCCGCCCGACACCACGACATCGTCATGACACATCGACTACGGCTGATTTTCCAAGACTCTGCGGTAGTCAAGCGGTGCCTTTTGGTTGGGTAAGATCAGCGGTTCGTATTTCCGCCCGGCAAGGCGTCTGGCATGCTCGGCCTTTGCCTGGGTGACGATTTCAGGTTGCTTGAGCAAGTCCCAGACGGTCGCCGCCATCGTTCGCGCCGCCAGTTGCATTCCTTGCTTTCCAATCGTTGTCCCGCCCGCCGCCACGGCCTGCCAGGAGTGTGATGCGGTTCCTGGGACAAAGCAGGCCGTCGTGAAACCTGCGGTTGGAATGACCCACGAGACGTCTCCGACATCCGTCGAGCCTTTGCCCACTTCGCCGCTCGTGTCGCTGACCTGAGCGATGGAATCGAGCGGCTGTGGTCTGGCAAGCGTTTCGCTGATGCGTTGTGCAAATTGGGCCTGTGTCGCGTCGTACTTAAGATCGTTCAACTGCTTGAGATTCGCGAGTGCAATCTCGGCCAGGCGGTCATTGGGCAGCAGTTCCATCGTCCCGCCGAGATACTGTTCTTCCAGCTTGGTTTCCGTGGCGAGCGCACCGGCCTGGGCACATTTGACGAGCCGCGGATAGAGCTCACGCACGATTTCCGCCTTGGGATGGCGGACGTAAAAGAAAACTTCGGCGAAATCAGGAACGACGTTGGGGGCACCGCCTCCGCTGGTGATGACATGGTGGATCCGCGTCAGATCGGGCGTATGTTCACGCATCAGTTCCGAGGCGTGACAGGTCAGTTCAATGGCGTCCAGCGCCGATCGTCCGAGTTCCGGTGAACCTGCCGCGTGCGCACTTAGTCCATGAAAGCGAAATTTGACGGCGGCGCGTGCGAGGCACGACGAATCGCCGGCCGTGTTTCGTGAGGATGGATGCCAATGGAGTGCCGCGTCGCAATCATGGAAGAGTCCCGCGCGCACCATGAAGGCTTTTCCGCTACCGCCCTCTTCCGCAGGACAGCCATAGAATCGCACGGTGCCCGTCAATTGCTTTGCGGCAATCTGTTCTGCCAAGGCGATCGCCGCAGAAGCGGATGCCACTCCAAACAGATGGTGCCCGCAGGCATGTCCGTATGTACCAGACGGGCGCGGCATCCGTTCCGTCGTGGCTTCTTGAGACAATCCGGGTAACGCGTCGTACTCACCGAGAATCGCGATCACGGGTGAGCCTGAGCCGAAGGTGGCCGTGAATGCGGTGGGGATTTCCGCGACGCCGCGTTTGACTTGAAAACCGGCCTGTTCCAGGACGTCCGCGAGCAGTCTCGCCGATTCGATTTCCTGATATCCGGGTTCTGCCAAGGCCCAGATTTTCAACGCCAAGTCCCAGGATGACGCCTCGCGACGAACGATGCTCTCCGACAGTTTCTCTTTTTGTGCGAACACAGATTCAGAGAGCAGCAGCATGCACAATAGGACGGCGACGCAGCGGAGCATTGTGGGAATCCCTTCTTCAATTCGCGTCTCGGCTGTCAGGCGGCTTTGAGGATGCGACCGCAAAGCCGCCTGTGACGCGCAGTTACTTCTGTTGTTCTTCGAGTCGTCCCTCTTTCAATTCACAATGACGCGGGAATCGGCTTGCCAGTTCCTGGCTGTGCGTCACACAGATCAGCAAGGTGTTTTGTTCGCGATTGAGGTCGAGCAGCAATGAGCCGACACTTTCTGCCGTGATCGGGTCCAGGTTTCCGGTGGGTTCGTCGGCCAGCAGCAGCACGGGTTGGTTAATGAGGGCTCGACAGACGGCGACTCGCTGGTGTTCGCCCCCTGACAATTGCGATGGATAATGTGTCAATCGATCGGCGAGTCCCACGCGCTGCAGCAATTGGCGGGCGCGAGTTTCAGCTTGGGCATCCGCACCCGACCCCGCGAGCATTGGAATCAAGACGTTCTCGAGCACCGTACATTGCGGCAGCAAGTGGTGATCTTGAAATACAAATCCGATCTTGGCGTTTCGAAAATGGGCCTGTTGTTTCTCGTTGAGCTGAAAGGGAGACTGTCCCTCGAGCCGGATGCGACCTGTCGTCGGTGCGTCGAGTGCACCGAGTAAATATAGCAAGGTGCTCTTTCCGGACCCGGACGGTCCGGTGATGGCCAGTGCTTCGCCGCGTGACATCTGCAGGTCAAAGCCGCGCAGAATCGTGAGCGGTCCGGCGGGTGTCGCATAATCTTTTGTCAGTTGTTCGACGACCAGAGTCGGAGACGAGTTGGTCATTCCGCCAGTTCCCGGTGAAAAGTCTCGGCCAATCATTGCTGTTATGTGATGTGCATCTTGAACGGCCGCCTCGCGCATTTCCAGTGACTCGCTTCCACCATCAGGAAAACGCGACCACAATATTCGCGGAAAGCAAGGTTTCGTCCGCGATGCTGATCCCTTGATGAAATCACCAAAGACGAAGCCGGGGCCGTTTTCCATGACGGACATGTGCGTACAGTCTGATGAAAACACCACGACTTTACTTGGCAGGATGATTCATGGACGCAGGGAATTCTGGTCACTCGTTATCACGCCGACGATTCATGGGACAGGGAATTGCGGGATTCTCGGCATTGGCCGCCACGGCGGGTGCCCAGCGGCCGCTTTCCGCTGCCGATTCACCGCTGCGAAATGGCAAATCGCACATGAAGCTCAGCCTGGCGGCCTACTCGTTCTCAAAGTTGCTGACGCGACGCGGAACACCCGAACAACTCGCCCAGGCGAAGTATACGCTGGAGAAGTTCATCGATTTCTGCGCCGAACATGACCTCGACGGAACCGAACTGACGGCGTACTACTTTCCGAAAGAGATCACGAATGAGTATCTGATGAGTCTGAAAGAGCGAACGTTCCGGCTGGGACTGGATATTTCGGGGACCGCCATTGGCAATGACTTCTGCTTGCCACCAGGAGAGGCGCGGGACGAAAATCTGAAGATGTGCCGTGACTGGATCGACTATTCCGCCGCGATCGGCGCACCCGTCATTCGCATTTTTGCAGGGAATATCCCCAAAGGCGACAGCGAAGACGCGGCACGCGAGCGGTGTGTTGACGCGATCAATCAATCGCTCGACTATGCCGCGACAAGGGGTGTCTGCCTGGCACTCGAAAATCATCATGGAATCACGTCGACCCCCGCGCAGATGCTGAAGATCATTCGCGCGGTGAAGCCGTCGCCATGGTTCGGCGTGAATTTTGACGGAGGGAACTTTCATACGGACGATCCGTATGCCGACATGATCGAGATTGCCCCGTACGCCATCAATGCACAGGTCAAGGTCGACATCGTAGCTGGCGGAAAGAAAGCCCCCGCAGACCTTGCTCGCGTGGTCAAGATTCTGAAAGACGCGACGTACCGCGGCTTCCTGGTCCTGGAGTACGAGTCTGACGAAGACCCGTTTGTCGCGGTTCCACGGCATCTGAAGACGCTTCGAGGACTGATTTCTTGATCGAAACGTCACGCATCGTCTGGATAATTCAAAAGGTTTGAGCCCTGGCACTTGTGCGGGGCTCAAACCTTGAATCCTCTGTCATGCGTGGAACGACGCACCATCGGCAAAGCAGTCACTCGCGATGCGCGGCTTTGGCCAGGGATCGCGTGAAGTCGCCGACCGATCGGATCACGGAAGTAGTGTCGGTACCCGCGACCGACAGCGGTTCCAGAAGCTTCACGATGGCCGAGCCAACAATCACACCGTCGGCCTTGCCGCGAAGATGCTCGATCTGATCTGGACCGCTGATTCCAAATCCAACGGCCAAGGGCAGGTTCGTTTGCGATCGAAGTGACTTCAGCATGTCGGCCAGATGCGGCGCGAGTTCCTTCCGGACTCCGGTTGTTCCCGAGACTGCGATGCAATAGACAAATCCGGTGGCACGCTGCAGGATTTTGACCGCACGTTCTGGTGGAGTTGTCGGGGCGATCAATTGGATTAAATCCAGCTTTTCATTCGCCATCATCGCGGCAAATGTTGCGGCTTCGTCGCCGGGTAGATCAGGCACGATCAGTCCCGCCAGGCCGGATGAACGTGCCTGTTTGACGAAGTTTTCAGTCCCATATCGGAAAATAATTGCGTACGAGACCATGCCGACCAGCGGAGCAGAAATTTCGCCACTGACCGAGGACAGCATCTCAAAGATCTCTTTGAGCTTGACCTGCTTTGACAGAGCACGCGTGTATGAGGCCTGAATCACCGGACCATCCGCGATCGGATCACTGTAGGGAAACCCGATCTCGATCAAGTCGGCCCCTGCCGATGCCAGTTCACGCAGGATTTTGGCTGTGGTCGCCACATCCGGGTCGCCTGCCGCGATAAAAGGCATGAACGCCATGCGGTCGGCAGATTTGAGTGCAGAGAATGTCGACGCGATTCGGGTGGCTTCGGACACAGTAGGCTTTCAGCAGTTCGAGCGTGTTGAAAATGAGTCTCGACGAATGGCGGGCGAGGTCTCTTAGAGCTCTTGTCCCGTCAGGCGGGCCACCTCGTTGACGTCTTTATCTCCGCGTCCCGACAGACAAACCACGATGATGTCGGACGCAGGCCGCTGTTTGGCACGATCCAGGGCATAAGCAATGGCGTGCGAACTCTCGAGGGCGGGAAGGATCCCTTCGGTCCGAGCCACGTGGCGGACGGTTGCGAGTGCCTGTTCGTCGCCAATGGTGAGATACCGCACGCGACCGGTATCTTTCCAATAGGCGTGCTCTGGCCCGACACCGGGATAGTCGAGCCCCGCGGAAATGGAGTGCACATCGGATGTTTGACCGTCCGCATCCTGCAGGACGTAGCTATAGGTGCCGTGAAGGATCCCTTTACTGCCGTACGACAGCGTACCGGCGTGATCACCGGGTTTGGGACCGCGTCCACCGGGCTCCACTCCGGTCAGTTCGACATCCGTATCGTCGACGAACGGGTAGAACATCCCGGCTGAATTTGAGCCGCCCCCGACGCAGGCCACGACTTCGCTGGGAAGGCGTCCTGTCGTTTCCAGGCATTGTGCTCGCGATTCACGTCCGATGACCGACTGAAAGTCACGTACGATCATGGGAAACGGATGCGGCCCCACGACCGAGCCCAGGATGTAATGCGTGTCGTCGACAGACGCCATCCAGTCACGCATCGCTTCATTGATGGCATCACGCAGCGTCCGCGATCCACTTGTCACCGGTCGTACTTCGGCCCCCATGGTGCGCATGATGAAGACATTGAGTTTCTGTCGACGAATGTCTTCTTCACCCATATACACGACGCATGGCAAACCGAATCGCGCACAGGCGGTGGCCGTCGCGACCCCATGCTGTCCGGCACCTGTCTCCGCGATGACTCGTTTCTTTCCCATCCGAAGCGTCAGCAGCGTCTGACCGATGGTGTTATTGATCTTGTGAGCGCCCGTATGATTCAAATCTTCACGTTTGAAGTAGATCTGGGCTCCACCACATTCCTTGGTCAAACGCTCGGCGAAATACAGAGGATTGGGGCGACCGACGAATGTTCGTAGCAATCCGTCCAGTTGCTTTTGGAACTCTGGATCGGCTTTGGCCTTGGCATACTCCACTGTGAGCTCTTCTAGAGCGTGCATCAGAGTTTCCGGGACAAACCGTCGTCCGAATTCTCCAAACCGGCCTTCGGCGTCGGGGACTTGAGACGTCGCAGGGCCGAGCGTTGAAGACGGAGCTTTGGACGAAGCAACTGACATAGTCAACCTTCAAGTACAATTCAGGAGAACAGACGCAAGTTCACGTACAAGGCCAATCTTGGGACAAAGGGTTGTCCCTGTTCACATCGACGAGAAAGGCCGATCGATTTCATGAAAACGTATTCGGGCAAGCCGTGGATTGTAACCGCCAGCGCCACCGGAAACAAATTCCGGCGGACCTTCTTACGCGTTTATGAGCAAGCCTCATTCGTTGCGACCGGCATGATGGACGCGGGAAGTCCCCACGTCACTGGCGACGATGACGATCGACAGGGATTCTGATTTCGGGACACTCGCGACATTCGAGAAGTTCGCGACGCATCCCGAAGTTCCCAGTCGAAGATCTCAGAATGTTCGCGTCGGCGATTTCTGCCGACACAGGAAAGGCCGGCTTTCAAGGCGAGATATCGGGCAACAGGACCACCCGGAAGCTCCAGGAGGACTTGCGACCGTCAGGTCGATCGATCACGCGAAGTGGACATTCGCCGACTTCATCGGTGAGGTCACTATCCGTCTTGATCTTCAGCGAGCCCTGATATTCCGTCACCCATTGAATCTCTTTTTCGTCCGTGGCCTCTTTGGCACCACGCATCACGGCGGAATAGTCCTTCAAGACGGGATCGTGTTGATTGGGAATTCCGTGCTGACAGATGATCCGCAGATCGGAGGTTTTGAAGCTGAGTGTATTATTGAGGCTACTTGTGAATTCGATGGCGCGACGTCCATCGGGAAGCGGTGGGAAAAGGCATCCGTAGGGGGATCTCTCATTCAACTGTTCGCCATCGACATCCTGGTACAGTCCTAGAGTCGGGCCTACGCCAATCCAAGCTGTCGCGCCGAGGGGATGACCTTCGAATTTCACTCGCTTGAAATCACGAAGCTTGTCGTCGCCGATATTCTCGATTGAAGTCTCGCCGTTTTTCTCTTTGATGATCCGGATAAAGTCTCGGTAGCCCGCCGCGAGTTCCCATTCCAGCGTCGACGGTAGCGTGGCAATCTGAGGTCCTCCGAGCCACCAGGCAAACTTTTGAGCTTCAAGAACGCAGATGTCGGTGACCGGACTTTCGGTCAGGTCTGTTCTCTCCCAAGTTCGTTCATCGGGCTTTCGCGGCGTCAGCTCGAAATCGACGTTTTCTTTGGCGAATTCGTTGAACATCTGATTCGTGACGAGCCGTTCCATGATGTAAAACGTGTCGACGCTTCGGTCGTCGATTCGTTTCGCGGGTATCAAGCGAAAGCGAACCGAATGGCCAGCGACATCACGCTGAATGATCGTGGCGAAGATCTTACCGCCCAATTTGACCCGGCGCGAATCGGGAGATTCGCTGAATTTGAGCTTGTTCAGTTCTGTCGGCCACCAGGACAGGGACGGTCGACCGATCGAGATTTTGACGTGACGTTCCCACGACTTCGAACCCCCTGGCTCGTAGGCCCGCAACACGATCGGAAGTGGCTCAATGATTTTGGGATTCAGGTCGGTGACGGAAATTGTCACATACTGCGACGTTCCAGGCAGGGGGCCATTCGTCAATGCCACGTCGACGCCCTGCGGCTTCTCGGCCACTTCGAAATCGAGCGGCGCGTTGCGATGAAGATCGACAATGTACGTTAGCTTGACGCTCGTTCCGGCTTCGATCAGGACGGGGGTGTCGGGACTGATTTCGTTTCCCGCGTCATTTGTCAGCGACACCGAGGCAGGCGGAATCGTGATTTGCTTGTACGCATACCATCCGCCACCACAGAGCGCCGCGAACAGCAGGAACAACCAGGGACCAAGACCCGAACTGCGAGGCGGTGGTGTCCGCACCAGCGTCTGGACAACCGCCGGCTCAAGTTCGTCGTCGTCTTCGCCATCGTCAATCAGATCCGTTGGACGGATCGTGTTGACGAGGTTGCGGGTCACCTTCTTGGCGGTCACCGGACGCTTTTGCGCACGGTCGTGCGCTTCGAGATATCGCTCACGCACTTCGCTCATGCTGGCGGGACGGCGTGCGGGATCCTTCTCCAGACACTGCATTACCAGCGTTTCAATCGCGGGCGGATGGTGTCGGTCTGGAGCCACGTCACGAAAGGGAGGCGGCGCGGAGCGGCAAATGGCGTTCAAACATTCGGCAAGCGCCATATGGGACGTGTCGGCTTGCGGAAATGGAACCTGGCCCGTCAACATCTGATAGAGAATCACGCCGAACGCATAAATGTCGGACTGCGGCGTGGCGCGCGGTTCCCGGCCAAGAAGTTCGGGTGCCATGTATTCGACGGTTCCGGCGCCGTCCTGAGTGCGATTACGCTGAGTTCCTTCCGAATCGAGTTTTGCCGCGATTCCGAAGTCCAGCAGCACGAACTTGCTATTTCCAGTTGACGTTCCAGCTTTGCTGACGTGCTCGCGGAGAATGATGTTTCGTGGTTTCAAATCACGATGGATCAGTTGATCGGCATGCGCATAAGCCAGCGCGTCACCGACTTCGTTCACAAATTTACGAAGTTGCTCGGGACTGAGCCGCGAGCCTTGTTTCTTGAACAGCTTTTCGAGGTCTTCGCCATGAAGAAACTCCATGACAAGATAGGCAATCCCTTTGTCGCTGCCGAAATCGCTGACCTGGACGATGTGATTGTGCTTCACTTCGGCCGCAAGTCGCGCTTCTTTCATGAACTCGCGCGACGACAGTCCGACCTTGATGGCCACAGACTGATTGAATTTCTTGTCATTTCCCCGGTACACGGCCCCATAGCCGCCTCGATCGATGAATTTTTCGAGGACGTAACGCCCGTCAAGTTCGCGTCCGACAAGATCCTGCAGATCCTCGAACTGTAGGTCGCCACTCGACATGAAGGCAGCCTTCTCACTCTCATTCTGTTAGACACACCATGTACCAGGCTCATCACCAAGACGTCGTGGGACGTCTTGTCCCGTGCATGATACGAGGTGACGGGTGACGACGCCAACACGAAGCCACAGACGCCAAATCAATTGGTCCGTCTCGAATCTCAACGCCCGCGCGATTTCCCCAAAACCTTCAATTGGACGGTGTGCGACCTCGTTGTGTCCGCATCACCCGCATTTGCGTGCCTCCGTCGATCGTCGCTGGCCGCTTCAGCAACACAGAATTCTGCGAGCAATTTCGAGAATCGGGTCGACCGAGATCACGTCTGATACTCAAGTGAAACGCAGTTCAACACTTGTGAAATATTGATCCAACGCGGGTGACGCTTGGTTCGCCTTGATGAGGCGTGATTTTCGACAACAGGGTGTCGGAGCAATTTCGACGACCCGCGCGCTGCTAGTTAACCGGGAATTGGAGTCTGGGCAACTATATTACTTGCGTCAGTTATGCGGGATTTGACGAATCTGATGATGCGCAGGTGGCAGGCAAAATGCAGGACCGTTTCCGTCACCTCTTCGATTTTGCGGTGAACTTGAAGCGCAAGCGATTCCTAAAGCGAACGTCAGACGTGTTGCCCATGTGGTCTTAAGAAAGCGGAACTTCGTTTTTTGTTGCGTCCCGCACGATTCGAAAACCGATCAGGTTCAACCGCTGTTGTGGCGGCTGCTGTAGTCGCTCCGTCGTCCGCAAAGACCTGGCTTCGTAGGCCCAGCAACCTCCGCGGACAACTCGGTTGACGCCTTGCACGCCCCCGCGTGGATCACGTTCCAATGTTCTGATCTCCGTCGAGTACGGTGCGAACCAGTCCGCGCACCACTCCATGACATTTCCCGCCATGTCCAGAATCCCAAACGGACTGCAGTCATCTTTGGTGGTCCCCACAGGTGCAGACGCCCCCCCATGTCCAACCGTTCGTCCGAACACGGCGCTCGCCGCTGTTGGTGGCTCGTTCCCCCATGGGTATTCGCGCCCGTCTGATCCGCGCGCAGCAAATTCCCATTCCGCCTCCGTCGGTAGTCGACCACCTGCCCAGCGGCAATAAGCGACGGCATCCTCATAACTAACTCCCACTGCTGGCTGATCATCACCGTAAAACAGTGCCGATCCCATCAGATGCTGGTTGTAGAACTCCTGAGGCCGATGGCCCGTCGTTGCGACGAAACTTCGGTACATGGAGTTTGTAATATGCGTTCGAGACATCCAGAACGAGCTGACTTCGGCCGGATGGGGCGGCGATTCGTTTGAATAGGCGTCACTGCCCATCATGAACGGCCCGCCAGAGACAAACATCAACATCGCGCCATCAATCGGATTGACCTGCGTGCGGAACGTCGCAGGATCGGACCTCACCGCGAGACCCAATGAGGGCGTTCGGGACGACAAACTTGTAACGGAAACGGGCTCGTTGGGGATTGGATTCGCCCGAGAATCGTTCAAGACCGCGGTGATCGGGGTACCTTTACAGATGGGATGGGGGCGGCCCGCAGCATCGTGGACCACGGCATCGAGATTGGCGCCGTAACAGTGAAGCATCGTGGCGTGGATATCCCACGGTCCGACGGGCGATGAGGCCGGATAGGCACCGATTCTATCCGATGAACCGTAGATAAATCCCGATTGAATTCCGCCTCCCGCAAGCAGAATTGAATTGCAGCCAGCCCAGTGATCGCGTCCCGCCAGTTCATTGATTTTTGGCGTTCGACCAAATTCCCCCGCAGCGATCACCATCGTCTGGTCGAGCAGCCCCCGTTCGTGCAGGTCGAGCAAAAGAGATGACAGACAAGAATCGAGTCGAGGCAACAGGGTCCCTTTGCACTGGTTGAAATTGTCATAGTGTGTATCGAGTCCCCCGTCCCCTTTGTTGCGCCAATTGACTTGAACGATGGGGACGCCTGCTTCGACAAGCCTGCGCGCGACTAGAAGATTCTGTCCAAACGGATTGCGTCCGTACGCTTCGCGACACGCGATCGTTTCCCGGCTCACGTCGAACGCCGCGGACAGCTTGTTGGCGGCAAGCATCTCGAACGCGCGCGATTGAATTGACGAGAATTGCTGTGCCGGTTTCATTTCGGACAACCGAGAGAATTCGTCGAATTGCTCAACTAAAGTCCGCCGCTGCGCGAAGCGAGCCAGACTGGATTCCCCACGCAATGTGAACTCGGGAACGGCGAAGTGAGGATGATTGGCGTCCTGAGGCAGCAGAAATGGCGCACGACTGCGATCAAGGAATCCTGCGGTCTGCCCAATTCCGCCGGACGTAATTCCTCCTCCAATGACAAACCCCGGCACCGGGTTCTGAGGCGGACAAATTTGTTCCAACACGACGCCGTAGTTGGGGTAGTCGGCGGTCGTGGGGCGTGCATTGGTATTGGGCTGCGGATGCGGCCAACCGGTCATCAATGAATAGAACGCGGATTCGTGCGCGTTGTCTTCATGTGTCACCGAGCGGATGACGGTATAGAGGTGAGCCAAGCGTGCCAGCTTGGGCAGATATTCACAAATTCGAAA
This sequence comes from Schlesneria paludicola DSM 18645, assembly GCF_000255655.1. Lineage (NCBI taxonomy): Bacteria > Pseudomonadati > Planctomycetota > Planctomycetia > Planctomycetales > Planctomycetaceae > Schlesneria > Schlesneria paludicola. Next base: position 536,168 of record NZ_JH636434.1, on the reverse strand, counting down.
TCCGTCGAGCGATGTTGCGATCGATTGAAACTCGCCCCGAATCTCGGACGGTGCGGTATCCTTAAGGTCGAATGTGTCTTGATGTGGGGGGCCACCAAACAGCGAAACGAAGATGATCGACTTCGCTTTGCCGACCCGCGCGCTGCGACCGTTGGCCAACGAGTTCGAACCAAACGCTCCGGTGGGCAACGTCAACCCGGGGAGGCAAATCACGCCCGCAGCAATTTGCTGAAGCATCGCCCGACGGAGTGGGTTTGGTGAGCCATCCGTCGAAATTGGGAATTTCGAAATACGCGACTGACTCATAAGTTCTCTCAACGCGATGCCCCACGAACTTTGCCGACTCGACTAGCGTAGCGATGAAACTCGAGGAAGCGAAAGTCACAAGCTCCGTAAGATTTCCGTCGCGGCTCGCTCAGGCATGAATGACGTCCATGCGGCAGGCCATTCCACTTCCGGGGCGCGCCGAGCAGTTCGATCCCGAATCGACGTTTGGATGCCTTTCCATTCTGTGGGCCATCAACGGGGGGAACGACCGGATGAGGGATGCTCACTTGATCTACGCTTTTGCGAATCGACCCGCCATTGGCACTCGCAATGGGCAGAAGGAAGCAAAGCAGCCGATTCGGACGGACGGGAGAGTCAACGACACGATATGAATTCGGCATTCGCGGTTTTGCGACTTGACGTCTTATGCCTCATCGAAGTCATTCTGACGTTCGTACGAGGGCTTGCTCGTCACTGAATCAATCAGAAATAGAGTTGGCATCTGACTCAGAAGAGATCGTTCTTATTTGATCTCAAATCCTTCTGTACGTTCAAGAGAACGGGCGACGCATACATCGCGTGTTGCCAATCGAATGCCAGCCGCACAAATTGATTGAGATACCAATTGAAGCCGATGTCCGTCATTGCTGCGGAATCTATCAAGTCGTGAGGACTCGACAATCCTGCGGTGAACGCTTGGCTTCCCAGCACACGAATCACAATCTCCCAATTATCGAGTCGGATGGGGGATTGTCAAACCGTAGCGATTACCCGGAATTGCCAGTTGCAGAGACTTTCCCATGCAATGGCAACGCCTCCGTTCGATCCTGATCAAATTGCTTGGGCACTGAACGGTACCGGGGAAATGGAGAAATTTAAGACTTCATTCACGAACAAACCAGACGGCCCCCAATAGCACGACATCGAACTCACTCCTTGCCGGTGGTCGTCACGCGCCGAAGCTCCAAAACAGCGTCGGCAGTGGGTAGCGTGAACGCAGTTGGACGAGGCTTTCCGGTCCATTGCTTTTCCTTCCAGGTGCCAACCACACAGGAAACGTTCAGGTTGTTGCCGTCGAGCTCGTAAATTCCCAAGACATCGCCGCCGCTCTTCTGCGCATCAATTGAACGGTGATCCCAAATTTTCGGTTTGGCTGTCGGATCAATGTCGTAAGTGCCGGCCCAGAGTTCGTGGTCTTTCTTGTCCAGCGCGGCATAAGTCCCGTCCTTGCGAAAGACCAACTTCTCCGCGTCCTTCGTCACACCCGTCGGCTGTGCAGTGACGATCCTCCACGTCCCGACGAATGACTCCAAAGCTTGCTCAACCGCTTTCCCTTGGGAATCGTCGCATTTGGGTTCATCACCCAAAAGACACAGACCGAAGAGGGGCAGGACAATTAGCGAGAACAGAGATTTCATGTTGCGGCTTTCAGAAAGTCGAAGTGGTAGCTGTTCACAGGCCGGGAACTGGCTCATTTTCCCGCGGCAAACGGAAGGGTCGCTCTGATCAATGCACTGCGGAATCCAATGAACCCGGGAAATTGTGCCTCTCCCTCTCTCTTCGAGCCGTGAAAGGCGTCCGAAACGGCTGAAACTAGACGCCGTCGACGATTAATCCGCGATAGACTGCTCCATGAAATCGGTGCTTCGCGGCTTCCTGATAGGCGGGGCTGTCGTACCATTCGCGGGCTTCTTCGAGCGTCGGAAACTCGGCGATGACGACCCCTTCCACATCCGGCCCCTCGAGTGTCTGATGGCGACCGTAAGCGGCCAGCACTTTGAGCGAATAGCCCTGCATCGTCGATTGCACCTTGCTCCAGTAGGCCTCAAGCTCCGATTGATTGAGTGTTTTCTCTCGCATGAACACGATGTAAGCGGACATTCTTTGATCCTTGGAAAATGGGACTATCGCAATCCACCGGACGCGAGGATGTGTTCGCCGGTCAGCCAATACGAATCGTCTGAGGCCATGAAAACGACGATCTTGCCGATGTCGATGGGTGTGCCAATTCGCCCCAGGGGCGTCATACTGACAAGCTGTTTCTCAATGTTGTTGCCGAGTCCATACAACCCGGCAGCACGTGTGCCCTCGCTGAGAGTGGCACCGGGATTGACAGAGTTCACCCGAATTTTTCGCGGAGCCAGCTCCTTCGCCAAGACGCCCGTCACGGCATCAAGTCCGGCCTTCGTAGCAGAGTAGATCGAATAACCAGCCGGATAGGATGTTGATGCCCCGGAGCCAATGTTGATGATGCTTCCACCATTGGGACCGAAGTCGTTGAGCGATTCCTTAATCACCAGCAACGGCCCGAGGACATTCACATTCATTTCTCGATGGAACTCGTCTTCCGTGAGTTCGTGAATCGGCATAACTCCGTAGACCCCGGCGTTATTGACCAGGATGTCGAGCGGTCCGACAGCAATTCGCATTTGATGGAAGAGATGCACGACATCGGCGGCCTTCGCGATGTCTCCTTGAATCGCCACGGCGCGACCGCCTGCTGCCGTGATCTCGCGAACGACGGAATCCGCGCCCTCCTGATCGGTCGCGTAGTTCACGACAACCGATGCTCCGGCTGACGCCAGCTCCTTGGCAATCCCCGCACCAATTCCCTTGGATGCTCCCGTGACGAGAGCTGTTTTCCCTTGAAGATTCGACATGTTTTGTCCTCCTGCCTCTTAGACACCTCAGGAAGGGGACTGTGACAAACGACCTCGGAATTTGTTGATTTCCGAATTGATTAATTAAGGTGCAGAGTCGTGCTGAAATCGCGTTGCTCGAGAGTCTGCCGCAGCCACTGAATCTGGTCTTTTGGTTCCAGGAACGGGTGTTCACGGAAGAGTGTGGCATACTGCAAATCGACGATATCGTCGATTTGTCGAACCGTATCGCTAGCGGCGTCACGGATTCGCCGAAGATGACCGGAAACAAATTGCAGGTGATTGGGATCAACATGGCCCGCGTCTATGAAGCCCTTGGTCTTCTTCGGGCAACGACAGGGGTTGTTCGCATTCACCAGACCGCACTGATTGTTCATGAACTGGTACAGGTCACGGCGAGCGCGGGAAAGGCTTTGCCGAAAATTGTCGGGGGACATCTCCATAATCTCGCTGCCAACGGTATCACTTGCCCCGAAAATTTCGCCGAGTGTGAAGATCAGCCGTTGCTTGCGGTCAAGGCAAAGCAGCATCCCCGACGTGCAAGAGATTTTCGCTTCTTCGACCATCAGTGGCAGGTCGACCGGAATGGCGTTCGGATCAGGAAGATTCAGGTCGGGGGTACCATTAATCGCAGCTGCATAGCTAGAGAACGTCTGAGTTTCCGACTCACCACCCCGGCGTTTCATATTCAGCACATGGTTGGCCGTGATCCGGTAGAGCCAGGTGCGGAACTGACTGTCACCTTGAAATGAACTGAGCCGGGTGACGGCTTTGATCAGTACTTCTTGCGTGACTTCTTCGGCATCCTGTGGATGGAAAACCATCCGAATGGCAATATTGTAAATCCAAGCCTGATGACGGAGAACCACTCTTTCAAGGGCGTCCCGGCTTCCATTTTTCGCCTGCTCGATCAGTTCGCGATCGTTCGACTCGTCAACGATCTCAGTAAAGGGATTGTGCATCGCCAAGTTCCTCGTGTTCGGCATCTGAATCTACCTCATCAGACATTATCCGACACCTTAGACACACACGACGGACGAGTGTGACAACGGCCGCCGTATCTCCCACGTTCAATGCTCAAACTCCGACTGCAACGAAAGTTGCAAGCAGATATACAGATGAATCTTACGTCATGTTTTTGGCCAGAATGGCAGCTTCGGTTTTTATGAAAAAGAGTTGGAAGTGGATCGTACGGATGAGTCGTGAATTCTGAGACGTCAGAACAGTCTGTTGAAGTATCGAGGACTGGCTCCCGCCAGATAAAAAACGTCAAGGTGTCCGCCCCCTCATTTCAACAGGCAGCCAAGCGAATGGGTGTCGATCAGAAGCGTTCGCCAGCCCTTCGCGCTGTGCGGATTGTCTGGCGATCTTGATTGACACCACCATTCCTGCTCCTATAGTTTCCTTGGAAACTATAGGAGCAGGAATGGCCAGACAAAACAGCACAAGCCATTTGGATGACCACGCGGGATACTGGCTACGGTACGTCTCGAATCACGTATCGCATGCCTTCGCGCGGAAAGTTGAGGCTCGAGGTGTCACTGTCGCGGAATGGGTTCTGGTGCGGCAGATGTTCGAGATTGGAATAGCCAATCCTAGCCAACTTGCCGATGCGGTAGGCATGACGCGAGGAGCGGTTTCTAAGCTGATCGAGCGTCTTTGCCGCAAGGATCTGGTTGTACGCTCAACTTCAGAGAACGATCGGCGTTATCAGACTGTGGAGCTTACGGCATTCGGGAAAAATCTCGTCCCCACTCTAGCCCAACTCGCGGATGAGAATGATCGAGAGTTTTTCGGGCATTTGAAGACTCAGGAAAAAACATGGCTGATCGGCCTGCTCCAAGACATGGTGCGGTTGCACGGATGGAAAGATTTGCCTGTGGACTGATTTTGTTCGACGCGGCATTTCACAGCCAGTTGCAGTCACGGGGACTGGCTCCGACCAGATCAATAAAAATGCCACGACATCGTGAATGCCAAAGTGCCCGTCTCCTGACTTCAACCGACGATTAAGGAAAACGAATGAATCAAGCAGCGAAACAAACAATCATCGAATGCTCGCAGGCTTCCGCTGAAGGACGCATTCATTTTGGCGAAGTCGTCTCCGCACTGATTCAAGCGGGAGTGGAGTCCTACTACGTGGACTATCGAGCCTGCCGGACGACGTATTACTTTCCCTGTGGCGACACGCTGACGCTGGACAATTCTGCGTCAGAAGCCGAAATCGGAGAGTCCTTTGACGGCGCTGCGATTCAGGCAGCCATCCGTGGCGCCCAGCAAGGAACCGTGATGTATCCAGAATTTAAGCGTCTGTCACAAAAGGCAGGATGCGCCTCCTATGCCGTGTGGATCGCGGGAAAGCACGTGGCCTACTACGGTCGCAGAGGAGAGACTCATGTCGAACGCTTCCCCAGCTAGAGCCGGATTGTACAGCAGGTATCAGATGACTGAAAACGAAGTTTCAGCGGGGCGACTCATCGGCAGGCCTGCCGTTATCGGACTGACAAAGGGCGATACGACGACACAAGAAGTCTTGATCCGCCTGCGCTGTGGTTAACTCTAAGGCTTCCTGCCAGGCACGCTTCGCGGCTGCGTTCTGGCCGAGGCGGAAATGTAGCTCCCCGATCACCGTGTACCAGCCGGGATAGTTCGCGGGAACGTTTTCCGGCGGAACAGCGGCCAGGCGTTCGAGGCCGGATTGGGGTCCATGCAGATACGCTTCGGCGACGGCGCGATTGAGCGAGTGCAGCGGTGACGGAGCAATCCGTTCGAGCGTGTCGTACAGTTCGGCAATGCGTCGCCAATCGGTCTGGGCGAAGGACGTCGCGCGGCAGTGCTCCCATGCGATGCCAGCTTCGACATGATAGCGCGTGAGACCGTCGCCCGATGCGGACCTGGCGAGCCAGTCCATTCCTTCACGCACATCACTCCAATTCCAGGTCGAGCGATCCTGCTCTTCAAGCAGAACAATGGCACCGTCGAGCGCAACGCGAGCATTGAGACGAGCCATATGGAAGCACATCAGAGCCAGCAAGGCATGGACTGCCGGGATGTCGCCAACGGGATGAGCGGCGAGCATTCGCCCCAGTCGACGGCCTTCGTCGCACAGGTCGCGGCGGATCGGCTTGTCGCCGTGTGTGACGTAACAACCTTGGCTGAACAGGAGATAGACGACCACGAGCACTGTTTCCAGCCGAGACGAAAGTTGTGGGGCAGCCGGTGTGTCAAAATCCACGTCCAAATCACAAAGTCGATTTCGTGCCCGCTCAATCCGCTTCTGAACATTGGCCTCGGTTGTGAGCAACGCCCGGGCGATCTCCGCCGTACTGAAGCCGCAGAGTGTCCGTAGAGCGATCGCGACGCGGGATTCAACCGGTACGGCTTCGTGACAGCAGACGAAAAGCAGTCGAAGAGGTTCGTCGCCAATCTCGTCGGCGAAATGTGTTTGAAGTTGCGGCCCTTCCCGCTCGGCCTCGTCGGCCAGACGCGACAATACTTGGACATGGATTCGCTCTCGCCGCAGGGCGTCAATTGCCAGGTTGCGCGCAGTGCGATAGAGCCACCCGGCCGGGTCTTCCGGCACACCGCGGCGCGACCAGGTTTCGAGAGCTTGCGCGAGCGCTGCTTGAACGACGTCTTCGACGAGTTCAAGCCGGCGCACGCCGAGCGATCGAGTTAGCACAGCGACGATCCGGCCGAACTCGTGGCGAAAAAAGTGCTCCACCAATGGGCGCGGCTCACTCATGCATATCCTGCATATTCACGAATTTCGATTGTGTGGCCAGGAGGACACTCGCGGGCGATCGCCACGGCTTCATCGTAGTCGTTGGCCTGGACGATCGTGAAGCTGACGATGACTTCCTTGGCTTCAATATAGGGACCGTCGGACACGACTCCCGCCTTCACGACTCGCCCCGCAGGCTTCAACCCATCGCCACCGGGCACAATCGCCGACGCGAACTTTTGCATCCATGCGTACCAGGCCGCCTGCAAAGCCTGCATTTCCTCGGGAGACGGTTGAGCTTGTGGTTCCGTAGATTCGCGATAGATGAACAGGAATTTCGCCATGATGGTGCTCCAGACATTTTCTTATACGAGGCAGAAGCCTGTCCCCCACCTCTCGTGAATATAACGAACGAGGTTTGACCGTTCGGACACAGGAATTGGAAAAAAATTGACGTGTCCGATGCGATATCCGTAGCGAATCCGAATCATGCGATCCAATCAAGCGATTACGTGCTGAACCGCGATTGTAGACGCTGCTGCAGAGGTGGCGGCCTGGATGGTGCGCGAAATGAAAAGGAATCTTGTTCTTGAGCACTTTAGAATTCGGGAGTCATCGACGGGAACGACGATTCGAATGACCTCTCCCGGCAATCGTGATTTCATCGCTTTCGACGGACTTCGGGTGACTAATGTTCGTCACCATCAGTTCGAAGAGCGGGCGACAGGCCCATTTTCCCCGTTCATAGGATTCAGGCGCATTAAAGTAAGTCTTCTGACGACCGCTGTGAAACGAGCCAGCGACCGCGCTGTGAACCGTTCCAATGCATCTCGCGAGGCACTCGGCCCCGCAGTTTCTGCCGAAGTCCGCAAGTGATTGTCGGACTGATTTGATTGTGTTGCATGTGCTTCGTTTAGCACCAGAGCGGTTCAAATTGATCCGTCACAACATGAACTCCGATAGATCGCCGGTGACGCGTGCTCGCTGCCAGGGCGACAGTCAGGTTTCGTTCACATCTACGGAAGGATCGAAGTGACTTCTTGCGTCAACTTGCGTCTGATGACGTTCCGATTTGGCTGTCTCGTTCTATTTGTTTTCCTGAGCGCCGTGTCCTTCGTTGATGCGGATGAAACGAAAGACTTCGGCGACCATTTTGAGAAACTCTGGGCTCCCACGGACAACAAGTGGGTCAGCTACGGGCAAGGCGACACGCGGGCCGGCAACCAGTCGGTGAACAGCGGCGGCCAGATGATGACGCCCCTCTGGCAAAACGAATCGTCGCTGCTCTTCGGCGATTTTCGTGGACGGACGAACGATCACAGTGGCATCGAAGGGAATCTGGGGGTCGGCTACCGCCGTATCACTTCGACCGGATGGATCGTCGGTGGATCCGCATTTTACGACATCCGCCGGTCGAATTATGGAAACACTTTTCAGCAGGCGACACTCGGAATCGAGGCAATGTCGCTCGCCTGGGATGCGCGATTCAACGGATACATCCCCGATGGCAAAGCCTACACGATGGCCAGCGGAGTGGGCGTCGGGCCCGCAACGCCGGTCCTCAACGGCAATCAACTCGCATTGGCCTACTCCGGTGCATTGATCGAACGATCCTACTTCGGTTTCGACGGAGAAGTCGGTTACCTGCTGGCGAGCAGCACGTCCGGGAACGCGGAACTGCGCGGATTCGTGGGAGGCTACAATTTCGCCACGACGGATTCACGGTTCCCCAATATTGTTGGGCCCAGAGTTCGCCTGGAAAGTCGCCTGTACGACCTGGACTGGCTCCTTGGCAATGGATCTCGTCTCGTACTGGGATTCGAATACCAATACGACCAGGTTCGTAATAGCCAGTACATTGGCCTGGCTCAGGTACGAATTCCGCTTGGGAGATCGAATCGAGTACTCTCGCGTCTTGAGCGCCGCATGCTCGACACAGTGGTACGCGATGTCGATGTCGTTTCGCATGCAGACGTCGTGAATACGAACCAGGTTTCATACGAAGCGGCCGAGATCCAATCGCCGATTGATGGTCGCTGGGAGCAAGTCGGTCCCATCGCACAGGCGAACGCCTCGAGCAATTTGTCGCAAATCGTGAATCACCTCGGTCCCTCCAGTACGGTCTTCGTGGATGGAAGTGGTGGACCGCTGGACGTGACGACCCCAATCGTCATGAATGACTCGCAGCGATTGTTTGGGGGAGGTGAATCGCTGCAACTTCGAGGGGCAACGACCCATGAAGAGGTGAACTATCTCGTTCCAGGCTCGCAGCCGACGCTCGTAGCGGCAAACTCGACGACGAATGTCATCATCGTCAACAACAATAACTGGATCTCGGGAATCAATATTCTGGGCGGCGACAATGCGATTTCCTCCGCAACAGCGCCGACCCCGACTGGATACGCGGCGGTCGATCGTCTCGCCATTCAGAACACAACAATCAGCGGTGCCAATACGGGCGTGGCTGTGGGCGATCTCACGACGTCGCTGATTGAACAGGTGGATTCCTCGAACAACACGAACTTTGGATTTTCGACGGGTGGTCTGACAAGTTCCATGATCCGTGAGAACGCGGCGAGCAACAACGTTGTCGGCTTCTTCACAAATGGCACGGTCTCTGAGGATTCGGTCATCTACGGCAATGTTGCGAGTGGGAACTCGTCGCATGGATACCAGTTCACCGGTGATTTTAACGGGCAATTTGTCGGAAACATCGCCTACGAAAACAGCGGCGCCGGACTGGATTTTTCGGACGCGTCGGTGAACTCAACGGCGGTCTTTGCAAACAACTTCGCGGTCGCGAACTACGGCACAGGGTTCACGTTTGGAACGGTCGCTGGTGAGGTGATCGAGAACCTTGCGTATGGAAATGGCTACGATTCGAATGGGGCTCCCAACTTGAACGGTGGAAATGGCTTTGAGATCAATACTCTGACCGGAACATTCTCTGGCAACATCTCAGGCTACAACTCCGCGGCTGGCATCCGCGTGGAAACGATTGGTTCAACTGGACTGTTCGATCAAAATGTTTCAGCCCTCAACCAAGGCGATGGGATCTTCGGCATCGCGATGGCGGGCACTTTCACCAACAATATCTCCAGCGACAACGGGCTTTCAGGGATCGGGTTTGTCGGGACGGTCAGCGGTTTGGTAAGCGACAATCAGTCGAGTTACAACCAATCGCGAGGGTTCTACTTGGACACACTGACGTCGACCGCCGTCGTGCAAAACAACCGCTCCGACCACAACGACATTGGATTTGAAAGCGTCTCGGCGAATGACGGCCTGTTTACTGGCAACGTTGCCGCGCATAACACGGGCGCAGGAATGCTTTGGTTGTCACCGCTGACGGGAACGGCCAGCGACAATCGGTCATTCGGCAATGGCTCCGACGGATACCAATTGATGCAAGGAATTGCCGCGTCAGGAACTTTCAGTGGAAATCGAGCCACTCGCAATGATGCCAGTGGCTACTACATCACAACTGTGGATGGAACCGTTTCCGGCAACACGGCCAATCGAAATGGCCTGGAAGGATTCTACCTGGGCAGCGTCAACTCGAGCGGGATCGTCGATGGAAACGTAGCGAAGCACAACGGGCAGAATGGTTTCTATGGTTCGTTCATGGATGGGCAATTTACCAACAATATCGCACGAAACAACGATTGGTCGGGCATCAGCTTCATCAACAGTGTTGGTGGCCTGATCGAAAACAACATCGCTCGAGACAATCTTGGACACGGCTTTTACCTGAACAGTTTGACCTCATCGGCGATCGTCCGAGACAACACGGCCACGCGCAACGCGACCGGCTTCACGGGCGTGGCGTTCAATGGCTTCAATCAAAATGCAGGCCTGATCACCGGCAATACAGCAAATAGCAATGTCGGGACCGGCTTCTATTGGACCGAGGCTCTCACGGGAACGATGAGCGACAATACGGCAACGAGCAACGGAACGGATGGGTTCAACTTGACCAACGGAATTGGAAGCACCGGCCAGTTCAACGACAATACGTCGAACAATAACTCAGGCGAGGGATACGCCATCGGGTCCAATTCGGGATCGGCGGCGGGAAACACCGGGTCAGGAAACATCGGTGGATCGAACCAGTACCCGTAACTCACTTCGATCAAGAACGACGTGCGTCGCAGCAGGGTGACATTGCGTGACACCTCCACGGTCCGGGGACGAAACGAGTGAGTGACGATTGTCGCGTTTGGATGAGCCTGCATGGCAGCTTGGAGCTCTTGCTCTGCATTTAAAAAAATGTTCATGTCCTTCGAATTGGTTAGCAACTTTTTCGCCGTTCCGCAGATCACTCATGTGCTCAACGAACGTCTGCCAATTACGAAAGGGTGAATTGCCATGGCTCTTGACGATCAACCGAATCTGGGCAGCTGGTTTCTGCGATTCGACCGTTTCGGTGACACACATGCCGTTGCCGCTCAAAACAAGGACCAGTCCTGTGCGCTGGCGTCGATCAAGATGATCGTGTTCAAAATCAACAAGCTGAGCCCAGGAAAAAGTGCCTTTGCCTTGGAAAAAGACATCGAGAAGATCTATATGCAAGAGGCAGGCGAGGCGAGCCATGATTTCAATGCACAGGGCTCGCAGCGTAACGTCCAGGAAAAGGTTCTTAACCGATTAGGAATTGGTAGCTGGAAGTGGGAACAACCGATCGCCGCCAAAATTCCTCAGCTGCTCATCGACGCTGTTGGGGAGGAAGTGCTGGGTATGGGGCCGGTAATGAATACGATCCGTCATAATTATCCCGCGATTATCGGCTGCAATTGGAGCGGGGGAGGCGGACACGCACTCTGTGTCGATACGATCACAACGGTTCCCGGCATCGGTACATACGCGGCAATCTGCGATCCCTGGGACGCCGACGTCCATATCCAGAAAATCGATATCGGCCAGCCGATCACCTACATCCCCAAACAAGGGATTGGATTTAATCTTTGGGGCGATACTAAAGACGCAACCGATCGAGAAGCGCGTGCAAAACTGAACCAACCAATGCCTGCACCGCCGACCGGCACAATCACCGGCATCATCTACCGCACGTAAACACGGCAGCCGCACCAGAGCGGCCGCCGACTGACGCGGTGACGTTTGAGTCCCCCGAAAATCTTGTCTCGGGAACCGTTATGCCGTGATTCTTCGCGGGCGGTGGACTGTTCGTACGTCGACCCATTGCATGCCGGCCCGACGAGCGGCTTCGATTCCCAGGTCTGAATCCTCGTAGACTCGGCAGTAGGCGGGTTCCGCGCCAAGCCGCCGGGCCGCTTCCAGAAATACGTCGGGTTCCGGCTTGTGCCGTGTGGTGTCTTCGGCCGTGACCATCGTATCGAACCAACCCTCAAGGCCGATGTGGGCAACCTGTTTCGCGACGATATCGCGGAAGCCGCCGCTTGCGACCGCCATGGGGAGTTTTCCCTTGTTTTCCCGCACGATGGACGTGATGGCCGCGATTTCTTCGAGCAAATGCATGCTGTCGAGGAACACTTGTTCCTTTTCCTGAGCGATGGCGACGGCGTCGAGCGACAAATTCGCCTCGTCGGACAGCATTTGGATGATCTTGTCGCTGGGGATGCCTCCCAGCGAATAGAAACGGTCTTCAGTGAACTCGATCCCAAAACGTCGCATGGTTTGGTTCCACGCGACGAAATGAAGAGGCATCGAGTCGGTCAAGGTACCGTCGCAATCAAATATCAGAGCTTGAATCATCGGGCGGGCCAAGGTGTGGTCGTGATAAAGGTCAGAAAGCCGCGATGATGCGGCGCCAAGAACTCAATTCCGTCATGATCTTCGATTATTGAAAAACAAAAAAGGGGACGGGCACCGTGGACGGAGACAATCCCCTTTTTCAAATCGGGCCGACCGGCGATGGACATTTCCGAACGGCTTTTCAGGTATCGAACTCTTTCATTCAGTCATCGCGCAAGTACTTATCTTTACTGTAGATGAATTCTTGTCGATAGCCAACCGCTACGATTCGTTTTTGTCGACTGCGGAAATTCGACACGCCCTTTTGTCGGATTTCCTTGAGATCCGGTTGAAAGTACTTATTGACGATGACCGATCCGACAAATTGCAGCTCGCCCGAGCCGAATTACGCAAACCCCGTTTTGATATCCCAGATTTTCCCCCCGTTCGTTCGGGCATCGATCGACCGTCAGAGGAAGGCACGTCTTCAAAACATTTGTCAATTCGCCGATCAGGCAGGAAGAGACAGGTGCCGGAGACGCTGGGTCAGAGATCGCGGCGTCCTACTGACGATTTGATTCAGAACACCAAGACGAAAAGAGTATTGGGGATCAGCAGCGTTCCTGTCGTGAACAAGCGATTCGAGACGGCCTGAGGCTTCCTCCTGAATTCGAGTTAACAGACTCCGAAGTTTCCGGAACCTTGCGTCATGGCGATGGGTTCGACAAGTCGATCTTCACGGCGGAAGCGGTGGTCTTCAGAACGCTTTATGTTTACAGCTTGAGCCGACTCGCCAAAGAATCCGTTATTGGAACTGCCCTTCTCAGAAAGCTTGCCTTCAAAGAAACGTCGAGTCTCTAGCCTGACCGAAGGGATTGACACGAACCATCCAGGATGGGAAATCGGTGCGACGTTTCTGAAATTGCACCACGGACAATTCATCCATGACTTGGCGAAAAATGTCCATCGAGACCAAATAGGTGCCATACTTGCTCATTTCAGTGTAGGCGACTACCGATTTGAATCGACGTCGTTTCCATCGCGTGGGGGTGAACAATTCGGTCGCGGTCGAAACGCCAAAGCTCGCATGACTAAACAGACCGATCAGGCGCAAGCTTGTTAGGTGCGTCGAATTTTTGAATGGTTCGTAGTTGAATGTTGACCGCGTAGCTCGCGTTAAAACGCAATGTCTGCAATTTCCCCACCGGAAATCGTGCTCAGTGCGCGAAGCGAAGTCGTATCGATGTTGTTGCCGACGAATTTAACAGAGCCGTCAGCAAACAAGGCGTGCGCTCCCCCGGAGTGGCGACTGCGCATGCTCAGACGCTGGTATCCATGTTGGGCAGGCAAGTCCTGAGAATCGACATAGTATGCACTCATGGAATCGCCAACTGACGCATTCGGCGGAAGGTTTCCGCTGACGCAGCACATCGATCCAAACAGAATTAGTCCACGTAGATCAGGGCTTTTCGTACCTTGGCGCAGTTCTCCAACCAAAATCGTGTTGGATGCCCCATCGGTGATGTCGCGAAGCGAATGGGCGACTCCTTTGGTTGTGTCGCTCCATTCGAACGGTCCCGTCAGAAAGCTGGCTCCATAAATATCGTCCTGCTTCCAGTTGTTCGTATTCCCAATATTCACAGCGTAGTTGTATTGCGGCAGGTCCGCATAAAATGCTGCCGGAATATCGCTGGGACAGCGCATCAACGGGATTATCTGACGCGACAGCTCGATGTTCGCCGGCCAAATATAAGCTTCGTTCTCGTTCCAGGCGTGGTAGATGCTTCCCTGATCGATGTACGGCATCAATGCTCGCAACCAGCTATAGCCGCTGATGTCTGCATAACTCCCCGGAAAACCGCCATTCATATGCCCAATCGGAAATGAACGATTGACGTCGTGGTAATTGTGTATCGCGAGGCCAAGTTGTTTCAAATTGTTTTTGCACAGAGACCGTCGCGCGGACTCCCGAACTTGCTGGATTGCTGGAAGCAGCAAGGCAACCAGCAAGCCGATGATGGCCATGACAACGAGCAGTTCAATTAAAGTAAATCCAGATCGATAGGTCGCGGCGTTCACGTTTGTCTGGAATTGAGAATTCGGCAAAGAATGAGGCTTCATTGAATGAAGTGTCCTGCTTGAAAAATTGGTTCAAGCGACGATCCCACAAAGGCTCTACGACAGTCCCAAGTGAACGAGTCTAACGTTGCGTTTGTACAAGAGCAGACATTCAAACCTTTGGAGCGGACAGAGTCAACGTCCGTGAGCTCTGGTATCTGAGATGCGATGCATCACTGTGAATCACATCCCGTCTTGCGGCTTCGCAAAACCGAAGTGGCGTGCCTTGGGTGATGCCAACGGCAGGAATGTCCTGTCGAATTTCCAGTTACTCGATTTCTGTGGGGCCGTTTCGGATTGCGTCAAAGGCTGTCGATCTATACCGCGTGAGGCCCGTGGACTGTGTTCAATTCGCACTGTGTCCGACTCAATTAATGGCATTTGGAACTCAGCACTAATTGAAACTTCGAATTCGTGATCGACCGCGCCGGGTCAACGTTATCACGATCAAATCTGTAAAGCACAAGAAAAGCAAACGATGGGGAGAGTAAAGTCCCAGCCAATGCTCAGTGAAGTAGCCACTGCTTTACCCTCCCCATCAGAATGAAGACAAGCGTTCCAGCAGACCTTGGAAATGTCTTTTGCGAATCCGAGAGTCAATCGGTGTTATAAATTCCTGAGGTTCGACACCGTATCTGACACAATAAGGCTTCGAGCGAACAAGGTTCCGTAAGGAGTATGCCTGAGAGAAATATTTGCAAGTCCCTCCACCGGCGAACGCGAGAGATCTCATCGTGCTGCGATCAAAGACGAATTTGCAAAATCTACGGATAATCAACGCCGCTCCATGCTTAGCGGCCCTGTTGATCGGCAATGAACACATCTTTCTTTGGGAACTTCTCAAATAAGGCTGCGGGCATGCCGAAATTGGTGGCCAACACGTCCACTGGGTTACCTGCGATCCATTGTGAAAGATCGATTGCCTGATAGACGCCGGTGTTCAAACCGATGAGAATGCGACACGGTGTGCTTCCGATATTTTCAATCGAGTGTCCATATCCCTGCGGAATGTAAGCGACATCACCTTTCTCTAGTTCCTCTGTCCGATAGCGGCCATGCGAGCCGAACATCGAAACACTGATTTTCCCACTGATGACGTACTGCCACTCATCTGCCGTGGGATGCCAATGCAGTTCACGAAGGCTTCCCGGTTCAAGATCGAGAACGACGCCCGTGATGGTGGTTGAAATCGGAAATCGAGTGGAATCGACCCTCCATTCCCGCCCGCCTTTGAATTCTGCATGCGGAGCTTGTTCAAGAAGTTCGTATTTGTGAGTTTGCGGCGGAAGCTTCAAGCCTTGGAGTGGGGTCGCGGGCTTTTCGGGTGGCACTGCCCCCCGCGCGAAATAGACTTCCTCTTTTGGAAATCCATTGAATGCGGACTCGGGCAGGCCAAAATTTTTCGCGAGTAGCGACTTGGGAGCGTGGCCAATCCAATCCGAAATGCTGAAGGTGCCAAATTCCGAGAAGTATCCGTTGTCGAAGATCAGGATGAACTGGCAAGGCTCGTTGCCAAGACATTCGAGCATGTGACCATGTCCGCGCGGGAAGAACCAAACATCACCCGCATTGAAATCGTTCGTCTCAGAATTGCCATGCGGATCAATGACCGTTGTACGAACCCGTCCCTCTAGAACGAACGCCCACTCTGCCGCCGTCGCATGCCAGTGAAGTTCTCGCATTGCGCCCGGCTCGATTCTCATGGACACGCCCGCGATCCCTTTCGAGATCGGAAGTTGCTCAACAGTTGCTTCCTTTCCGAAGCTTTTTCCGATGACCTTACCTTCTGATTTCTCCAACGCGAATTTGAAAGTCGGTAGGTCTTTGCCCGACAGTGATGGGTCGGGGACATTGTTCATAAAACTTGTGTCACCGCCTTCCGCTTCTTCGCTCTTTAGGAATGCGGCGGTAGTGGCCGCGGCGAGAACGGCTGCACCTGTCAAAAATTCTCGACGGGCAAAGTTAGACATAGTAACTCCTTGGACGGAAGGTAGGTCAAACGGCCAATGATTCTGATCAAATTTCAACATGTTTCGACGCGATTCGTGAATGAAGAAATCTGTAAGCGATGAGGAACAATCGCAAGTGCCATGCCACTGGGAGTCGCGTCAACTGGGGCAATCTAGATTTAGCAGGTCTTCATGTGATTGATTCAGCTGCATGCTGAGTGCAGCTCGCCTGCCCTGGACATTTGCGTCAGTTCCTTGGGGAAGGAAAGGCCACGTTTGACTCCAGAACATGGTCTGGCAACTTCGCTGTTTCTGAGGAAACTCCCATCCAATCGAGAGCGCCACGAGAGGTGGAAGATGTTTTTCCTCGTCGGCCAATAATCCGCCTCACGAAGCCGATTTTCGCTGCCGGAATAACGCAAACATCAGATTGATCAAAACGATTCGTGAATCGCGAATTGACTGCCCGCTGAAATAAAAGAACCAACGGACCTGCCCTCGATATTTCAAAAAGTCTATTTAGCGTGCCTCGAGGGATCGTGCAGCTGACTCCGAGCATTGGGCGGTTCGGCTTTCCTTTTGAAAGCAGAAATGAAGATTTTTGTCTCCAAACGCAATCTGTCACCATTTCATTCATGACTTGAGCGACCGGTGGCAGTGGATTTGCGTATGCGGCCAGTACTTGGCCTCGGACATCACTTTCGGCAATCGCGTCGCCTCGCGACAGAACAACGCATTGGAATTGGCCAAGCGTCATCGGTCGTTGCTTGCCGAAAATTGTGGCTTTTGCGAGAGGGCATCGACGAATTTACTGATGGACCGTGATAAAACGCGACTCGATGGCGTTCGTGAAAGGCGTCGCGAGGGGGCGACATCGGACGCACTTGCATCAATGCATCTTCAATAATAAACGCGGGATATCTGTAGAGAAACGCGAGTTGGACCCGTCAGGACATTCGGGATCGTGTGATCCACGCCGTCGATTTCGCATGTGAAAAAGGATGAAAAATGACTGATAAACCTGGGCTATTCACCCCGATTACGATGGGCGAGCTGGAACTGCCAAATCGAATTGTCATGGCACCCATGACCCGTTCCAGGGCGGGAATCGCACGGCTGCCGAATCGCCTGATGGCCGAATATTATGCTCAGCGCAGTTCCGCGGGCTTGCTCATCTCGGAAGCGACGACGATCTCAGAGCAGGCGAATGGTTGGAACGAGTCGCCGGGAATCTATACCGATGAAATGGTGGAAGGATGGAAGTACACCACCGATGCGGTGCATCAGAACGGGGGCAAGATCTTCCTGCAGCTATGGCATTGTGGACGCGCTTCGCATAGCAGCTTCCACAATGGCACACTCGCTGTTGCTCCTTCGGCAATTAAGATCAATGAAGCGTCCATTCACACGCCCACCGGAAAGCAGGCGCACGAAGTCCCCCATGCTCTGGAAATTGGCGAGATTCAAAGGATTGTCGAGGACTATCGACGCGCCGCTGAACGAGCAAAGGCAGCAAACTTCGACGGAGTGGAGATCCATGGCGCCAATGGCTATCTCATCGACACGTTCCTTCAATCGAAAACGAATCACCGTGCTGATCAGTACGGTGGAAACATCGAAAACCGCTACCGGTTTTTGAAAGAGGTTGTCGAAGCGGTTGCGTCAGTCTGGACCAAAAATCGGATCGGCGTCCGACTGTCGCCAAACGGTGTGTTTAACGACATGGGGTCGTCGGATTTTCGAGAACAATTCAGTTATGTTGCCAGACAGCTCAATCAGTACAGCCTGTCGTATTTACATGTGATGGACGGGTTGTCCTTCGGTTTCCACAAGCTGGGCGAGCCGATGACGCTGCTCGAGTTTCGAGCGGCATTCCATGGTCTGCTGATGGGCAATTGCGGTTATGGCATGGAGGCGGCACAGAACGCAATTGCGGAGGGCCGAGCTGACTTCATTGCTTTCGGGCGCCCCTTCATAAGCAATCCCGATCTTGTCGCGCGATTCAAGAATGACTGGCCCCTGGCTGAAGAGGCGCCTGTGTCGAACTGGTATTCGCCCATCGGCGAGAGTGGCTATACGGACTTCTCGACATACCGGTAAACAGCACGATCCACAAAACATTTTCAATTGAGGAGAGAATATGTCTACGCGTCCTGGGCTATTTACGCCTATAAGAGTCGGCGCACTGGTCCTGCCCAATCGCATCGTGATGTCGCCCATGACCAGAATTCGTGCCGGAGCAGGATGCGTCCCTACTGAGTCCATGGTTCGGTATTATTCGCAACGAGCCTCCGCCGGCCTCATCATTACCGAAGGAACACACCCCAGCCCAATGGGACGTGGCTACACTTTTCCGCCTGGCCTGCATTCGGATGAACAGGCAGCGGGCTGGAGGAAAGTGACCGATGCTGTTCACGCAGCCGGAGGCCGCATCTTCGTGCAGCTCATGCACGCGGGGCGTGTATCCCACTCCTCTCTCCTGCCCGAACACGCCTTGCCCATCGCACCATCAGCGATTGCTGTCTCGGGCGAGGTTCACACATTCGAGGGAAAGCAGTCATTCGAGACCCCCAGACCTCTTTCAACCGACGAAATACCGATCGTGATCGACGAGTATCAGCGGGCGGCCGAATTGTCGATTACTGCGGGATTTGACGGCGTCGAACTCCATGCTGCGACCGGATATCTCCCCAATCAATTTCAAGTCACGGGTTCGAACCGGCGCACCGACGAATATGGCGGTTCACTGGAGGCCAGAACTCGCTTTACGTTGGAAGTGATCGAGGCGCTTTGTGGTGTGAGGGGTGCAGACCGCGTTGGGATTAAGATCGGTCCCGGGTTTACGGTCAACGACACTTTCGATGATAACCCCGCTGAAACGTACACGTACCTGGCACGCCGCCTCAATCCGCTCGGACTCGCTTATCTTCATGTTGGATATGATAGTGGATACGGCCGAGGGACTGCCCCACCGTTTAATTCGATCGATCTAATTCGGTCGGTCTTCACGGGGACGTTAATTGCCGTTGGTGGATTCAACAAGGCAACCGGAGATGCGGCCGTCAGTGCGGGCCGGGCGGACCTCGTCGCGTACGGCAGACCATTCATTTCCAACCCAGACCTAGTCGATCGTTTTCGGCTCGACGCGCCGCTCAACATTCCGGATGGGCAGACATTCTACGGTGGTGGCGATCATGGCTACACAGACTATCCGACTTTGTCCGAACAGGGGCGGCACTGATATTCCGTGAAATCTCATGGCTGCAATCGACGCAAGCGTTGGTGATTGCAGTGTTCAACGGAGACCGATTGGTCTCCACCGCGCGAAGATGAATCGATATTGAGGGGCCTTGTATTGAGCAACCCAAACCGCGGAATGGAGACGTTTATTGAAATGATTCGATGAAAGAATGGCAGCGTCCATGCGATTCCATAGGTCTCGCCTTGTCCTTCAGAGATGGAAATCGAAGGATAAACGTACTTCCTTTTCCGCGTCCAGGGCTATTGGCTTCGACAGTACCTCCGTGCGACTCGACCAGGGTTCGAACGATCAAAAGGCCGATCCCTGACCCGATCTCAGCCGATTTTCGTTCTCTTACAAAAGGATTGAAGACAAAAGGAAGGATCTCCGGAGAAATCCCAATTCCTGTGTCTTCAATCTGGAGAACAGCCTCTTCATTCTCGATCGAGACCGAAACAATAATCTTGCCACCTGTCGAGCAATACTTGGCGGCGTTGCTGAGAAGATTGTCGAGCAAGAGATCCAAACGGTCGGGGTCGGCCGCGATGACAACCGGTTCCGAGGTGGCATGAAACGTGATCGACAGTTCTTTCTTCTTAAAGTGATTACGTTGACGTTCAATAGTCGCGAGAGCGGCAACGGTCAGGTCCACCGGTCGAGAATGAAGTTTGAATGTCGAATGAGACGCCTGACAGAGATTCATGAGATCATCAGTCAGGGCGTCTATTTTTGCAGCGGACCTCTCCATCCCGGTGAGAATCCAACCAAGTGTGCCGAGATGGTTCTCGTTGCTTCGTATTGCGTCGATTGCCAGAAGGATGTCATGAAGCGGATTACGCATTTCGTGCAGGACCATTGCCAAAAACTCATTTTGAGAATCGACAAGCCCTGGAAACGTCGACGATTCCAGCTGCTTTTCGCAACTCGTCGATGGCCATGGGTTGAGTCTGTCAGACGGTTCACGTGACTGCCGATTTTGTTGAACTCGGTCCAATGAACTCTCTCGAAACGTGGTGTTTACCATTTCAATCCCCTGGCTGAAATCTTTGCATCCCGCCGCTCTGCGAGTTTCCAATCGCGAAGATGACGGATCGCAAAATATTCCTTGTGGCAGTGTGACACGCGATCCAACTGAGGTGCGATGACGGGCATCGTCTCGCAGACTAATACTGCGAAAATTTGAAAACCTAACGGCCGTAAAATTGAAATTTTTCGTGAATTTGAAGCGTGACGCGAAGTCCGACGTCGCTAGCGATTTCGAACCCGATTTCGGCAGCCAAGCCCCCCGCTGCAAGGCGGCAGACCCGGAACTTGCAACGGATGCGGTAAACCTCGTCTACCCCAGATCGCGGATCGTTTTCAGGTGGACATTCAGTCAGATAAAGCCCGCGATGAGCACGTTGCCTCCGAATGATGAACCTAAGTTTGCCCCCGAAAGCATCCAAAGCTCTCTCGTGACACACTTCAATACAATGATAAGAGCGCAGTTCGCACACTTCGTCTGGCCCGCCTCATTAAGCGTGCAGAGTGGACAGTTTCAACCCTTGAACCTCCTGATTGCTTTCTGCGACAAGGACTTACGCACAATCGCGACCAAAAACGCTGTGAGAATTGGCGCTTCCGTGCATTTAAGACGGTGGATATCATCGAGCTTGCAGTTATTGATCAAGCCGGGACAAACTGGCGGGGGGCAATTTGTTCTGTTGGAACTCGTTTGATGAATTGTCAATTCGTCTTCATCGGCGACTTCCCCCGCCGTTTCTGGAAGTCCATTTGATGCGTCCTGGCTCCTACACGAATTTCACTCTTTTGCAGCGTCTGCGGTTGGCTCCCGCAGATCCCATCGCTTGGGCAGAGTTTGTAAAATGGTACGGGCAAAAAATTTATGTGTGGTGCCGTGCTTGGGGCCTACAAGAGGCGGACGCACAAGACGTCACGCAAGACGTCTTTCTTAAGCTGTCCGGGCGGATGAAGGATTTCGCTTACGATCCGAGTCTCAGCTTCCGGGCCTGGCTCAAAACTGTGACGCTCCACGCATGGCAGGACCACATTCAGAAGCACCGCAGGTCTGGACAGGCGACGGGCAGCGATTTCGTACTCAATCAACTGGCTGCCATTGAGGCGAAGGACGATTTGTTTCAGCGTATGGAAGATGCCGCTCAACAGGAATTGCTCAAAGAAGCCGCTGCGCGTGTCCGGTTGCGAGTTGAGACGAGGACCTGGGAGGCATTCCAGTTGCTTGCATTACAAGACCGTACTGGAATCGAAGTGGCAGAGTTGCTCGGAATGAAAGTTGCGACCGTATTTGTCGCTCGTAGCAAGGTACAACGCATGCTTCGGGACGAGATCGCCCGATTGGATCGAGAATAAGTGAGTCGGCTGGAGTTTACTGGGGATCTGATGTGGAAGTATGTCCGTCGACGGAATTGCTCAAACGGTTAATCGAGGATGAGTCAGCCGAATCCGAGCTTCTACAAGTCTTGAATCACGTTGAGAATTGTTTGATTTGTCAGCAGGAACTTCAGTCGCAGTCGCTGCGAACCCCGGGGCCAGATCAAACACATCTTCGCATCGCGCTTTCTGATGTTGTGCGCGATGGCCCAGAAGCGGAAGCCGAAGCGTTTGTAGGACAACTCGCGATCAAGCCGGACAAATCAGGCGTCTCGAAACCCGACGTTCAAGGATACCGAATCTTTGAAGAAATTGGTCGAGGTGCTGCTGGCGTCGTGTATCGCGCCTTGCACTGCGAACTCGATCGATTTGTTGCTCTGAAAATGATCATGGCAGGCCCCTACTTGTCGTCACATGGGCGACTTCGATTTCGCCGAGAAGCCCAGGCCATCGCGAGACTCCAACATCCAAATATCATTCAAATTTATGACGTCGGCGATCAATTTGGCTTTCCCTACTTGGCTCTTGAATGGATCGATGGAGAGGACCTGGCGACCTGGCTAAATGGGGCACCGCGAGTGGCTAAAGAGGCCGCGCAAATCACACAGACTCTGGCAAATGCCGTCGATTACGCGCATCAGAATGGCGTCATTCATCGCGATCTAAAGCCCTCGAATATCCTGTTGAAAAAACAGAGAGACTTCAAAAGTGCGTCGAACCCCGCAAAAAGCGTAGATTTGCCTTGGGAGACCCTGAAGGTGACCGACTTTGGGTTGGCGAAGATCTTGTCCGCTGCGGGTATTGTTGAAGACAATATGACGCGTTCGGGTGAAATCATGGGGACTCCGGCTTATGTCGCACCAGAACAGGCTCGAGGCGATGCGACAGAGATTGGGCCGGCAACCGACATCTATTCGCTGGGAGTCATCCTTTATGAGTTGCTGACCGGTCGTCCGCCCTTCCAGGGGCCCACCCCTGTCGAAACAATGATTCAGTCCGCCCATCAGGAGCCAGTACCGCCGACGCGTCTCGTGGCAAATGTGCCATATGACGTGCAAACCATCTGCCTAAAGTGTTTGGAAAAAGACCCTCGACTTCGATATCTGACGGCCGCCGAGTTGGCCGCCGATCTGGGGCGTTATCTGCGCGACGAATCGATTCTCGCGCGTCCCGTTGGGATATCCGAGCGAACGCTCCGCTGGGTGCGGCGTCATCAATGGCTATCTGCAGCGATGGCTTCTGCTGCGATTTTGTTTGTCGCATTGATTGTTGGATCACTCGCTGCGGCAACTCATTTCCGAGCCATGGAGCATCGCCAACACCTTCTTGCTCTCGACAAAGGACGCCTTGCGGACGAACGAGAGGAGTCACGTCAGAAAGCGGTCGAAGCTGAAATTCGTGCCGAAGGTTTGCGGCACGAGGCCGAGAAGCAGGGCAAAGAGTTTCGGCAAAGTCTTTATCTCTCTCGAATGAACTCGGCCGGTCAAGCAGCTGCAGCGCCTGGTGGAGTCGGTCGTATCGGCGAAATCCTTGCCCCTTGGCAAACCAATCTTTGGGAATCCAGACAACAGGATTTGCGAAATTGGGAGTGGTACTACCTCAATGGTCTTTGCCATCGCGACACCATGACGTTGATGGGACATGCGGCAGGGGTGTCTGACGTTCAATGGAGCCCTGACGGAAAAAAGCTGGCATCGGCAAGCAGGGACGGAACAGTCGGGATCTGGGACGCCGCTGAAGGGTGGGAGCTTCTCGCGATCCCCGGCCACAGCCACGCTGCCATTCGGGCGGCATGGAGCCCGGATGGTCAACGAATCGTCTCGGCCAGCTTAGATGGAACTGTCAAGATCTGGGACGCCGAAAAAGGCCAGGAACTACTTACGTTTCGGGGACATACAGGATATGTATGGACTGCGGTGTGGAGTCCTGACGGGACGCAACTGGCTTCAAGCGGATCTGATGAAACGATCCAGATCTGGGACGCAAACTCGGGGACCAGTTTGCTCGTTATTAACGAGGGCACTCAAGCATTTTCCGATGTCGAGTGGAGCCCAGATGGCCAAAAGTTGGCGTCATGTAGTCGGGATTCGGAGATCCGAATTTGGGATTCTGGTACCGGCCACGCGTTGGTCTCTCTGAATGGGCACGTCAACGGAGTCAATCGGGTCAAGTGGAGCCCAGATGGTCGACGGTTAGCTTCTGGTGGAAATGATAGAACCGTCAAAATCTGGGACTCGAGCGGTAATCTTGAGCCCCTTACCCTTCAAGGCCATAGCGGAGTCGTGTGGACGGTCGCGTGGAGTCCTGACGGAACTCAACTTTCGACAGGGAGTGAAGACGAGACAGTAAAAGTCTGGTCAGTCAACGGAGGGCCCGCGGTCGCTACTTTCCGCGGACACTCGGCCTGGACAGTGGGAGTGGCCTGGAACCCCGATGGACGGAGGTTGGCCTCTGCTGGCTTCGATGGAATGATCAAGGTCTGGAATGCGACGGCGGGTCCCGAGACGCCGATACTCAGCGGCCATCAAGGTGCCGTGAAGGATGTCGCCTGGCGACATGACAATCAGCTTCTCGCTTCAGCCAGCACCGACCATACAATCTGCGTTTGGAATATCGCGCTGGGTCAAGTGGAATGCACCCTACGAGGGCACACAAGCGTTGTGAACTCGGTGACCTGGGAGCCGCGTGGTGCACTTTTGGCATCCGCTGGAGGAGATAAGACAATTCGAATTTGGGATGTCGCAGCAAATAAGATTTTAAACACGTTCAATGGTCACACTGCCGAAGTGCTTTCCGTGGTTTGGAGCCCAGACGGCCGATGCCTGGCGTCGGTCAGTGCAGATCAGACGGTTCGCATCTGGGACGCTGTTACGGGAAAAGAGAATCATGGTTTCCATGGGCACAGTGCTGGTCAATCAGTCCTCGCTGTCTCCTGGAGTCCTGATAGCACTCGGCTGGCAACGGCCTCGTCGGATATGACGGTCAAAGTGTGGGATGTATCGGCCGCTGTCGCCCTACACTCTTTCGAAGGACATTCGGGCGAAGTCCTCTCTGTGGCCTGGAGCCCAGAAGGGCAGTTCTTAGCCTCGACCGGAACTGATAAGACAATTCGAATTTGGAGTCTTGAGACTGGCAAATTAAGTCACACCCTCCGTGGACACACGTCGCAAGTGGTCTCTGTGAATTGGAGCCCTGATGGAATGCGACTCGCTTCTGTCAGTTGGGATCGGACGATTAAGGTCTGGGATGCACAGACTGGCGCAGAGGCTCTGAGTCTGGCATACAATGAAAGTGAAGCGAATTCTGTCGCATGGAGTCCCGATGGAATGTGCCTGGCCTCAGGTTGGCAGGATCACAAGGTTTTGATCCACGATGCGACGTCCGGATATGTTGCGGGGCGGGGGCGAAATTTTCTGCCGGTTCTGGACCGTCAACTTGCGGTAGATCCAAATCATTCAGCGGCCTGGAAATTGAAGGCCGAAATTCATGCTCAGTTGGAAGACTGGGACAATGCAGCCCATGATATCTCGAGGTATTTGGCACTGAATCCTGCGAAGCATTGGTTTGTACCCGTTTCCTGGGCCGCGGGTCCGTATCCCGAGGATTTGAACGCGGGGTTACCTGATGGACTCGACTTGACGAGTGGTGGATCTCTCGATGCGAGCGCCTTCAACACCCCGTTTTCCCAACCGCGTTGGCAGCCGATCTCGCTGTGCTCCAGTGGATATGTCAATTTCGGCTCGTTATTTGATCAGGCCGAACACATCTCGGCTTTAGCGAGATTGCGTGTGTTCTCACCCAAAAAGCAATCCGTCGCACTTCTGGTTGGCTCGGACGACCAGATGGGTTTGTGGGTTAACGGCGAACGAATCTACGAGCACTTGCACGTTAGAAGCGGTGGAGCGAATACGGATGCGGTTCAAGGCCATCTTGAAATGGGGTGGAACACCATTCTGGTATGCGTCAACAACACCCGAGGCCAACACTCGCTGTATTTGCGGCTGTCAAACGCACCTGCGGATCTCATACGAGCGCGGATCGTTACAGACCAATAGCCGTCCGAAAAAATGCGAAGGACAAGCCCCAGGTGTTCACGATGTGATGGCATTAGTGCGAACGCGGTCAGTCGCCGTCATTTCAACAAACTGCAACGCAGAATTGAGCGGCCAGTTTTTCACCTGAGGAAAAACGGACGCGCCGTGCGACTCAGTCGCGAATTCGCAATGAGGTGGCAGCTGGATTGCCCAACAGGCGAGATTGCCGCCATCAGCGCGAATCATGGTTTGATCAACATCGATCGGTTTGGGAAACCTGCGAAGGCGGCATTCAGGTTACGACAGCTCGCTCGATATCCTGCAAATTATGCTTCAATAATCCGGCAGAAGTGCTGGATTGCCCGGGGAATTCGGCGCTGAATGCTGCGGCGACCTGAAAGTCATGTCTGTCGAACCGCGGACTTCTATGGCGGCCGTCATTCACTCATCGCGCGTTCGGCCACGTTACGAATCTCTCCGGCGCGAGCCGTCAACGATACGGTTCGAAAGTGTGGCGCGCATCTTGCATGGAGGGCGATTGCGAGTGCGTTCGCTCTAGGCTCTTAGGGGTCAAGAAGACGAAAAGGCTTGTTGAAAGAAAGAGCATTGGGCCCCTCGAATTCACGAATTCATGGTGTTTTTGAATCGAAATAGATGCCGCTTGCCGTGCTTTCAACAAGCGATCACCGCAATCGAAGTCACGAACATTGACACACTTTAGATCAATCAGGAGTTCACGATGAGCAAATCAAGTATTGCAAACATCCTCTCAACCGCAGCCCCACTGACTCGACAGAACGCTCCTGAGATCCAACCATTTGGTACATTAGTATCCATGCCGATTGCGCTTGCTGAGAGCAGCCGTCGAGTGAGCACCGACAATCTGAATCAGCTGCTGGCCGACACAATTACGCTTCGCGATCTTTACAAGAAACACCACTGGCAAGTATCGGGCCCGACATTCTACCAGTTACACCTGCTATTCGATAAGCACTTCGGTGAACAGAACGATCTGGTGGACCTGATCGGTGAGCGAATCATGACACTGGGCGGCGTCGGTATCGCCATGTCGGCAGATGTCAGCGAAATGACATTAATTCCGCGTCCGCCAAGAGGGCGCGAAGAAGTGCCAGTCCAAATCTCTCGACTCCTTCATGCACACGAAGTCATTCTCCAGGAAGCTCGGACGATGGCACGGCAAGCAACTGAATCTGGCGATGACGGGACGAATGACCTTCTCGTCAGCAGCGTGATCCGAACGAATGAATTGCAGGTGTGGTTTGTCGCCGAACACATCGTCGACTCGCCTCTTGTCCGTGCTGACGAACAGTCATGATGAACCCGCACTTCTCGCGACGGTCGATGATCTGAACAGTTCGACAACGTATCCATCCTCGTAGCCACAGGCAGGAGTCGGTTTCCATGGGAACTTTTCTAACAAAAGACGGCACTCAGCTCTACTTCAAGGACTGGGGTAGCGGACAGCCAGTCGTATTCAGCCACGGGTGGCCGCTCAGCGCGGACGCATGGGAGGACCAAATGAACTTTCTTGCGTCAAACGGATACCGCTGCATCGCACATGACCGCCGCGGGCATGGCCGATCAGGTCAACCTTGGAACGGCAATGATATGAACACATATGCAGATGACCTGGCAACGCTCGTTGAGACTCTCAATTTGAATGGAGTGATTCACGTGGGGCATTCGACGGGTGGCGGTGAAGTCGCCCGTTACGTTGGTCGACATGGTACAAAGCGCGTGTCAAAAGCCGTTTTGATTGGTGCAGTACCTCCCTTGATGCTGAAAACAACGACCAATCCATCCGGATTGCCGATGGAGACGTTCGATCAAATTCGATCGGCCGTACACAACGATCGTTCGCAGTTCTTCAAGGAACTCACAACGGCGTTCTATGGATATAACCGTCCTGAGGCAAATGTGTCGCAAGGCGTTCGCGATGCCTTTTGGCTTCAAGGCATGATGGCCAGCTTTAAAGCCGCATACGATTGCATCAAGGAATTCTCTGAGACGGACTTCACCGAAGACTTGAAGGCAATCGACGTCCCTACCCTTATCCTTCATGGCGACGATGATCAGATCGTTCCGATCGGCGCTTCCGCATTGCGTTCGAATCAGCTCATCAAGAACGCGACACTCAAAGTCTACGTCGGTGCACCTCATGGTCTATGCACGACTTTGAAAGATCGTGTCAACGCGGACCTTCTCGAATTTTTCAGAAAATAGAGCACGATGAACCAACTGGGCATCCTTATGTCGTTCGCGTCTCACTCGAGGACTTCTTGCTGACGGCCTTTGAGCCAGGTCTTCAATCGATGTCAATGGTTCGCGCAGGTATTCAGCAGACGGACAATACGAGGCGTACAAGAAGCATTCGGAATACATCTGTTTCAGTCTTCACGGACCTGCGTCACATCTCAGTGCGGTTTGAGAAGCAACACAGTGAGATGTGACGTTACACAAAAGCAATACCTTGGTACGCGATAGAAGTCCAGGACTCCGCTTCTGCGCTCATTGCAGCGATCTTTACTCGCTGGCATTTCGGCGTCAGACAGCGGGAGCGGCTACTTGTTTCAGTGGATGTGCGCCCAGGAGCGACGTTGTCAGAGAAGATCGTCGTGTAGTCGCAGGAAGCCCAAGACGTTACATAAAATCGCACACCGCCCTGCCACCAATGCGATTGCCAACTTCGTCCAATGTTCCGAGCAATCGTTTTTAGAGAACGGCGATCGCAATCTGATGGCTTTTGTGACGATGACGATCTTGTGTTTATGCGTTTCGCGTCATGCCTTTCGTTTCATCGACGTGAGGGAGTTTCTGTCAATGGTGGGCAATCGACTGATGCTGTCGATGGGCGTTTTCACGCGACGAACATGTGTTGATCGATCATGACTCACTGCTACGGTTGAACACCCGAACCTCTAATGAGCCAATTCATCATTTGATTCGGTTGATGGAGTTAAGCCATCACATCCACGCGGACGCACACCGCAAAGGCGTTGAACTGTCGCCTCGGTTCTGCGTCACACTCGCAGTCGTTCTAATTGTCGAGCATGCTTTGAAACGTGCAATGGTTTGCCACGGCCACGCTCGCTTCGGCATCCGATCATTTTGCTAAAGCACGGCCTGCTTCGCTACGTGAATCACGTCGGTCGAACCGTTTGTAAAGATCCTGGGTCGCCATGGAGAGTAAAGTTCGAGACTCGGCAGCAACGTCGCGCGGACGCGAAACGCTGTTTATTCTTGAGCAGTTTTGCTTGAGATTGAATTCTTACCTCCGAATGCTCGCACGGTGTCGCGTTGGGGACGGTGACTTCGTGACAATTCATACTGGCGTTTTAGCTCACTCCTCCCAAAGCTCTGGTAATCTCCGCTTGTTAGTGATGCGAGGAACGCGATGACATCGTCGATGTCCTGTTCGGACAGCGCGAGTGGTTGAATGTCCTTGTCAAGCCACGGATTGCTCAGACCAGCCCCCTTATTGTAGTGATCCAGTGCATCCCAAAGCGTTTCTTGTGAACCGTCGTGAAAATATGGCCCCGTTACGAGCACATTCCGCAGGTTCGGAGTTTTGTACGCCGCCGTATCGGCGGTGCTTTTCGTGATCAAGAAACGCCCCAGCGACGAGAAATCGGTCCCGATCGCTCCGTCGTCGATCGCTTTCGAGTCACCAGAGGCAACTAGCTCTTCGGCACGGAGTGCCAGTTCACCAATTTTGTGCCTGATAATCCCAATGCCAATGTTGTGAAAGTCATTGTCTTGGAAATAGGTCACGTCTCGTTCGGTGTCCGTCAGTGCGTGACACAGGTTGCAACGCGCCTTCGTATTGAAAAGCTCCCAGCCTCTCTTGGAAGACTCATCAATCGCGTTCTTGTCGCCATTGATGAAGTGATCGAATGGCGAATCAAACGCAACGAGCGTTTTCTCGTAAGATGCGATCGCCTGCAATAAATCCGTGGCATTAACGGACCTGCCGAACGCATTCTGGAATTCCACTCGATACTCTTTGACGGCGGCGACCTGGGACACCACTGCATCCAGCCCGGGTTGTCCCATCTCCAAAGGATTCACGAGTGGCAGGGATGCCTGTTCCTCAATCGACTTCGCCCGACCGTCCCAGAATTGAAATTTGTTGTAGAGAGCGTTTAGTACGGTTGGAGAGTTACGTTGACCAATGCGGCCATGAATCCCAATGGACGTGGCTCGGCCATCGGTAAATGCCCGAGCTGGATCGTGACAAGTGGCACATGATACAGTCCCGTTCGCCGACAATCTGCCATCGAAGAACAGTTTTTGTCCGAGCGCGATCATCGCTTGGCTATGAACGTTATCGCTTCCTTGCAGAGACCGAGTGGCCGCGATCGGAAGTCCCGTTTGCTGCAACGATCGGGGATCGGCAAGTCGTCCAGGTTCAGGAAGTGGTGGGACTTCGCCAGCAAGGATAGACCCCTTGCCATCCCCAGTGGCTCGATCACTCGCTCTCTTTTCTTCACTATGCAAGTGGATTCCGCCGAACACCGTCACGACGATGAGAACCGCCGAACATGTCCCTTTCCATATCGACATCGCTTCTTGCTCCTATCCAGACGCTGTATTTACGTCCATCCATTTGAATGGTCCATGATTCGGAAACCGCATTTAGCAACTCCCGCGCCGTGTGCTTCGCGACTGAGCTTCAGAACCAAATGGTCAATCGAACCTGGTTTCTCGCGGTTTGAAGATGTGCGATTGGACATCGCCGACCGGTCGGCGATCCCGGCTGATTTCGCCGTTGATGGCTTTCCCTGCTTGCATCCGGTCGACGGACCAAGTCGTCATCAGCTGGCGTCAATGATCAATTTGCCTAAACTCCAGTCTCACCCGTCGGACACACTTTCAGCCACGCGGGAAATGTTGATGCCACTTTTCGAATCGCGCAATTCCTGAATCGACTCAGTCGCCGTTTATGATGCGAGTCCGTGGCGGGATCCCGGCCTTGAACTGATCGATTCGCAGGACCAGACATAAATGGCATGTGGATTGCTGATCGGCTGACGGCGCACTTCCGCTGGAGCGCAAACGCGGAAGCGTCGGGTGCTACGTCGGCAGGAGATCGCGTTTGAGGCAACAATTCGAGGATCGTGTGAAAATGAAAATTAGACCCTCGAAGTCACGAGCACGTCGATCTATCAGGCGTGGATACTGCTTTTGCCTGACGTCTGGCCCGTCTACGCAGTTTTCGAATCAGATCACGATAGGGCTGTCGCTCTAGCCTTTTGTTGTCGACTCTGTCGCCTTTCAACGGTTGATGACTTGGTCTCACTTGATCACTTCTTTGCGAGCTCGTGACGGTTTGCGCAGAAGCATCACTCTCCCAAGAAGTCCGAGATGCGACAGACTTTAGGAATGCGAATTTGGATACTATGAGAACTGAAGTACGTTTGTTTGCCCGGCTACGGGAGTTGGCAGGAGCCGATTCCGTAGTCATCGAGATTCAAGCACCAGCTCGAATTCTGGAGCTAAAGCAATCGCTGATTAAAAAGTATCCGGAATTTTCAGTTTATGTTGATCACCTTCTGTTTGCGATCGGGACTCGTTACGCAGAATGTGATACCGCCCAAATCAGCCCGAACGATGAAATTGCGTGCTTCTTGCCTGTGAGTGGAGGCTGATGTTTATGAGCGAGAATACGATTCAGATCACTCACGATCCAATTCAATACTCGACATTGATCGAGGATGTGCGATCCAGAATTGGTGGTGCCGTTGTCTTGTTTCTGGGAACCGTGCGAGAGATGACGGGGGGGCAAAAGACGATTGCTCTTGACTACGAGGCATATCCACAAATGGCCCAGTCCACATTGGAAGAGATCGTCTTAGAGGCGTACAAGAGATGGCCGATTGTGAACACCGCAATTGCCCATCGACTTGGGAGACTTGAGCCAGGTGAAATCAGTGTCGCGATCGCCGTTTGTACCCCACATCGTCATCAGGCTTTCGAAGCCAGCAAGTACTTGATTGATCGCATTAAGGAAGTGGTCCCCATCTGGAAAAAGGAGAATTCGATCGACGGTAGCACGGAGTGGATTCATCCAGGCATCGAATTATTGAGGGACGAATGACATGCACCTGCCGCTGATTGATGGTTTCGGGCGTGAGCATACGAATCTTCGGATTAGTGTCACTGACCGCTGCAATCTCCGTTGCTTTTACTGTATGCCAGCTGAACACGTACAGTTTATGGAACGAAGCGAGATTTTGACATTCGATGAAATTGAACGTTTTGTCCGCATTGCAGTGCCACTTGGACTCCGAAAACTCCGTTTGACTGGCGGCGAGCCACTTGTGCGCCGTGACCTCAATGTGCTGATCCGGAAACTGGCACAGATCAAGGGGATCGAGGACATAGGACTGACAACCAATGGGATCCTGCTGGCAGATCAGGCCCGAGACCTTTTTGATGCAGGCCTGCGGCGTATCAATGTCAGCCTTGATGCGCTCGATGCTCAGAAATTTGCCGCCATCACGCGTCGGCAAGGATACGAAAAAGTGATCAACGGCATTCAGACGGCGAAGGGAATAGGGTTCGATCCGATCAAGGTCAATGCGGTTGCGGTCCGAGGGCTGACAGAAGAGGAAATCGTACCGTTCGGACTGTTCGCGCGACGCACTGGAGTCGAGATTCGCTTTATTGAATTCATGCCGCTGGACGCCGACAATGCGTGGGACCATGGGAAGGTTCTCTACTCCAACGAGATCGTCGAAGTACTTGAACGAGAGATCATGCCGTTAGTTCCGTTGCCGAATCGGAATCCCAAAGCGCCGGCAACTGAATTTGTGTTCGCTGATGGTATTGGTCGAATCGGCTTCATCTCTTCAGTCAGTCAGCCATTCTGTATGAGCTGTGATCGATTTCGAATTACCGCCGATGGCAAGTTGAGAAATTGCTTATTCAGCACTGAGGAAACTGACGTCAAAGTGTTGCTGCGATCAGGATCTGACGACTCCGCGGTCGAAGCCGCCATTCGATCCAGTATCGCAATGAAGAAGGCGGGCCATGAGATCAACGCCGCCAACTTCATCCAGCCATCGCGCCCGATGTATTCGATCGGTGGCTAGTCCCCAAGATCGCTCACTTGAAGCATCGCCGATTTATCGACCTGGATAAATCGGTCAACTCGGGGCGTTTTTGACATGAGATCGATGTTAATTACTCGCCGTCAAACGAAGCGTGTTCTGTGGTCGGATTGAGTGGACAATGAATGGAAATGACGTCGCAATTTGAAGCGAGTGACGCTGAATCGGGATGATACGTGAGCCCAAGTTCTTGCTCAAAGTACCTTGGCCATCGTTGACTTTCCGTGCAATGATCCGCGCGGTCTCATTGACAAATCTGATTGACGCATGGATTGAAACTGACCTACCCGACGAAAACATTCGAAGCTCGAAAGCGGACTGAAGCCGCCGAACGAACGCTCCCGCCATTGTTCACAGAAGACTTACCCTCTCTATTCCTGCGGCCGCACCAGACTCTTCCGTCAGCACTCCCACTTCATTGCGTGTGCGCCGGCAGATTGAAGAACCCAACCCCCAACATGGAATAGATCACAATGAGCATCAGACCTCGGAACCAGTTGGCCTCACCGTCGTAAATTACGTTGCGCGTGACATAGACCGAGAGAGTGATTGCCACGACTTCAGCTTGGGAAAACACCAAGTCGATATCCTGGCCCAACAATACACCGACGAATACGAGTACTGGCGCGACAAGTAGGGCAACCTGAACCGATGACCCCACAGTTGTTGCCAGAGCGAGATCGGACTTATCTGCCAAGCCAAACCGGATCGCGTTCAGATAGTCGGGAACATTGCCTAAAAGTGCGAGCAGAAATACCCCAGCAAATGCGGGGGTAATGTTTAAACCTTCCGAGGCTGGCTCGATGGCTCGAGTTAAGATTTCACTCATGACCGCAAGGCCGAGTGTTGCCATCGCAAGAACAGCGAGCGCCTGGTACCTGAGCCCGTTTGGCTGGGAATGATTATTCCATTCTTGATCGTTCGGCGTCGCGTCTGCCAGGCATTTACCAACAACTGGCTCATTGTTCGCAAGCGTATAGACAATACTTGCAATATAAATCGTCAGCAAGAGCGGCGCAATTTGCAGGCTGATAATGCGAGTAGCACCCGGCGAAGCAATGTTGAATACAGTTGGAATAATCAATCCAAAACCAGAAGCGGTAAGTAGACCTGCGCTAACTCGACTCGTCTTTACGTTGATCGATTGCACTCCGTGCTTCATGCCACCGACAACCATTGAGAGCCCGAGTCCAAGTAACAGATCGCCGATGATCGCACCTGTAATCGACGCTTTGACAACAGAGAATAGTCCCTTGCTCAATGCAAATATGCTGACGATTGCCTCAGGAGCGTTACCAAATGACGCGTTGAGCAAGCCACCCCAGATTGGACCGATCTCCTCGGCAATTGCCTCTGTTGCATCTCCCATGAGTTTCGCCAACGGGATAATCGCAAGAGCCGCAGCAATGAAGACGGTGCTTGCGCTCGTACGATACCAGTCCAGCCCGAGAGCGATGGGTATAAATGCGAGCAATAACCGCCACTGAAGAATCTGACGAAACATCTGAGAGCACCGCCCTATCGATTTAACGCGAGCAACCTGGCCCAGCTGAATCGCTGATTTTCAACAGCTTCGAGCACCTCGGTAGCGCGGATGGCCAAGGTGAGTGTCATCGGCCAGAGACCGGCACGAAGCCGAGGCAACTGCCGTGCCAGAGCGAGAATTCGAAGTGGCTACGAATCGACGAGTTGCTTCATTGAGCTCTAAATATGCGGGGAACTCGGTGCTTTCGATGTTCCTGAGTCACTGAGAATCGCCTGTCACGTCAGGCGAGATCGGGCAAGCAGCGAACACGACAACGTCGCCGAGGCGAAGGCGAGCTCAGGACTCGCCGTCGGACGGTATGTATTTTGTCATGCAGGAAGGATTTCTACCTCATGAGCAGAAGAATCAATCGCTCGAAGCCATATCCCGTCGGCGAATTCGCTGAAAGTCCGAAAAGCACTTTGGATTTGAAATTGGCATGGTTGTTGCCTGAAGGCGACACAGCGGGCCCCTGCTGGTGCGATTAGATAAATGCCATACCTATGCAGGTATCGTCTGCATTCAAATGCTCGCCGCAGTCAATGCCCCTGAAGATTTCAGCGGAAAGAGCACCATGAAATTGAGGATCAAGGGAACTGCGATTCGATTGCGACGTGATCGTAAGGGCCTCGATGAGTTGGTCACAACTGATCAAACCCAGGAAGCGTTAAGGCTTGGCCCTGGACGCTCAGTCGCTTTCAGCTGTTCCGTCGAAATTGGAAATGCTCATCGTGGACAGCCCCGGGCCAATTACGGCAGTGGAAGGCTCGTGCTGTTCATCGACGGAAGCGATGCCAGAGAATGGCGCGGTAGTGACCGCGTCGGATTCGATCATGAACAGGTCGCCGAGAATGCCATGATGCGAATCATCTTAGAGAGAGATTTTGCATGCTTCGACCGCCCGAGCGGCGACGAGTCGGATGACGCGTACGCATTTCAAAATCCGTCAGACGCATGCTGAGTGTAGACAGTCGAGTCCGTCAATGAGTTGCGGGAGAGATTCGATGAGTGATGGATTGCCCTGGCACAGAATTCAGTTCGCATTTTCGATTACGTATCACTATCTGTTTCCTCAACTGACCATGGGGCTCGCGTTGCTGATTTTGGTCATTAAGTTTCTGGCACTTCGCACGGGTGAGGAGTCGTACAACGAGGTCGCCCGATTCTGGGCTCGCATCTTTGCACTCAACTTCGCCATGGGTGTCGTGACTGGAATTCCACTCGAATTTCAATTCGGCACGAACTGGGCCCGCTTCTCGAACTTCGCAGGGGAAATTGTCGGGCACACGTTAGCAATGGAAGGAATTTTTGCGTTCTTTCTTGAATCCTCATTTCTTGGACTCTTTCTGTATGGCGAAAAACGAATGAGTCCCCAACGGCACTTTGCCACAGCTTTTGCCCTATTCCTTGGTTCTTGGCTATCCGGCTATTTCATCATCGTGACAAATGCCTTCATGCAACATCCAGTTGGGTATTCGTTAGGAGAAGATGGCAGATTGCATTTGGCGAATCTGATGGAATACTTGCTGAACCCTTGGGCATTATGGCAATACGCCCACAATATGATGGCCTCGGTCGTGACGGCTTCGTTCGTCGTCGCAGCTGTCGGAGCTTACTGGTCCCTATTGGGCGCGAATGCCAGGCATGCATGGATTTGCTTGAAGGTCGGCATTATCGCAGGGGCGATCTCAATTCTCCTTGTCGCCTTTCCTACGGGTGATCAACAAGGAAAGATGCTGTCCGAAAAGCAGCCTGTGACCTTGGCCGCAATGGAAGGCTTGTTTGAAGGCGGGCCTTATGCAGAACTTGCGATCATCGGGCAGCCCAATGTCGCGGAACTCAAACTCGAGAACCCGATCGTCGTTCCGGGAGTCCTGAGTTTCCTTGCGTATGGTACGTTTGGCAGCAAGGTCAAAGGACTCAACGACTATCCCCAGGACCAATGGCCTGACAACGTCGAGCTGCTCTACTACAGCTATCACATCATGGTCGGGCTTGGCACATTGTTGACACTGGTGATGGGAGTCGCATCGTTCCTGCTCTGGCAAGGGCGACTACTGCAAACCCGAGCGATGCTGTGGGTTCTGATGCTGTCATTTCCCTTTCCTTATATCGCCACGACCGCCGGCTGGTGGACTGCGGAACTTGGTCGGCAACCTTGGATTATCCACGGATTGATGCGGACGGCTGATGCAGGCTCGTTGAAAGTCAATCCCGGAGATGTCGTCTTCACGCTGCTGGGATTTGCGGGGTTGTACTTACTTCTTGGGCTGTTGTTCGTGATCAACGTACTGAAAGAAATCAATCGTGGCCCGGTGGCGCTTAAGTAGGAGTCTGGGATGGAGGCCGTTTGGTTCGTGATTATCGCTGCAATGCTCGCGATTTACGCTGTTTTGGACGGGTTCGATTTTGGGGTGGGCATCATGCATCACTTTGTGGCGCGTAACGATGAGGAACGGCGAATCGTTCTTGCGGCAATCGGCCCCATTTGGGATGGCAACGAAGTGTGGTTGATTGCGGCAGGCGGAGCCCTCTTCATGGCCTTTCCCCTGACCTACTCGACTGCCTTCAGCGGCTTTTACCTGGCACTGATGATTGTACTTTGGCTCTTGATCCTTCGCGGGCTCGCGATTGCATTCCGATCTCATCAGGAGAATCTGGTGTGGCGGCAGTTCTGGGATGCCGTCTTTTCCTGCGCGTCGATAGCCCTCGCGGTCGTCTTCGGTGCGACGCTCGGGAATCTGGTTCGCGGTGTCCCACTTGATGCCGATGGATTAAATGCGATGCCACTCTTCACGAGTTTCATGCCTGGTCCTCAGCCGGGCGTCTTCGACTGCTATACCGTTCTGGTAGGGCTATTTACCCTTGTCGCCTTGGCCGGTCATGGTGCGCTGTTTCTTGTGTGGAGAACCAGCGGACCAGTTCACGCGCGTAGCCAGACTTATGCCGCGGCGATCTGGCGTTGCATTGTTGTTCTTTGGGCTCTTGTGACGTTGGCCACCCTATGGGTTCAGCGAGATCTTTTCATCACCCTTGTGAATCGCCCCTGGTCCGTGCTCTTTGTATCACTCGCAATCGGAGGTATCTGGGGCGTATTTCATTTTATGAATTCCAAAAGAGAATTGGCCGCCTTTGCTTCGTCATCTGCATTTCTCTTAGGCTTGATCGCCGCAACAATGATCGGGAATTTTCCGTTCTGGTTGCGGTCGACGATTGATTCCTCATTTGGCCTCACGGCTTACAACACCGCCTCGTCCTCTTCAAGCTTGAGGACAGCTCTGAGTTGGTGGCTTGTCGGCATCATTCTGATCGCTGGCTACTTCACCGTCCTTTTCCGCTCGATTCGTGAAAAGGTCGACGCACGTGAACTCGGAAATCCGCACTGATGTGTCATGTCAGCAGCGTGAACTGACCTTGCAGCTCTGTTCCAGACAATACGCATCGAGTTGGACACCCCCATGCGACTTTACAGCGCCAGCGTCACGACGGTGCCAATCATCAGCGTCGACAACGTCACGAATTCTGCCGAAGAAGATGAACTGTCGATTGAAGAGCCTCTGGAGATTGAGTTGTTACTTCATGGAACTGATGGAATACGTCCGTATTCCATCGCCGTCACGATGCGTACGCCTGGAAACGATGTCGAATTAGCGGCTGGCTTCTTATTCACTGAAGGAATGATCCAGAGCGAAAATGATCTTGTCGACATTCAATCCACCTCCTCCAATGTCGTTCAAGCGACGTTAAAGCCGTCAGTGCGAATCGATGCCGCAAAATTCAACCGGCACTCATTTGTCTCGTCGAGTTGCGGAGTCTGCGGCAAGCGAACCATCGCTGCTGTCTTCACCGCAAGACGATATCAGGTGAACCATGGAGCCCCACGTGTCAGGACCGAAGTGATTCACGGATTGCCAGGGACGCAACGTGAAGCGCAAGCCAATTTCCATCGAACTGGAGGCCTTCATGCGTCGGCGTTGTTTGATGAGTCAGGCAATCTCCTTTCCTTATTCGAAGACGTGGGCCGACACAACGCACTCGACAAATTGATCGGCTCCGAACTACTCGAAGGCAAATTGCCATTAATCGACAGACTGCTGTTGGTCAGTGGGCGAGCCAGCTTCGAACTCATTCAAAAAGCGGCCATGGCCGGTATACCGGTGGTGGCCGCCGTCGGTGCACCATCAAGTCTCGCAGTCAGTTTGGCTCGAGAGACTTCAATGACCTTGCTCGGTTTCGTTCGGGACAACCGGTTCAATGTTTATTCAGACGCGGGACGATTCGGGGAAGGCAGGTGAATCGTGCAATTCGTCGACAACAACCCATTCGCGTTACTCACGTTTCTCGTCGCCCCCGCGATTTTGACGAACGCGTCTTCGATCATGACTCTCTCGACATCCAACCGATTCGCGCTGGCAATCGATCGCGCGAAGGCAATTCTCGCCGAGATCACGAGAAATGAAACGACATCCGATTTCCAATCAGACCTTCGTGTCGAACATCTGAAGATGGCGGAGGCGCGAGTACTGGTCTTAGTTCGCGCGTTGACGAGTTTGTATGTGGCGGTCGGTGCGTTTTCTGCAGCAACGCTGGTCTCCTTGTTGGGGGCTGTTCTCTTTATTGCTCAAGAAGAATTCCTAAGGCCATTTGCATTGGCCTTAGGTCTGCTTTCCGGCACGACAGGTGTGGGAGGGCTGACTGTGGGATGCGGGATCTTGCTTTGGGAGACCCGTAGAGCTCAGTTGCTCTTGATCGAAGAAGCCAAGTTCAAACTCAAGCGATGTCGAACCAACTGCGTCCCGCAATCGGACGATTCACGAAAGGACGATGAAAGATGAACACGATTACGGTCAATGGTGAGATTCAACAAGCAGCGAGTGGTGAACGGCTGATTGATGTGATTCAGCGTGCGGGAATCGAGATTCCCGCGGTTTGTTATCACTCGCAACTCGGGCCACTTCAAACCTGTGACACGTGCATGGTCGATGTGAATGGCCAACTTGTTCGGGCCTGCGCCGAAATTGTGGTCGACGGCATGACGGTACTGACGAAAACAAAAGCTGCCACTGCCGCGCAGCGCGAGGCGTTCGACAGGATTCTCGCCAATCACATGCTGTATTGCACGGTCTGTGACAACAATAATGGCAACTGTACCATTCACAACACGACCAAAATGCTGCAAGTTGAGCACCAGAAGATACCGTTTCAATCAAAGCCGTTCGAAGTTGACGAGTCCAATCCGTTCTATCGCTATGACCCCAATCAATGTCTGCTATGCGGGCGATGTGTCGAGGCGTGCCAGAACGTCGAAGTCAACGAGACTCTTTCAATTAACTGGGAGGACGAAAACCCTCGAGTCCTCTGGGACGGCGGCGCAAAGATCGGCGAATCGAGCTGCGTCTCGTGCGGTCACTGCGTGACCGTTTGTCCCTGCAACGCGTTGATGGAGAAGTCGATGATCGGTCACGCCGGTTTTCTTTCCGGCATACCGAAAAAGGCCCTGTCAGGAATGATCGATATCGTGAAAGGAGTCGAGCCAGAGGCGGGCTACGGTGCAATTCTCCAGGTCTCTGAGGCTGAATCGGCCATGCGGCAATCACGTGTTCGACGTACAAAGACCGTTTGCACTTACTGTGGGGTCGGATGCAGTTTTGATATCTGGACAAAAGACAGGCACATTCTGAAAGTCGCGCCGGAAAGCGGTCCCACGAATGGCATCTCGACATGTGTCAAAGGCAAATTCGGATGGGACTTCGTCAACAGCGAAGATCGTTTGACGGCGCCGCTGATTCGCGATGGTGACACGTTTCGCGAGGCAACCTGGGACGAGGCTCTGGCGCTGATCGCCCGCCGCCTCACGGAAATCAAGACAAAAACGGGCCCTGACTCAATCGCCTTCATCTCCTCGTCGAAATGCACGAATGAGGAAAGCTATTTGATGCAGAAGTTGGCGCGGGCCGTGATCGGAACAAACAACATTGATAACTGTTCCCGATATTGTCAGGCCCCTGCCACCATGGGACTCTTTCGCACCGTAGGGTATGGAGGAGATGCGGGGTCCATTACCGACATCGCTCAGGCAGGTCTGGTGTTGATCGTGGGCAGCAATACGGCGGAAAGCCACCCGGTCCTGGCAACTCGCGTGAAGAGTGCGCATAAGCTTCGTGGTCAAAAATTGATTGTTGCGGATATCCGCGAACACGAAATGGCCGAACGGGCCGATGTCTTTTTTCGGCCGCGCCCCGGCACCGATCTCGTGTGGTTGTCTGCCGTTAGCCGTTATCTGATTGATGCGGGCTTGATCAAAAAGCAATTTCTCGATCAATGGGTGCATGGTCTGGATGAGTACCGTAAGAGTCTTGATTTGTTCACGCTGGAATTTGCCGAACGTACATGCGGGCTCCCCATCGACACTCTAAAGACGGTCGCGCGTATGATCGCCGAAGCGGATGGCGTGTGCATCCTTTGGGCCATGGGTGTGACACAGCACACCATGGCATCAGATACCTCGACCGCGATCTCGAATCTGCTTTTGATCACGGGAAACTATATGCGACCTGGCGCAGGAGCTTACCCTTTGCGTGGACACAATAACGTTCAGGGTGCCGGCGATCATGGAGCAATGCCAAACAACTTGCCGGGATATCAACCTGTCGACGATCCAGAAGTGCGAGAGAAGTTTGAAAAGTCGTGGGGCGTCAAACTTTCGACGACCAAAGGCCTCGATAATCACGAAATGGTTGAAGCGATTCATGAAGGCAAGTTGAAAGCGATGTATCTGTTCGGCGAAGAAATGAGCCTGGTGGATTCAAACGCGAATTACGTGCAAGACGCTTTCTCCAAGCTCGAGTTTTTTATCGTCCAGGACATCTTCTTCAGTCACACTTGCGAATTCGCAGATGTGGTGCTTCCGGCCGCACCAAGTTTAGAGAAAGAGGGGACGTTCTCGAGTACGGAACGTCGGATCCAACGGCTTTATCAAGTCTTCGAACCGTTGAAGCAAAGCCGCCCTGATTGGCGGATTATTCAAGATGTTGCGAAGCAACTCGGCGCAAACTGGAACTACAAGCATCCCTCCGAAATTATGGACGAGATCGCATCGCTCACCCCGATTTTCGCCGGAGTCAACTACGAGCGACTTGAAGGCTACAAGTCTTTGCAATGGCCGGTTGCAGCGGACGGAACAGATCAGCCACTACTCTATACGAAGCAGTTCGCGTTTCCTGACGGTAAAGCACGGCTTTTTCCCGTGGGTTGGACCGAACCCGTCGAGCAACCGGACGAGGAATATGATCTCCACCTGAACAACGGCAATCTGCTGGAACACTTTCACGAAGGGAACATGACACTTCGTGTTGCGGGAATCCGCAGCAAGACACCCCATGTCTTCGTTGAGGTGTCACCCGAACTCGCCAAGGATCGCGGCATTGTCAGTGGAACGCAGCTTGAGCTGACATCTCGCTATGGACAAGTCTTGGTTCGAGCATTGGTGACAGACCGAGTCCAGGGAAGGCAAATCTTTATGTCGATGAATTCGAGCGAATCTGCAGTGAATCGGTTGATTGGCAGCCATACCGACGCCGTCACACACACGCCCGCCTATAAAGAAGCCTCAGTACGCCTGAGAATTATCGCGGGAGATATCAAATCACCTTTGCCTCGGGTCAATCATCGTTTTGGCACACGTACTCCAAAGCGCGGGGTTGAGGTCGAACAAAAGTGGAAACGCAAAGACTATTCAGTCCCAGGAGCCGAGTCGGCGTCCGAGTTGGTTCAGTTGGATACAAGCATTAAGAAGGAGTAACCAGCATGGCTCAACCCATTCGAATGAGTACTGTCGCTCGCGATCCTCGGAGCGAACTCAAATCACGACTTGATGCTGCCACCACGGATCACGCTGAAGCACTGTTGGCCGCATTAGAAGTTCTGCAAGGCTTGCACGACTGCGGCGTATTGGAACTTCTTCGCGGCGCGACGGGATCCAGTGAAAAGGTTCTGGAAATTGCAGTAGACGCCGCGAAAACGCCAACCTCCATTCGCAGTATTCGAAATCTGATTCTCTTGGTGAACATGGTAGGCGAGATCCAACCGGAACTTCTTAAGGCATTTACATCAACAATTCCACTGGCTCTCGAGACGATTTCCGAGCATCCAGAGCCGCCAGCCCTCTGGCGATTGGGGCTAGGGCTATTGCGGAATCCAGACTCCAGACGAGGGATCGCGGCCCTCAACACCGTGCTCGAGACATTTGGTCGCGAACTCGCAGCAACACGTGCAGAGAAATAGGGTTCATGTCTGATTCAAACACACGTTGCCTGCATCCTAAACGATTCGAGCCTGAATGGAACACGCATTTAAGGTCACTCGAAGGGCTCTTGAGAGATCGAAGACAGATTCGCAAAGCACGCTGCACGACTGCTCTAAACCACACCATAGACACATGCATGGACTGAGAAAATGGTATGTGTACTTTAAGGCATCGAAATGATCAACGAAGACGCGCCAAATAACTTCAACGGGAATAAAAGCCCGAACCTCGAGCCTGCGGTCGCATCGACCCAGGCAACCTTAGACCCCATTCCAGTAAAAAACCCTTTATCGGAAAATGCCGCGGCTGAATCCGACGGGGCTGGGAAACCGTTAGCACACGATGCCCAAAAAGGAAAAATATCGAGATGGCGTCTACGAACCTTGATTGGAGTCGTCGGCTTGGCGACGTTCGGGTATTTCGTCACGCCAATCGTGCTATTTGCCTTGAGTACAGTTTCCACAGACGATGCTTACGTTAACAGCCATGTGACGTTCGTGGCGCCGCGTGTGTCGGGACAGGTTTCTAAGGTTTTGGTCGATGACAACAATCGCGTGAGGAAAGGTGATTTGATTGTGCAGCTCGATCGCGAGCCATATGAAGTGCAACTGAAGATCAAACAGGCAGCAGTTGACCTTGCCATGGCCCAACTATTGGTTGCACGAAACCAGGTCAATGGAATTGTCGCCCAAGCTCGAAGTAACCGATTTAAACTGGACCATGCGATCGAAGATGTCCACAACCAAATCGCCCTGTTGAGTGCGAATGTCGCCACATGGGAGAGTAAAAAGGCC
Source organism: Schlesneria paludicola DSM 18645 (assembly GCF_000255655.1). Classification (NCBI taxonomy): domain Bacteria; kingdom Pseudomonadati; phylum Planctomycetota; class Planctomycetia; order Planctomycetales; family Planctomycetaceae; genus Schlesneria; species Schlesneria paludicola. The sequence continues at coordinate 492,315 of NZ_JH636434.1, read as the reverse complement.
ACGCTCGTTCGTGCCCAGGCCGATCTTGAACGAAATAAGCCGTTGGTCGAAAAGGGAGTGCTGACACGTCAAGAACTTGACAAATATGAAGAAGCGTTCCGTGTCGGAGAGGCTGCCGTAAAACAAGCTCTTGAGCAAGTGTATCAGGTTCGAGTTGCGCTCGGATTGCCCGCACAGCCTGCTGACGGAAGTGATTTGACGATCGTTCCACCTGACCTTGATCAAACCTTCTCCTCCGTCCGCCAAGCTGTGGGTGACCTCTTACAGAGCTTCGCACCGCTGGGTGTTTTACCTCCCTCGTACAGTTCAACTCCTAAAGAAATTGTCGCGGCATTCAAAACTCGTGACAGTGAAGGGAACGTCGATCGAATCTATTCCGAACTCGTGAAAACTGCGCCGATCATCAAACAGGCTGAAGCGACGCTCGCCCAAGCCGAACGGGATCTCGATCAGGTTAAGCTGAACCTTCGCTATTGCAATGTTTACGCCGAAATTGATGGCGTTGTGACCCGCAGAAATGTCAATCCCGGGAACAACGTGCAATCCGGACAAGCGTTGATGGCGATCCGATCACTGACTGAGGTCTGGATCGATGCAAACTTCAAAGAGACCCAACTCGCAAGGCTACGAATCGGTCAGCGAGTCGATTTGGAGGTCGATATGTATGGTCACCGACGCAAGTTTAATGGACGAATTTCTGGGTTCACGATGGGAACCGGTTCGACGCTGTCTCTTTTGCCTGCACAGAATGCGACCGGAAATTTCATCAAGGTTGTTCAACGACTTCCTGTCAGAATCGAACCAGTTAATTATGAGCCCGATCAAGATCCTCTGTTCGTCGGTTTGTCCGTTACTCCTATGGTCTATATTCACGAACCTCCTACGGGTCCTGATGCTGGAAAGGTGCTTCAGCCGAATTTCTTTTCCACGAACCCTACGGCATCCTCTGATACATTGTTTGGTGACCGCGAGCCAAACGATCGTTCGAAATCTGATCCTCAGCCACGGGAGACGCAACCGTGAGTCGTTCGTCTCCTGCAAATGCCTCGGTCGCTACCAATGGTCGGCCCGTGAATCTCTGGCTCGTCGCATTCGCCGTCGTCGTGCCAACGTTCATGGAGGTTCTTGACACCACGATTGCCAATGTGGCTCTTCGGTACATCGCGGGTGGCTTGTCGGCCGCGTATGTGGATGCAGAATGGGTCATTACAAGCTATCTCGCCGCGAACGCGATTGTCCTGCCGGTCTCTGGATGGCTTGCGACTCATTTAGGTCGCCGGAACTACTTCTTAGGATCGATCGCATTATTCACAATTGCGTCTGGCCTTTGCGGGATGGCCACCAGTCTTGAAGAAATCATTCTCTTCCGCGTCCTGCAGGGGCTTGCCGGTGGGGGACTTCAGCCATGTACACAAGGGGTGTTGCTCGACACCTTTCCACCCGAGAAGCAAGGCTCGGCGATGACACTGTTCGGAATCGCCGCTCTCATCGCTCCGATCTTGGGACCACCGCTCGGTGGCTGGATCACGGACAATTATTCTTGGCGATGGATTTTCTACATCAATATTCCTGTAGGCTTATTTGCATTTCTAATGTGTTACTGGTTGCTTGACGATCCAGAATATCTGAAACAGGAACGGACCGAGTTGAAAAAGCAGCCCATGCGATTCGACATCCTCGGTCTCAGTCTGCTGGCAGTCGCAATGATCAGTTGGGAGATTATGCTCTCTAAAGGTCAGGAATGGGATTGGTTCGGTGATCCTGAGTGGCGCGTGCAGGCACTTGCCCTTTCATTTGGAGCGGCGTTGGCAGGATTGATTATCAGAGAATTGCGAATCGCTGATCCGGTGATTAATTTCCGACCGTTAGGGGAGAGAAACTTTGCGACGTCGAGCATCATCATTTTTTGCGCTTACGGCGTTCTCTATGGCTCAACGACATCACTTCCCGGTTTATTGCAGTCGCTGTTCGGATACGATGCCACGAGTTCAGGGCTGGTGATGTCTCCGTCCGGATTTTTCTCGGTTGCGACTTTACCTGTGATCGGAATTTTGCTTAGTCGTGGAACAGACGCGCGCTGGATGATCCTCGCTGGCCTCGCAGTCATGTCTGTGGGTAGCTACTGGATGTCCCTGATGAATCTCGATATCAGTCCGTTCCAGGTCATCTGGCCGCGTGTGGTAACGATCGTCGGACTCTCGCTCATTTTTGCTCCGCTGAACGTGGCGGCTTACATGTATACCCCTAGACACCTACGCGGAGCGGCAGTCGGCTTGTTCGCACTGATTCGAAATGAGGGCGGAAGCGTCGGAACCAGTGTGGCACAGACAATTGAAGTGCGACGAGTTCAGTTCCATACATTGCGGCTTAACGAAAACTTGGACCCACTGAATCCGGCCGTGACGACATTTGTCGAACAAGCACACTCAACGTTCTTGGGGCAAACAGGTGATCCCGCCCTATCTCAGCAGATGGCCCTTCAATCATTGGCAAATCTGCGAGACCAACAGGTATTGTCCCTGGCTTACTTCGATGTGTTTCGTGTATTGGCAATTCTTGCCATCATCTTGATGATTTTCGTCGCGCTCATGAAACGTTCCGTCGCAGAAAAAGGGGCTCATCTCGCTGCCGATTGAATGAATCAATTGCCAGTTAAGGAGTTGCCGCTCCGCTGGGTTGGTCCGGTGGGCAGAAGGCCGAGGTCTAGCCCGATAAATACACCGGCTGAAGCGGCAATTGAACGTCGGGAATATCCGGCAAATCTCGTACAATCGCTCGATTCGGGCCTCGCCACCGGACGAAAACAAGAGAACATCAAGTTGCCGTGCGGTCCGATCTTTTTCTGCTTGCGCCAGCAGATCATCAGGACGCGCAGCTTCCAGAATCGAAATGCCCAGTAAAAATCTCGACGAAACGTGAGTGATATCGAATTGCGCCATGGATTTACGGCGTTGTGAGATAAAACCCAATCGGGATCGAAATGGTGGACAGTATTCCGATGAGAGGCGTGTCACAAATTCTGGCGACGATTCGGCGAACCGATTCTTGGTTGCACGTATTCGTCGCCTGCATTGTTTTCGGCTGGACCGAGTTTGGGAACGCGGAAGAACTTTCGTTGCCAACCGCACAGCGAGCTGATCCTGCCGAATTTGCCGCTCAGAATGCGAATGAGGCTATCGACTTTGTCGAATCGATGCGCGTGCTGGAACGACGAATCGACTTGCTCATGAAGCAAAACGAAGACCTAGAACGCCACAACAATAGGCTCGCAGCGCAATTCGATGATCTTTCGCGTCGAATCGAAAAGCCTTTCGATCAGAAGAAGCTACCACAAGATTCGTACTTCTCCCTTTACTCAGACTCAAACCCACTCGCAGATCCTGAATCGCTCCCCGACTCATCCAACGTCGTCGTTCCCACAAATTACTTGTCGAGTGATCTGCAACAATCGAGGAAGGCCTTCAGTCTTACACGAAATGAAGTGGATCTTGATGTACCGCACGCTGCTGGTGGCGGCTCGAAAGCCTCTGGCGGAGATCCTACGTCCACTGGCCGGGCCCAGGAGGATGGAAATCGTCACGTCGGCAAACTGGCACTGAAACCCTATTATGACTTCGACAGTGATGGTTTCAGATTTACGACCGAAGACAATGAATTCAGTTTCGGTGTTCGTGGATTGGTGCAACTCGATGGAAAGGCCTATTCAGAGCCATCTCCAGGATTTGCGAGTAGTGGGTTCTACACGCCCCGGTCTCGGTTTTATTTTGAGGGACAGCTCACCAAGCCCATCCAGTATGAGTTCTCATTTCAGCAGACGTACGACAGCGTGAACCTGCTCGACGCCTACGTCAACTTCAATTATGACCCTGCATTTCAAGTCCGTCTGGGTCGATACAAGACGCCTTTTACTTATGAATGGTATCGCGTTCATATTTGGGACCTGCTTGCCCCCGAACGCTCGCTTTTTGCGACGAACTTCGAGGGCCAAAGACGTTTTGGTGCCATGGGTTGGGGGACGCTTTTCGAAAATCGGGTGGAGTACGCCGTCGGATCCTTCAACACGCAACGAAATGGATACCAACCTTTCAACAACCTCCAAGACGTGATGGCGTTCGTCAACTTCAAGCCGTTCTACAATGAAGATCGCAGCTTCGCACTTAGGGACCTTCAGTTCGGTGGCTCCGTCAATGCAGGCTATGAGAATCAGCCGGTTGCGCCGGCCGCGTTGCGAACGAATAACGCGCCCTCGACGAGCGCAGTGAGCGATAGCGGCGCAGTCAACTTTGCCACTTTACCATTTCTCGCATTCAACCAGGGTGTGACTGAGCATGGGGGGCGCGCACTCTGGGAACTCCATACAGCATGGTACCACGGAGGATTGACTGTGCTGGGAGCTTGGCAGTCTGGGACCGAAAGCTATTCCACCGCCGCGGGAGCACCAAGCCGCATCCCTATTAACGGATGGTTTCTTCAAGCAGGTTATATTTTTACCGGCGAGACGATCCGTGATCGCACCTTAATTGATCCACTCCATCCGTTTGATCTCCGACCAGGCCGCTTAGGATTTGGCGCGTTCGAACCGACAGCCCGTTATAGTGAACTGACGCTTGATCGCCGGGTCTTCAGCGATGGTTTGGCTGATCCGAGCCTTTGGACCAATCAAGCGAAATTGGTTGACATCGGTCTGAACTGGTATTTGAACAAGTTCGTAAAGGTCTATTTCGATTGGGAGCATGCCATGTTTGGTAGCCCTGTTTCGTCTGCCAGCGGTCATCCCCAACAAGCAAACGACTTGTTCTGGATTCGAACTCAAATTTACTTCTGACGAAACGAACACAATCCGTGTCTCGATCGACGTTCCGAAAACGCGCCAGTTATGTGAGCGGCTCGACAGTGCTTTCATTTGGTGACGCCGGCGGATGGTCGCGCCACGAAACACGACTCGGCCGGATTGAATTTGCCATTACGATTTATGAAGAGCTGCGATTGAAAGGTCGCTCGTCAGTTTTAAGAGTTCCTCAGCCAAAAATGCCAGCCGATCGACGAGTGGCTCAATACCTTCGAGCCGACCCTGCTCAGCGTGATCTTCAAGTTCAGAGGCAACTTCTCCTGCCACCGTGGAGAATGTCCCGACCATCCCACAAACCTTGTGAGCGGTCTCGCGCAGCCGGACTGCATCCCCCTCTCGGATGGCATCCTGAATTGCTTTCATATGAATTGGAAGTCCGGCCTTTAAGGCCGCACAAATCCGTTGAAGTATGGCGTCGTTATCTCCACATGCCGCCAATAGCACAGGCATGTTCAGTAGATGACGTGAAGAACGTTCGTTCGTCCAATGGAGGCCCGCGACTCGTTCAATCGCCGCAAATAGGTCCGCAGCCTTAAAAGGCTTGGGCAGAAAATCATCCATACCAGAGGCAAGGCACCTTTCTCGATCTGCTTTCGCGGAACGTGCGGTTAAGGCAATCACTGGCAAATGGTTTCCAACGTTTTTCTCGTGTTCACGAATCGCCTTGATGACTTGAAATCCATCTAACTCTGGCATGTGGATATCGAGAAGCATGAGGTCATATTCGCCATGAATTGCCTGGGCGAGCGCCTGTTTGCCATCCGTTGCCATGTGCACGTCGTGGCCCTGGCCGGAAAGGAGTTGGTCCAAAAGCTGTGCATTGAAGTCGTGGTCTTCAGCCGCAAGAATCCTTAATGGTGCCACGCGAGAGGAAAGAGGTCGGGCGGCTCTCTCAGTCGGTATTCGTGGCTCGTCAGTCTGGTTTGGTTGCTGCGGGATTGCCCCATTCATGACTCGATAGATCGTTTCGAGCAATTCCGACTGCTGAAATGGCTTAAGCAGTTGAGCCTTAATTCCCAAATCACGAGTGCGCGCGATGTCCCCGGGGCGATCTTCCGAACTGAGAAGGACAACACGGACATTCGACAAGCCAGGAATCTCACGAATGCGAGTCACGACCTCGAGACCATCCATTTCTGGCATACGCAGATCGAGCAGCACAAGCGCAAACGGCTGCCCTGCATTAAACGCTTCAGCGAGGATGTCGATTGCCGCAATCCCATCGCTTACCGTGCATGGATTCATCTTCCATCGACGCAACCATTCGCCCAAAATACTGCGATTGGTCGCATTGTCGTCGACGATGAGGACCTTTAGTTGATAAAGCAGATCTGCTGATGCTGAAGGGGCTGGGACGGATGACAATGGTTGATGCTTGAAGCGGGCGGAGAAACTGAATCGACTTCCCGAGCCAATCTCGCTTTCAACGAGGATCTCTCCACCCATGCAGGCGACGAGCCTCGCGGCAATCGTTAACCCCAGTCCAGTTCCACCATACTTGCGTGTGGTTGAAGCATCCTCTTGTTCAAACGCGTTGAAAATTGTCTCCTGCTTTTCAAACGGGATACCGATCCCGGTGTCTCGCACAGAGAACTCTAGCGCAACGTCGCAGTGAGGCAGAACGCCAGACACCGTTTCGACACTCACAACCACCTCTCCTTCATCGGTAAACTTAATCGCATTACCGATGAGATTCAGCAACACCTGTCGCAGTCGGCCTGGATCGCCAATCAGTGAGTCAACGACGTCATCCTGAATATGGCAAACGAGTTCAAGTCCTTTCTTATGCGCTCGCACCGCCAATGCGCGAAGCGTATCACCCAGCACGGTTCGGAGTGAAAAGTTTGAGGGAAACAGCTCCAGCTTGCCGGCTTCGATCTTCGAGAAATCAAGCAAGTCGTTAATGATCGTCAATAAATTGTCGGCGGCGGATTTCACAGTACTAAGCGATTGTCGCTGGATATCACTCAATGAGGTGTCGAGGGTCAATTCGGTCAGCCCAAGAATCGCGTTCATTGGTGTGCGAATTTCGTGGCTGACATTGGCGAGGAACTCGCCCTTCGCTCTGTTCGCAGATTCCGCAGTCTCCTTCGCCACGCGCAACTCGTCTTCGGCCAGCTTGGCATCGGTGATATCGGTGCAGGTACCAAACCACTTGAAGATGCTCCCGACACTGTCTCGAATCGGCACGCCTCGCGTTTTGAACCAGCGATATTCGCCATCCGATCCGAGGATGCGGTACTCCACGTCATAAGTCCTGCGCCCGGCGACTGAGTCTAACCAGCACTGCCGAGTTGCAGCTTGATCGTCGGGATGGAGCACTTCCATCCATTGCCAGCCCAATAGCTGGCTTTCCCTCATTCCCGTGTGATGGGTCCACTGAGTGCTGAAATAGTCGCAGGCACCATCCGACGTAGCGGTCCAGACCAATTGTGGCAGCGCTTCGGTCAGGCTACGCCAACGGCGTTCACTCTCTCGCAACGCTTCTTCGACTCGCTTTCGTTCGGTGATATCCCTCACCAATGCGACGGTGAATCGTCGGCCACCTTCCCAAAACGCCTGGCCTCTAATCTCCACGGGGAAAACGGTCTCATTCTTTCGGCGATGTCGCGATTCGAAGGCAAATATTCGTCCATCTTGAAGTTTGCGGCTGATCTCATCGATCTCGGAAGGGGTCAAGTGAATATCGAAATCGGTTGGACTCATTCCGATCAACTCATCCCGCGAATAACCCAAGCTTTCGCAAGCCTGACGATTCACGTCTAAGACCACGTGCTTTTCGTCATGGAGGAAAAACGCATCCGAGGCGTGGTTGACAAACGTACGAAATCGTTGCTCACTTTCGCGAAGTGCTTCTTCGGCTCGTTTGCGATCCGTGATGTCTTCAGCCAGTCCGGCAAAACGACGAAAGTCGCTGGATGATTTGTCGATCAGGAATGCGCGACTCCGTATCCAGCGAACCGAGTTGTCGGGTCGCATGATGCGAAATTCTAATTCCGAGAAGACACCGTGTCTGCACTTTTCCATGCATTCGATGGCCTTCTTGCGATCTTCGGGATGAATGCTTTCGTTCCACGAATCTGGTTGCTCGTAAAGACTCTGACAACTCCGCCCCCAAACGGCTTCGTAGCCAGGGCTCACGTAGCTCACTCGATCTTCGCGAGTGTCAAAAAGCCAGAAGATTTCTTGGATATTCGCCGCCATCTGGCGGAAGCGTTCTTCGGCTTCACGAAGTGCCTCTTCGGCCCAACGCCGTTCATTGGCCAGAAGGCGGCGTCTGGTCCTATGCAGAGACTCGCTGAGCACGCTTAGCAGTGTGCCTATCAAGACGAACAAGCAAAATCCAACGCTGATGTGGGCGTAAGACATTGCATGGGAACTCTGCGTGACCAGAAGAAAATAGACCGCTGCCAATGAACTGAGAAAGGTCGCGAACAGTCCAGGCCGAAGACCGCCGTAGTACGCGGCGATGGCGACGCCAGGAAAATACGTCATGTGCGGAAGGCGATCCTCGAGGATTGGCCATAGAGGCCAACGCATCAGGAGTGAAACGACCGGAGCGAGCACCGCCACGCAGTAGGCGAGATATCTGGTGCGTCGTATTTCGTACATCCGAATTCCTCGTGTCGCGAAGTCCTATAGCGAACTGCGAGTCGAATGCCAGAAGGTGAATCTCCGTTTCTTGGTCAATCGATGCAGCCAGCGTCTGCTGGACATTCTATGTGGTTTGATTGAGAATGACGCCCGATCGGTTTTCGAAAAATTTACGCTTCTTTTGGCTGGCGAATGGCAACCCTTTTGCTGATTGATGATGATCCGGAAATCGTTGCTGAACAATTGCGATCGACGATCTCGGGTTTGGGCCATCGCGTCGAAGTCGCACGGAGCGGTGCGGAGGGTTTAAAAAAGACCGCCAACAGACCTCCCGACCTGATTTTCCTTGACCTGCGTCTGCCTGATCAATCCGGATTGGAAGTCTATCAACGGGTCCGCCAAATCGATGCGCGCATCCCCGTGATCTTCGTTACCACCGCAAAAGGAGCGGACGCGGCAATCGAAGCCATGAAGCAGGGCGCCTATGATTACCTTTTCAAACCTCTCGACCTGCATCAACTCCGCCACTTGATTGGCGAGGCGCTTGAAGTGTCCCGTCGAATGAGGGAGCCAGCGGTCGTGACAGAGACCGCCTCGGATTGTGATATCGAAGGTGCGATTGTCGGAAATTGCACGTCAATGAGGGAAGTCTACAAGGCCATCGGTCGTGTAGCTGCACAGGATGTGCCGGTGCTCATCACCGGAGAGAGCGGCACTGGCAAAGACGCTGTTGCGAGGGCCATCTATCAGCACGGGGTTCGTTCGCGAGCCCCATTTTTAGCACTGAATTGCGCTGCTATTCCCGAAAACCTTCTTGAAAGTGAATTGTTCGGGCACGAAAAAGGTGCCTTCACTGGTGCCGATCGTCGTCGTATCGGGAAATTCGAGCAATGCAACGGGGGAACGATTTTCCTTGACGAAATTGGCGATATGCCACTGACTCTGCAGCCCAAAATTCTTCGAGTGCTACAAGATCAGACGTTCGAACGAGTGGGAGGAAATGAAACTGTTCGGACAGATGTGCGACTCATCGCGGCGACTCACCGTGACCTGCAAGTATGGTCGCGGGAGGGTAAGTTTCGGTCCGACCTGTATTACCGCCTGGGGGTATTCGCAATCGACCTTCCCCCGTTACGTGATCGGGGCGATGACATTGAGATGCTCGTCCGACATTTTGTGAAACGATTCAGCCGGGAACTCAGTCGCGACGTACGTACGGTGTCGCCTGAGGCAATGAGTCAACTACGCGATTACGGATGGCCGGGGAATATTCGGGAGCTTCAAAGCTTGTTGAAACAGGCGCTCTTGCGTGCGAGTGGCCCGGTCTTACTGCCGGGGTTTTTGCCCGAAATGCTTGTGGGGGGGAGTGATTCCGCCAATCCCTCGTCGACTCCGGCGAACGATTTAAATCTGGAGTCCTTCATCCGCGAACGATTGCATCCTGATGTCACTGATTTATACGACGAGACACACCGCGAGGTTGATCGGTTGTTGCTGAAACTTGCGCTTGAAAATAGCGGGGGAAATCAACATCAGGCGGCACGTTTGCTCGGTATCGCCCGTCAAACCTTACGTTTGAAACTTCGCGAACTCGGGATGCGTGTCACGCAAAGTGTTGAAACTGAAGACGGCGATCAATCGTAATTCCGAGCGCCCGGTGTTTCACGCATTGGGACGTCGTGCATTCCGAATGTTTTTGGGCCTTTGGATTGTTTGAATACAGACTCACGGTCGGACGGGTAGCCCTCTTATCTGGGTGGTCGTTTTTCTTCCGCGAAGGCCTCACTCTTTCGAAAATAATTCGTGAATTCGACCGCCATTTTTGAATTGAACCCGGCGAACTTCTCATTTTCAGCATGGCATCGTTGTTGCTTCATCTGTCGACGAGAAGACGCTCCCTCATTGAGGCGATTCTCTGGCAGACGTTGTGATTGCAGAGGCGGGAAACACTGGGGTTGGTTTGCCGGGTTACGGTAGCGTAAGACAATTTCATCGTGTGGCCAATCGCCCCGTGACACCTTTGAGAGGATATTTCCATGGACTTGAAACTAACGAATAAGCTTGCACTTGTCTCAGGTTCCACGAAGGGGATCGGTCTAGCGATTGCAACTGCCTTGGCGCGCGAAGGATCACGAGTTGTCGTCAACGGCCGCACAGAAGCGTCCGTTGACGACGCTGTCCATGAGATTCTTAAGACAGTACCGACGGCATCAATTGAGGGGTTCGCCGGCGACCTTTCAAAGTCACAGTCGGCCGAAATGCTCGCCTTGAAGTTCCCGATGGTGGATATCTTGGTGAACAATCTGGGGATTTTCGAATCGCTGCCATTCGAGCAAATTACCGACGACGACTGGCAGCGTTTCTTCGAGGTGAATGTTCTCAGCGGTATTCGTCTCAGCCGCATCTATCTGCCGGGCATGAAGAATCGCGGATGGGGCCGGATTGTTTTTATCAGCAGTGAGAGCTCGATTAATACTCCAGTCGGAATGATTCACTACGGTATGACCAAGACGGCACAGTTGGCGGTTTCTCGTGGATTGGCTGAGTCGTGTGCAGGGACAGCCGTTACAGTCAATGCGGTGTTGCCTGGGCCGACGCATTCGGCTGGGGTCGAGGAATTCGTAAATCAAATTAGCGGTGGTCAACCGTTCGCTGAATTTGAGAAGGAGTTTTTCAAGACAGTACGGCCGACATCGTTGCTGAAGCGTTTTATCACGACCGAGGAAGTTGCAAGTTTAGTGGCGTATGTGTGCAGCCCGCTGGCGTCCGCTACGAACGGCGCCGCATTAAGGGTCGATGGAGGAGTTGTTCAAGCCTGTTTCTGATTCAACGTCGTGACCATCCCAAGCCAGCATTAGTTGCTCGTCACTCATGCGAGTGATGAGCCGACATGTTGCACTTCGAGTGACGGAGGTGGTGGTGTCGTTTTGATGGCCGTGATGTGATCGCTTTGGACTTGCCCACGTTTTGTGGGAGCTCGGGATCGAGTGTACTCTAATTGAAAGGAGACTCCGCGATGCCGAGAGACCATCGACAGTTTGTCGAAGCGTTTACGCGAGAAGCGGTTCAGATGGTCCTGATCCAGCAGCTTTCGTTTGCGGAAGTGCCACGCCGCCTTGATCTCCGTGAGAACATGCTGCGGAGCTGGCAAGATCAGTAACGCACCGTCGCCCGTTCAAAAGTACACTGGTCTCACGGATCGCCAGAATTTAAATGGCGCCGTGCGGCAAAAAGAAAAAAGCTCTGTTGGCGAAGTGCCAACAAAGCTTTTTTCCCTTACCTGACTCCGACCGAAGTGCGAAGTCGTTAGGAAATGTAAATCGGGACGACAAGACACCGTTAGAACTTTTTCTGGCCGGCGTCCGGAGTTGGGAAACCAGCTTCCGGCTCATTGTCACCCGATAACCCGATGGTGGCGGACCGTGACAACACCGATCACCCGTAGCGACGGCTGGGGTGGCGATGAACCCTAAAATTACGCTATGCCGCCTCGGTCAGGTGTAGCGACTGGTTAGCCGGCGAGAACTTCGAGACCGATGAACACAACCTCAATACCCACTCGCTTGCCGTCCAGTAGCAATTCATGAATCGGATAGCCACCATCCCCAAACCCCGAGACGGCGAGGGGCATGATCGCGCGCTCGTCGGCACCAAGCTGGACCACACCAAACTCTTGGATGGCATCCAAATCAGCAACCATCTTCTCACTTTCGGCGTTATCCATCTTTTCCCCAGCCTCGTCCAAAACGACCGGATCAAAGATGCCGACTTGGGCAAAGTCTACTCCTACATCGTCGAGGCGAGGACCAAGTGACGACGGCTCAGTTAATATCGCTCTTAATCGCGATACGCGCCGGTCACCAGGATAGGTAATTGTTTTCACCATAATTCGGTACGTACCGCTTTCGACGTCGAAAGTTGGCGAGGGCGGTAGGTCTCGGAAGAACATAGGATCCGAAACGCGGAGTTTGCCGCTGACAATCGACAGAGTGGCGAACTCGATCCAGTCGGATTCCTCCCCCTTGGGAAGGCTCCGATGAAGCTCGCCCTGAGTCGCGACTTCGTACTCTTTCATGGCATTTGCCGTAGGCAGATCAGGGTCTCTTCGGCCGCGATTCTCTGAACTCTGTCCGAGGACACGATGGGGTGCAGCAGCTGCTCATTCATCGATGGTCCCTTAGCGGATTGCGAGACTCCCGATATTAAGAGACGATTGAGAGAATTAGATAGTGGAAAATCGAACACGGCCGCCCTCGAATCGATCAATTGAATTATACAATGATTCTATCACGAACCATCGCTACGCCGCTGTAGTGACTGACGGCGGGATTTGAACTACGCATTATGCCGTAATCAAAAGAGTTCCGTCGATTCACCCGAGCCGTCATTCGATCGCAACCGGCGAATTGAACAAGAACGTCGAGCTGTAACTCCTGTCCCCACAACGAAAAAGCCCTTCGGCGTCCTCGCCGAAGGGCTCATTTCCAGACAAAGTCGGGCTGACAGGATTTGAACCTGCGACCTCTTGACCCCCAGTCGCTCGGTTTTTCTCAGTTCGTCGGTAGAAAAGATCTATTTTCTAGGGGTATTGTGACGTTTAGTAGTCGTCTCGTCAAGTATCGCGGCGTCTCACAGAAACTCCTTAACCCGTGTAAAACGGGGTGTTTCGTGGAAGGTTAGTGAAGGTCATTTCGAAGAAGAAGGCGGGGCATCGCCGGCTCAGGACGACCAATACCTCAACGGAAGAAATTAATTCGCGCTCCAACTCAAGGCCTTTACACGAAGTCGGACATGATCGACTTCGGAATGGGCGAAGTCTTCGAACCATCCGTCGCGGCGTCTACCGCGCCTACAGAACTCCATCCGATTTGTCGGCAGGGTTCCGGAAGCCCCGAGGAATCCAGTACGCCAGCGAACTTTACCAGGCACTGTTGAACCGGAACGGCATCACCTGGTCGATGAGCCGCAAAGGAAATT
>NZ_JH636434.1:466671-478414 GCF_000255655.1 Schlesneria paludicola DSM 18645 | reverse complement strand
GCCTGCGCGCTCATTACAATGAGGCGGTTATGAAATGCTCTCTAGGACAACGCAACGATGGAAGGCTTTTTCGCCACCTTAAAGAAAGAAATCGTACACTGCGAACGGTATCAGAGACGTTCGCAATCGCGTCAAATCTTTTTCGAATACATCGAAGGCTTTTGCAACCGAGTCCGTAAGCACTCAACACTCGGGTATAAATCACCCATCAAGTTCGAACAGGCTGTATACTCCGAATCCTGCGCCTACATTTCTTGGGCAATTCCATCTGATTGGTGTTTTGTGGCAAGGTATGGCCGTGCGAGAGTCCCTCAGGGGGTGGAAACCCAAGCTCGGTGTTGTCACGCTGCTGATGGCTTGCGTGCTGACGTCAGCGTGGGTGAGAGGCTTGCCGAAAGGTAAGCAACTTTATTTTTCTCTCAGCAAGGTCAATTCGATCCAGGTCATCTCGCTCGACGGCGACCTTGTCATCGGAACTTGCGAGGCAGCGGACTCGTCGTTCAGTTTGCTCGATCAAACATTGTGGACAGATCTCGATGTTCGAAGAGTCGGGGATTTTTTCCCAGTGGAAGACACAGAAGTTTGGAATTGGAAGTTCGGTACATTCGAGTCATTGACGCATTCGACGTCGCTTGCTTCGATTTATTACCGGTTCATTCCCCACTGGTCGATCGTCCTTCCTCTGACCCTGCTCTCCGTTAATTTGCTGCTCAGCAAGCCACTTGTGAGAACGCCAGTTCCTGAAAACCAACCCGCGTGAAGCCAGGTAAACCGGGTTCCGTCAATCGCTTGACAGAGAATTGAAATGGTGCCCGTAACCGAACAGCCACATTGACTTGCGAATGGCGTGCTTTTGACTGAACGTAATGAGAAAACGCCCGGCATTGCTACCAATAGGCCCTCAAGCCATTGCCGCTGAACTCACGCTTCGACGAATCACCCTGAGCATCTGAGTTTATCGGTGTTTGCTGAACAATCAATGCCGATCACTCGGAATCGCTGGGGCTCACAGCCTCACGGTAATTGGGCCTGAATCCGGTAGTGGCCGGTAGTGAAACCAGTAAACACCGATTCACTGCCTGGCAGTTCACTTTCCGGATGCCGCTGGCGGAAATCTGGATTGGTGCATTTTTCGCCTAACTCACAGAGACAGGCCCAGAGCCTTAATCTGTGCGGAGGCGTTCATTGGATCTGCGACATTCACTACGATGCTGTCCTTCGACAAGAGTTTATATGACTCACGCGCCTGATCAGGCCAGCGAGCTCCAGGATCAAGATAGATGAGAGACGCACAATTTTCGCGACGAACTTGTTTCGCCTCTTGCATTTTCTCGAACTGAAACACGGTCTTGTAAACCGCACCGTGATTGAAGAGCGGCACTTTCTGGATCAACGCGACTGGCCTGTCAGTGTGAATCGCGTGATCGAAATTGAACGGCTGGATTGTCTCGCCAACTGGGCACGTCATATCGTAATTATTACGGAATCCTGGTCGTTCGCGGATTCCAGACGCACGTAGTACGGAAGTGGACGCCTTGCGAAGCAAATCCCCCTCAGAGTATTGGCGCTCCTCTTCGGGTGTTGGGTCTTCCGCGACGAGTTCATTGAACAATTCATTCAACAGGTCAGGAGTATCCTCTCCGTCTACGGTCCCGCGGATGCGGCCGCCGTCTACGAGAAGGAAATTCTCCGAAGACCGTGATCGAATGGCATCTACGAATTCTGGCTGCTGCCTCTGTACCATCTCGCCGTTTGGCAGGCGCAGTTGTGGCTTGCCGCATTGGATCCTCCACGAAAGGAGCCACTGGCGGTAAGCGTGCATGTCGACGATATGGAGCTTTCGAAGTCCCGCGTGAATGTCTTCAATGAACCGCGATTGAACGTCTCCATTGTTCCACACTATCAAGCCGATATTACGCGGCTCCATGCGTCGGACATCTCGAACATATTTGGCTATTAGGAAGCGTGGATTGTTCATGTGAACAGCCCCCTTTCAGGATTCCAGTCGACGACCTTTGTGAATTCATGCCTGTATTCAGCAATGATTTCCGTCAACCGATTCTTGCGGTTTATGAGGAATTTCGTGCCGAGCTCGCACTCTTCGTGGGATATCAGCTTGAATTTTAGCACGTCCCTCAACAGTCGCTCAATGACGCTGTCAGGAGTGCTCCAAATCGCATTCGCCCATTTGGAGAAATGCTCTGTTGAATCGATTTCGTTGAGTAAACAGTGGCGATTATTGCCAGTAACTGGACCGCCCGTAATGCCGAGTCGTAAGAAAAGCGTTGTTAGGCGATCGCATCCTTTTCCAGCATTTCCCCCGAAAAGTGCCTGATCGTGGTCGAACACTTGGCAAAGCGTTGGCGCTGAGATGTCGTCAACCGTCAAGTTCTCAGAATGCCGGTCGGAATTCGCGATCCACACGTCAAACAGGAGGACACCAGCAGCGATATCGGGAAGGTGCTCGACAAACTTGTCTGGTTCAATTTCAGGTAATTTGTGCCTGTTGATGTTGAAATCAAGGATTGAAAATATGCATTTTTCGCCCAGATCTTCGCTGTATGTAATTACGCATGGAGGTACAGGCAAACCAATCAGTTCAGCCAGTCGCGAACAGACGTACTCGTTCGGAATGCGGTACGGAGAAAATTCCCATGGCCGCTTGTGATACGCACCAACGAATCCAAACGATCTTCGGCTTCTATCTTCCTCAGGAAAACCCAGGTCGTCAACGTTGTACTCCGCGCGGAATCGAAATCTGGAACCGACAGCCATGATTCACACCACTGGACGATTGGAAGCAGCCCGAAACACGTACACCGACAGTGTTATCGGAACGCTTCAAGCGCTTGCGTGAATATGAAACGGCTGCAGATTCTGCCACAGCTCGTTGCCTCCTTCTGCGGCGCAATATAAGTCCTAAAGAACCGCAATTTTCTGCGGATAACGGACGCTTTAGGAACGAGTGAGCAGTGTTTACCTCAGCACAAATGTTTCGCATGATCTTCAGCCAATTTGACTTAAGTCTGCCAGTGTAAAGGAGCCAACTCCAAAGATGATCAAATTTTCGTGCCAGGTCTGCGAATAGAAATTAGAAGTGAAAGATGAATTCGCGGGCCGGGAAGCGGAGTGCCAAAAATGCGGGTCGGAGTTGAAAGTGCCCGATGAAAGTATTGAAGAAGTTCTCAAACCGGCTGAACAGACTAACAAACCAATTGCCGCCGCAAATACGGTGGGCGCACCGCCACAGTTCGAACGCCCTGGAACAACTGAAAATTCGTCTGTTCCCCAGATTGGCGGCATCATCACGCCGTGGCTTGGGACAATCCTGCCGACTTAGTTTGGTTCTGCGAAGCATGTGATTGTACCATTTTAATGGTGCGACTCGCGAGGTGAATTGCGTTCATTCTACTGTCGCGTTGTTCAATGAAAGAAGCCGCTCGATGTGAACGGCTTCCCCTAAGATTGAGTCAACTCGAGTGGGATCATCTACGCGAACAGCTGCGAAATTGGTTCCCCGTCCCGCACGATCATGACCGGTCGTCCGATGTTTGTTTGATACTCCTTGTGAGCATCGATTCCGAGGTTTGCGAAGAATGACGCGGCGACGTTGTCAGGCTTGAATCCAGCATCAACGGGACCAAGAGCTCTGTCATCCGTGGCGCCAAGTACCTGACCAGTTTTGACCCCACCGCCCGCCATCAGCATAAACATGGCGCGAGCATAGTGATCACGTCCGTTTCGTTCGGTATTGATCTTTGGCGTTCGACCAAACTCACCGGTCACGAACACACAGGTCGATGCGAGTAGGCCCTTTTCAGCAAGCCCGCTGAGGAGCCCCGCTAATCCCTCGTCGAATGGCGGCAGTTGCTTTGTCTTCAGGCGATCCCAGTTGTCCTTATGGGTGTCCCAGCCGCCGTAGTTGATCGTCACGAATCGAACTCCCGATTCGATGAGCCGAGACGCTAGCAGGCAGTTCATCCCAAAATCAGTCTTCCCGAATCGCTCGGCGTACGCGGGTGACTCCCTACTCGTGTCGAACGCTTCCCGAGACCGTGACGACGTGATCATCGAATACGCTTGCTGCCCGAACCGATCGAGCCCGTCGAGTAGCTGGCTATTCTTCTCAGCAGACTTAAATGTCGTGTCGAGATCCTTCAACAGCGACTGGCGTCGTGAGGCATCTGTCACCGTGAGACCGTTCTCGAGCGAAACTCCACGGAGTAAATACGGCTGCCCTGGTTTCGGAGCGGTTGAGGCCGTGATGGGGGCAAATCGAACCCCAAGGTATCCTGCTTTCTGCGAGACATTCCCCAGGCCAACATAGTTCGGCAAGTCATCAGGCCCACCGAGCTCCTTGCTCACGACTGAACCGTAAGACGGGAACTCGATCGAAGGAATCGGCCGATTGCCCGAGTTGACGTACAGGCTTCCCAGTTCATGGGCCGCGAGGGAATGCGTCACACCGCGGAGGATGGCGAACTTGTCCATTTGCTGGGCAAGCTTTGGTAGATGCTCGCTGATCTCGATTCCCTCGACGTTCGTCTTGATCGCATCAAAGGAGCCACGATATTCGCTCGGTGCGTTCGGTTTCGGATCGAACGTGTCCATGTGGGATGGCCCACCCGCGAGGTTGATGAAAATCGCGGAAGTCGCTTTCGCGGATCGGATTTCGCCAGCGTTCGCAAGTCGTAGATAGTTCGACAGTGTGAGGCCAGTCGCCCCGATCGCTCCGACTTTCAGAAAATCACGACGACGGACTCCGTCACAGGTCTGATGAATTGCCATGGAAAACTCCTTCGTGAGTGGATGGCCGAATGTCAGGTTGTCTGAGCGAGTGATGCTCAGTGATTGATCACAAATTCTTTCGTGTTGACGAGAGCCCAAAGCAGATCTTTCAGACCTCGGGACATGTCATCCGTTTCCTCGAAATACTTGATGGCGCGTGTTGTCTCTGGGTCAGTTGGATACCGGCTCAGAGTCCGCAAGAAGGCACTTCGAACAATCGAGGTGAGGTTCGCGTTCGTTTCTGTTGACGACGAACTCTCGGATTCGACTGCCGCTTCTCGCTTGGCGATCTCCTGCTGGATGGCTGCAACGGCTTTCTCTCGCCCCTTCTGCGTCGCAATGTCGAGCCGTCGGCGAAGCTGCTTTGTGCTCAATTTCGCGAGCTTGCCCGCCTGTCCTTCAGGTTCATCGTCGATTTCCTCGTCCGCTTCCTTTGCCTGCGGAATTCGCTTCATGACCTGATCAACCCAACGACCTTTGCCTTCGATCATTGCGATGACGTCGTTGTCATTCTGCAGATAGACAGTCTGTAGAAGACTGGCTTCCGATGAACGATCACATTCGCAGTTCGTTTCCCTGATGGATTTTCCGAAAATCGACAACGCGTAGTCGTTTTTACCTCGACGTTGTTGTCCGCCAACGGGATCTGCAATTGCTCGCCCGTTCAGATTGGTGACGACCTTGGCGGCTTCAGGATCACTCATCGTGGCGATCCGCAGGGCATCGTAAGCCACTTCGGCAGGCAACCGCCGCGGCACGGAATGAGAGAAGTTCCGTTCATCGAATTGGTTCGTCTCATTGGTTTTCCAACTGCGCTGGTACGTCAACGAGTTCGCAATCGTGCGGTGAAGCCATTTCATGTCGTAGCCGCGGGAGCGGAATTCATCCGACAGATAGCTCAACAACGCCTCGTTGCTGGGAGGATTCGCCAAACTGAGATCGTCCACGGGTTCGACGATCCCAACATTGAAGTATGCAGACCAAATTCTGTTGACAACGGCTTTGGCGAAGTAGGGGTTCTGATCATCTCGCAGCCATTCCATAAGGGCTTTTCGCGGATCATCCATCTCATCGATCGCGACCACATCCCCCCCGAGGATCTTCGCCGTCCGGCCAGAGAGTTTTTGAGCGGCCTGTTTCTTGCCGCCCGTCCGCTTTGCTGGAGTGAGGAACAGTTCGTCGAATGGCATCAATTCGCCCTTAGCGAAATGCTCTCGCACCGCCTTGCCGAGGTCATTGCCTTTCAGCGTTTTGTGATCGATCCCGGCCTTTTCGAGCAAGGCGATTCGCTCGTCCTTGTGGGCTGGCGGCGTTGCGTATCGAGGCCGGGGGAAGAATTCTTTGAACCGATCGAAATCGTCTTTTGTCCATTGGTCGAAGGGGTGTTTGTGGCACTGAGCGCACTGAATCCGAAGCCCCAGGAAGGAATACGCGAATCCGAGTGCTCTTTCGTCGGCTTGGATGAAGTTGCGCCGCGACCAATAATGAGGCATCGAATCTTCATCAGTGATTTTGCCCTTCGGCTCCTTGGCGTAGTAGCCGCTCATCCGCTCGCAGTACTGGGCGTAGTCCTCACCCTCTTTGCGGCTGACTGCCAGAATGATCCCTTCCGCGATCTTGTCGTAGGGGACGTTCCGTTCGATGCGAACGCGCAGCCATTCGTACCATTCAGTCGAACGCACGGCCGGAGCGACACCGGAAGTCTGGAAGTTGAGTCTCTGAGTGTTGTTCCCAGTCCAGTCCGAAAAACGGGTCGCCCACCACGCGGAGTAGGTAGGTCGCTCCAGCATCTCGTCGATTTTTGCAACGCGTTTATTGGGCGAATCGTCTTTCAGGAATGCTTCAACTTCCCTTGGCGTGGGAAGTGTTCCCGTCATATCGAGCGAGACGCGGCGAAGGAAGTCGGCATCCGTGCTGAGCTCAGACGGTACGATTCCAATCTTGCGAAGCTTATCGATAACGAGTTCATCGATTTTCGAATTCGTGGCGACCGACGGATAGTTTGAGCCGGTACGATCGCTCACTGGTTGCATGACGGGGACCGGGACAACGCCGTTATCGTAGAACACGACGACGTGAGAATCCCCCGGGCCTGTCGAGGTCACGACACCACCGTCCGTAATCGTGGCAACTTGATCGTTGTTCGTTCGCCACCGACAAAGGGGAGTCACATCGTGACGTGCCCCATCTGACCAGATGGCAACGGCCTTCAACGTCCAAGTTTCGCCCCGCTTCGACGCAACGATTTCATTGGGGGTCACTTCGAGTCGAACGAATTCTGGACTCTCAGGGGTACCAGGATTCGCACCCGTTTCGATCCAACGCGTCAAAACGCGGTGTTGCCAAGAGTTCGCTTCGAAGCGTTTCCCTCCTTCATGCGGGACAATCTCCAGTGCCTTCTGAAGTATGAGACTCTCGGGAACGGCGGCCGTGTTCACTCGCGGTCTGTCACCTTGGGTCAAGTTCTCGTGATCCGCTTTGAAGTCATATCCAAACAGCGAAAGTCGGAAGCCGCCTTGACCCTGAAATGAACCGTGACAGGCTCGTCCATTGCAACCGAGCTTCCCGATCAATGGCACGATGTCTTGCCGGAAGTCAGGAGTTCCATTCGCCGATTCGGCCGAATACCGGTGGTCGATCCTCGGAACTTCGTCAGCGGCCTGCGACAAACCTGCAGCACAGAAGCAGGTGATAATCGAAAGAGTGATACGCGTTCGAAGAAACGTCGTCATTTACGATCTCCCTTTGCATCAACCTGACCAGCCGAAGCAGGTGTCTTCAGGTTCTTCTTGCCACCCTTCGAGACTGGACGTGCCGATTTGAGTTGCGCCATTTCCTTCGCAACCTGTTTGTCCTTGTCGGAGAACTCGTCGATC
This sequence comes from Schlesneria paludicola DSM 18645, assembly GCF_000255655.1. Lineage (NCBI taxonomy): Bacteria > Pseudomonadati > Planctomycetota > Planctomycetia > Planctomycetales > Planctomycetaceae > Schlesneria > Schlesneria paludicola. The sequence goes on along the minus strand of NZ_JH636434.1, from coordinate 470,750 downwards.
ATCGAATTGAGCTTTTTCTCACGCTTCTTGAGCCGATCGAGTTCTGATTTTGCCGTCGCCAACTTCAGATCAACTCGCTCTCGAAGTGCTGCTTTCAATTCCGCTTCAATGTCCTTGTCTTCCGATACAGCGAATCGAGCGCCCAGAAGTCGAATTCGCGACGTGAGCTTCCATTCCGCAAGCTGTTCGGCGTACCGCTGCGGATTCTTATCGCGAATCCCATTCAATCGATCGATGTCCTTATTGAGGGCGGCGATGGCTTCGCCATGCTCTTTAGGACTACTCGACTTCAAGGCTTGCAAAAGCGGAACAAGGGCAGGGTGGTTACGCTGCACAAATTCCACCGCGGCCTCTTCTTTCGCATCGGCAGGGCCAGGTGTTTTCGGAGCGACGGATTCCGTTTTCGGTTTGACATCGGACTTATCGGGCGTCGCGGCATCATCCGCGAGACCGTTGCTTCCGACACCAGCGATCCAAGCGATGGCAACCGGCATGAAGAGAAATCGGATTGATCGCATCAATTGTCCTTTCTCGCGTCGTGCAATTCGAGCGAAACTCCAGCCAGCAACCATTCTGGAATCTCAAGATGCGAATCATTGTCTTCATCCGATTCGCCCATCTCGGCGACTGTCACGTCATCGTCAAGACTCCACATTGAGACGTCTGACATGCCGGAATCGGATGTTGGAACACTGAACCAAAACGAAGATCCGACCAAACTCAACGCGACAACAGTCGATGCAATGACAGCCCAATGCGATTTTTTCGGTGATTCGTGCGAAAGGATTGCTGCAGGGCGTACCGCAACAGACGACGAAATGGCACTCTGAACCGTTGCCAACAGCAAGTGTGCTGAGGCGACCGCTTCGCATGCCGCTAAGTCGTTGGTAAGTCGCAATTCAAATGAGTCACGGTCAGCGCAGGCAAGTTCGCCCAATACATACTGCGTTGCCAACCAGTTCAATTCATCGCCTTCAGACGACATCGTTCAGTCCTTCCCGATCAATCTTTCCCGAGCCAAGTTCGGAGCTTTTCCAACGCGAGTCGCATGCGAGTTAAAACCGTGCCCAAGGGAACCTTCAGGTCGGCTGCGATCGTCGCAAAAGACTTGCCTTCGTAAATCCTCAGTCTTACGACGTCTTGCTGTTCCGCGGACAGCTTTTTGAGCAAATCGCGAACTCGCTCAACTTCGTCCCCATCAATGGCATTTGGCAGAATGGCAAGCTCTTGCCGTTTTGAGTCCAAGTACTTTCCCAGATGTTCCATTTCACGCTTCGTTCGACGCCGATAAGCCAGCGCTTCTCGCATGGCAACCTGAAACAACCATCCCTTGATCGTGTTTTTCTGTGCAGTGTGTCCGACTTCCAACAGTCGATGGAATGTGATTTGTGAGACGTCTTGAGCCGCCGCAGCGTCTCGTAGAACTCCGGTCAAAAATGCTAGAAGTTCCGCGGCATACAGGTCGGCCAAGCCTCGAACTTCCTCATTGGAAATCCGGTCCTGTAGCTGCGGCTGAGCCTCTGCGTTGGACAAATCGGTCACTCCCTCGATCGTTGCATGCACGTAAACGATGCGCGACGAGGGGATTTTATTCTTTGAAAAATGACGGACGTGCAAAAAATCCCGAAACACACGAAACGTGCCGAGGTTTTTAAGAATAGACGCCGTCGACAAGGAGACGCACTGATCGCACTAGTTCACGGATGGGGCCGGAATCCGCCGGTGGTATCGCAAAGGGATGACGAACTCCAGATGTCCCTCTCTTGTTTCATCCTCGACGGCGGAAATCTTCTCCTCGTCGAACTGATCCGCCCCAAAGTGCGCCAGCAGCCGTCGAATTCCATCAGCGGGCATATCCCCGCTAAATGAGACCTGCGGCAGATCCGCGAACCAGACGGACCATTGGTTGTCGGCCTGCTCGGCGATGATCGTCACCAGCTTCTTCATATCCCGAATCTCTTGTTGTTTTGACGGGCGACGCTATTTCACCGCAGCCAAACCGCGTACCGCGACTACTTTTCCCACAATCCTCAGATCGTCTTCAGGTCCGACCTCGATCGGCCTCAGCTTCTTGTTCTCCGGCACCAGCATGATCTCACCACTACGATGATGCAATCGCTTTACTGTGGCTTCGTCGTTGAGCAACGCGACCACGATGTCTCGGTGTTCAGCGAGAGGCTGCTGGCGCACGATCACGACGTCACCCGAGTTGATCCCCGCGTCAATCATGCTGGTCCCGCTGACTTTGAGGGCGAAGTGCTTGCCAGATCGAATGGTGGCAGATTCGACGAGAAGTTCACCGAGCTGATTCTCAGGAGTGAAGAGCGGAGTTCCTGCGGGAACGCTTCCGAGCAGTGGAATTGGTACGAGGCTCGCAGGCTCCGAATCGGACGCCGACCGGAGAACTGTCAGGCTCCGTGACTTGCCAGCCGTTCGTCCGACATAGCCGTTCCGTTCGAGTCTAGTGATGGCCTTCGAAATACTTGCAGCACCTTGGCCGAGCTGTTCCGCCAGTTCTCGGAATGTCGGCGTCATGCCATTGCTGGCGATGTGCTCTTCAAGGGCCTGCAAGACTCGTTTCTGCGAGGGAGTCAACGTTTCGACGATCGGTCTGCCACGGCTTCGTTTTGCCATATCCAGTCATTTTCTACGACGGTGCGACTTGCAGCAGTCTTTCCGTCCGACGATTCTTGTCCAGGGATCAAACCGAAAAGGAACTCCATGCGGTTCATCGTAGCGTTCATCGCCTGCATTTTCGCGGGGCAATCCTGCTCTGCATGGTCCGAAGGTGGGCATCACCTCATTGCAGTCTTGGCGTTCGACGAATTGACGTCGGATGTGCGATCCAGCGTTCTGGATTTGCTGGGGCACCATCCACGATTCGAACAGGACTTCAAGATCCCAGAGAAAGTTAGAGATCCCGATCGATGGATGATCGGCCGTGCTGCTTTCTGGCCCGATGTCGCCCGACGAACGTCATTTGATCGCCCCAAGTGGCACTATGATGTTTTCATAAACGCAACTGTCGGTGATTTCGAGGATGTGCCACTATCTCCACGCCTCCCCCCTGATGATGCCACGCTTGCGACAAAGGAGTTGAACATCAAGCAGGCTATTCGGCTCTGTCGGAAAGTCCTCAAAGATAAGAATCAGCCACCTGCTGATCGCGCTATCGCACTTTGTTGGATCTGCCACTTGGTCGGTGATGCAAACCAGCCCTGCCATTCTGGCTCGTTGTACTCAAAGCGGTTGTTTCCTACAGGCGATCGCGGTGGAAACGAAATCCCTACGAAACAAGGGAGAAACCTTCACGCGCTTTGGGACAACTTGTTAGGGCCGAAATTCGATGAAGGGGACGTGCTGCGACGAGCAGCTGAAGTGCGCGATAGCGGGGAATTCTTGGGAGCCGCGGAAGTTGCAAAATCTCAACGTGGTAAAGAGCCTGAATGCTGGCTGATGCAGGCTCCTACAGGCTACGTCTATGACAAAGATGTCATCCGGGCAATTGAACAAGCTGAAATCAACGGCGCAAAGCTTGAGCCGATTCAACTTTCAAAGGAATACCTAAGTCGGGCTGGAACACTCGCAAAGGAACTGGCGGCCAGAGCGGCGATGGCACTCGCAGCGATTCTGCGTGAGGATTTTGAAGACAACTGAATCTGTACTGGATCTCCCCAAGCCCTTTAGCTCTCCTCTTTCAATGGTTCTGCCAGATAAGCTCCCTGATTACGGACATTTCCGACATCCTTGCTGACGGGCCAAGCCTGCATTTCGTCAGCTGGGAAATGCTCGAGCATCGGCTGAATCGCTGCTGGATCATTGATCGCCGGGTCTAGCCATGGGTCGACGAGTGCATGAGTGAGGATCACCGGCATTCTGTCATGAAGCGGCTCCATCATGTCGTTTGCCGTGTGGGTGATGATTGTGCAAGACTCCACGGTTTCCCCTTCCGGCAACTTCCAGACCTCCCACAACCCCGCCATCGGCATTGGCGCGCCGTTCGTCAGGCTGATGTAATACGGCTGTTTATTCTTAGCATCGAGTTTCCGCCACTCGTAGAACCCACTGGCCATCACGAG
>NZ_JH636434.1:78010-108433 GCF_000255655.1 Schlesneria paludicola DSM 18645 | reverse complement strand
CCTGCGCGCTCATTACAATGAGGCGGTTATGAAATGCTCTCTAGACTGCCTTCACACGACAATTGTTATTTTCGGCTGTTACGATTTCCCGCAAAGTCATGCGATTGATACGCCCCTTGTTCTCATCAAGACCAAGGGGTGCCATTCGCCGAAGTCAGGATGCCGTCACCGTTCACCAGTTTCAGATCGGGCTGTCACGGAGTTGCATTGTGAGCGTACCAAGTGGTGGCAGGCAAATCGTGATTCACGGAATCGCGATGATTTTGGCCGGGCTCGTTTGGGGCCTCGTCATTCCTCTCACCCCCTATCCGCGACTCGCATTGGGCGCTCATATTCAGTTTGAAACGAACGGCCTGTTGTTTACCGCGCTTGGCTTGTTGCTCCTTACCCTGCCACATCATGTCGGCCGGAAGTCGCTCTGGGTGATGCTAGGTTCCACCTGGGCCACATGGCTGATGGCGCTGTCTGAAGCCGCAAATGGCTGGTGGGGCACGGTTCAGATGCTACCAATCTCCGCAGGCCAATCTGGTGCCACCGGCGGAGAACCTTGGCAGGAACTGGCCATCAAGCTCACACACATTACCGCTGCATTCGGATTGATTCTGTCCTGGACACTGTTGATGATCGGGTTCCTGAAGCACGATCCAACTTCTTCGTCGACCAATGTTTTGGTACCGCAAGACAAAACGTGGTGAGCCGCGAATTGACGATGAGTCGCTACCGTTCAATGCGCCAAACGGCCCATGCGACCGGATTGGAAGTCTTGAATCGCCTGGCGTATTTCGTCGCGGGTATTCATGACGAAGGGGCCCTGTCCGATGACGGGTTCGCGAAGCGGTTCGCCTGTCAGCACGAGGACGCGAGACTCGCTGGCGGAGTCGATTCGCACCTGATCTCCTTCTGAATGAAGTGACACAAGTTCAACGGCTTTGGCGGTCGAGTCGCCGATGCGAATCTCGCCCTTTTGAACGATCAGCAATGTGGTATGCCCTGCGGGAATGGCGAACTCGACATGTCCGCCTGCGTTCAACTGGCAATCCCAGACGTTGATCGGCGTGAAAGTCATGGCAGGGCCGGGCGTTGCAAAGCATTCGCCTGCGATCACTCGAACCGTTCCCGCATTGTCCGGCAGCGCCTTGATCGGAATTTGGGAGTTGAGAATTCCCTGGTAGCGCGGGGGTGACATTTTGTCCTTGGCTGGCAGGTTCACCCAGAGCTGCACCATCTCCAATGTGCCGCCCTCGCGCGCAAATTGCGCGCTGTGAAATTCTTCATGGACGACGCCCGAGGCGGCCGTCATCCACTGCACTTCGCCGGGGCCAATTGTTCCATGACTGCCGCTCGAATCACCGTGCTCCAACTCGCCCTGATACACGATCGTCACGGTTTCGAAGCCACGATGCGGATGCTCGCCCACACCGCGAGTGACCTCTGCCGGTGCGAATTTGTAAGGTCCCGCATAGTCGAGCAGCAGGAACGGATCGAACTCGTCGCTGTCCTGATACGAGAACAGGCTTCGCACCGGAAATCCGTCGCCGACCCAATGCTGCGGAATGTCACTCACGATGCCTCGAACCGATTTCCACATGATCACATCCCTCATGCTCGATCATCAAAATCCTGACGTCGCTATCATCCAATGGACCACGACGTCAGGAATGCGTCACAACGCGGACAGTTTGTCGGCACACCACAACCGTTCAAAGGCCGGGGACTGGCTTAGTTGCCCGCGGCAAAGGGAAGGGTTGCTCTGGTCGATGCACTGTGGATTCCGATTGAACCGGGACAATTTTCCTGTCCCCCTCTCTTCGGGCTGTGAACTGTTATGTTACCGGCACACCTCATCGCGGTGCATTAAAGCTCGTTATGAGGTTTCGGTAGGCCGGCAAGTGATTCGAAAACAGCGTGCCAAGGCCCTCAATATCGTTTCGCCAGTCTCGGTGAAGTTCACAGGCCATCCCGAACCACGACATGAGTTGGCAACCGGCCGCCTGCATGCGAGCCCAGGCCGCGTCGCGGGTTGTCTTGTTAAACGTTCCCGAGGCATCAGTCACGACGAAGACTTCGTAGCCTTCTTCCCGAGCCGAAAGCGCCGGAAAAGCGACGCAGACTTCGGTGACGACGCCTGCGATGATCAGTTGCTTCTTGCCGGTGGCCTTGACGGCCTTGACGAAATCCTCGTTGTCCCAGGCGTTGATGTTTCCAGGCCGAGCAATATACGGAGCGTTGGGGAACAACTGCTTGAGTTCCGGAACGAGTGGTCCATTGGGACCTTTCTCGAAACTCGTCGTGAGAATCGTCGGCAGTTGGAAGTACTTCGCGGCGTCGGCCAGTGCGAGCACATTGTTCTTGAAATCGTCCGGTGAAAAGTCACCAACAATGTTGCACAGCCCTGATTGGTGGTCGACCAGCAAGACCGCGGCATCATTCTTGTCGAGACGGTTGTACTTGAAATTCTCGCTCATCGTTGTGGTTTCAATCTCTTGGGTTGTTGATTCACCTTCAGAAGTCGTCGGCGTAGGTGGAAGAGGCCGTAATTTCTAAAAGTGAATGGATTCTCCGACGCGTCTGATTTCATACCCGCCGCGAGACGGCATCGCAAGGAGATATTGAACCGCCTGTGGGATCGTCACCGTCCGCCGAAATCGGGTGACTTGTGCCATGGTATTCATCGGGTCTCGGTGGTCACCATCTGGATCGAGGCCGAGTCCACCGTGGTCGCCGGTTACGACTTCGTACTTCGCCAAACGAAGGACCGGCGATGGCCCGCGACCTTGATTCTCGTACGGCGCCTGTCACACACCATTGTTTTCGTTGCGTCGAATTCTTCAGAATGCCTGTAAGCGCGCTCGGACGGAGTAGTATTCCGTGGTGTCAGGCGGTTCAAATGACCGCCGAATTGATTGAAGGGAACTGTCAACACATAGGAACTTGATCATGTCGAAAAAATTGAGCGGAAAAGTGGCCGTTGTGACAGGCGCATCGAAGGGAATCGGGGCCGAAATCGCTTTGCAATTGGCGGCTGAAGGGGCGTCGGTCGTCGTCAACTACTCTTCAAGCAAAGAAGGCGCCGACCGGGTTGTGGCGAAAATTGCCGACAAAGGTGGTAAAGCTGTCGCCGTGCAGGCAAATGTCGCGAATCAGGCAGACGTTCAAAAGCTGTTTGCGGAGACGAAGAAAGCATTCGGGCGGCTGGATGTCCTGGTTAACAACGCAGGAATCTATGAGTTCGCTCCACTGGAAGGCATCACTGCCGAACACTTTCATCGGCAATTCGACTTGAACGTACTGGGGCTACTGTTCGCGACACAGGAAGCGGTCAAGTTGTTTGGTTCTGACGGTGGTAGCATCATCAATATCAGTTCGGTCGTGGCCCGTTCACCGGTCGCGGGTGGTTCGGTCTACAGCGGCACGAAGGCCGCGGTCGAAGCTGTTACCCGCGCTCTCGCCGAAGAACTCGGCCCTCGTCAGATCCGGGTCAACACGATTAATCCAGGGATGGTCAACACAGAAGGGGCCCACAGCCAGGGCATCACGGAAAGTGATTTCCGCAAGCAGGTTGAAGCGAAGACACCCCTAGGTCGCATTGGTGAGACCCAAGATATTGCTCCGGCCGTCGTCTTTCTGGCGTCGTCTGACTCTTCCTGGATCACCGGCGAGAATTTCTACATCTCCGGCGGAATGCGGTAACCGCTTGTTGAATGAAGCGCGGCAGCCCGGGCGTCCCGATGCCACGGGGCATTCGAAACCGGACAGTCCCGGTCGCCATGATTACGACAAGCTGCGAGCACGCCACGTTCACGCGGCGATAAACGCGCTGCCATTCGTGTTCCTCGGGGTCTCTGTGTCTGCACACCACTCAATTGACAACCGAACGAGAGACAGGCTCGACCAGTGTCCGTGCGGGCACAGACACCGAGACCCCGAGGACACAAGCTGAGAAGGTCATCATTCACAGGCCGGGGACTGGCCCATTTTCCTGCGGCGAAGGGAAGGCTTGCCCGAGTCGATACACTGAGGATTCCAGTTTAATCGGGAAAAAGTGTCTGTTCCCCTCTTTCTTCCGGCTGTGAGCGGTGACGCTGAAGAGGTCACTTCAAGTCGACGGTCACTTTGTTGATTTTGCCCGTGAACTTGTTGTCGCCTGCTGCATAGTCGTCCGTCACCGGGGTCTCGCCGTCCTGGCCGACATCACCCCCCTCATCTGCTGAGAAGAAGAATCCCTGGGTTCGGTCAATTCGCCCCTCGGCAACCTTTTCACCATTCACCAGGAGGGTTCCTTTGCCGCCTTTTCCGAGACCGCCGCCGTCATAGGTGAATTCATAGACAATCGTGACTTTGCCTTCGGGAAGTGCCTTGGACGATGCGACTTTGTAGGCGGAAAGGCCCAGGAAGTTGTAAGTGTAGATTGGTCGGCCATCTTTGACATAAAGACTCCACCCTCCAAAACGGCCCGCCTGTGCAAGGATGACACCACTTGCCCCGTCCTTGGGAATGACCACCTCGGCGGAAATCGTATGTGAGCGATTCTTGGTGTTGATGAAGACATTCTCGGTCATTCCCGTCATGCCTTCGTAGAGCGTCAGCGAGGTGCGTCCAGCCATCAGATCAGGGCGGCCAGCCAAGGCGGGATTAATCCGTTCGAGCACTCGATCATCCAGAGGTAAGACCCGATTTGGAACCGCCTCTTTCAAGAACAGTTCCTGCAGTTCTTTCAACTTGGCAGGCTCCTTCGCGGCGAGATTGGTAGACGAACTGAAGTCGACCTCAACGTGATACAGTTCCCACTGATCTTCGAGCAGCGGGCGCCTTGGCTGCGTTTCCCAGGCCGCGCGATGAACGGTATGGGCCAGCCAACCATCATGATAAATGCCACGGTTGCAGAGGATCTCGAAGTACTGAGTCTTGTGGCGGTCCTTCGCTTTGGCGTCGTTGAACGAGTACAGCATGCTGACCCCCTGGATCGGAATCTGTGGCGTGCCATTGACCGACTTCGGCTCTGGCAGTCCTGCCGCCTCCAAGATCGTGGGCGCGATGTCGATGACGTGATGCCACTGCGATCGAACTTCACCTTTGGATGCAACGCCTTGCGGCCAGTGGACAACCAGTCCGTTGCGACATCCGCCATAACTTCCCGCGACCTGTTTGGTCCAGGTGAACGGCGCATCTCCTGCGACGGCCCATCCAGCGGCGTAGTGCCCATACGACATGGGGCCGCCCAGTTCATCGTAGTGCTTCAGAATCTCTTCGACAGACTCGTGGACACCATTGAAATAAGTCATCTCGTTATAGAGACCGTTCATGGTTCCTTCGGCGCTCGCACCGTTATCACCCACACAATAGAAAATCAGCGTGTTGTCGAGCTGACCCAGATCTTCGATCGCCTGAATGACTCGCCCCACTTCGAAATCGGCGTACTCACCATAGCCGGCGAAGACTTCCATCTGACGGGCGAACAATTTTTTCTCGTCGGCGGAAAGTTGGCTCCATTCTTTAATGGCCTCAGGCTTGGGGGCGAGTTTCGTCCCGGCGGGAACGACGCCCAATTGAATTTGTCGCGCCAGAGTTTCCTCACGCAGCTTGTCCCACCCTTGATCGAATTTTCCTTTGTATTTCTCGATCCATTGCTTGGGAGCATGATGAGGTGCGTGCGTCGCGCCGGGAGCGAAATAGGTGAAGAACGGTTTGTGTGGAGTCAGTGATTTCTGGAAATGAGTCCATTTAATGGCCTGATTGGCGAGATCGGTCATCAGATGATAATTCGGATCGTCCGGCGCTTCGATCCGGGTCATATCCTCATAAATGGCCGGGGCCCATTGATTCGATTCACCGCCGATAAAGCCGTAGAACTTGTCGAATCCAGAACGTGTCGGCCAGCGATCCGTTGGCCCGGAAGGGCTGACTTCCCACGCCGCGGTCTCGTGCGATTTCCCAAAGGCGGCCGTACTGTAGCCATTCAGACGCAGCATCTCGGCCAATGGCGCGACGGCATTCGGCCGTTGCCCGGTCTGCCCCGGGAAGGCTGTCGCGGTCTCAGTGATCGAACCCATGTTTCCGACATGATGGTTGCGCCCCGAGAGCAGTGCGGCTCGCGTCGGTGAGCATAGGGCCGTCGTGTGGAATTGATTGTACTTCAGTCCCCCCTTCGCCATCCGTTCCAGGGTCGGCATGTGAATCGGTCCACCGAATGCGCTGGACTGACCGAACCCCATATCGTCGATCAGGACAATCAGGACATTCGGCGCCTTGTCGGGCGTTTTGACCTCAAATCGTGGCGGTGCTTTGCTCTTACGTGCGTCAAGTTCCGTGATGAACGGCGGAACTGGCTCTTTGATGGGCAGTGACGTTCGATCGATCGCTTCCACGACCGCCGCCGACGTTTTGGTTTCCGCGTGAACAGGGCTCTGGACCTGAAGCAACGCCGTGAACCAGCCCAGCCCTGCGCCGAGAGCGATCATCACTGCACCGGCCACTTTGAATCTTTTCATCGTACAATCCTCGCTGCGCACTTACCGATGGAACCACGCCTGGACAGCCTATCAGGTTCACAACTTCACTTCGATGATGTGGTTAATTTTGCGCTGATGGAACTGTCTTCACCACAATGCTTTGCGGTGTTTGTGGTGTACGATGTGCACAAACTGCGAGGCGATCGAAGGGAAGGGGGCCTCGTTTTAAATTGAACTCATGGGGCGATCAATTCGCAAATATTTCGGCTTTTCCTCAAATGCGCCGTGAGAATCTCAATTGAGCGGACATTTGACTGTAGGAAAGGATGTCATGGATCAGAATTCGGATGAATTCGTCAAACTGCTGACCGCGTCGCAACCCAGTTTGTATGCGTGCATCCTGTCTTTGCTGCCAGACCGTATCGCAGCTCAGGATGTTCTTCAAGAAGTGAGTCTGACTCTGTGGCACAAGGCGGACGACTTTGAGCAAGGAACGAATTTCATGGCTTGGGCCGGCAGGATTGCCCGGTACCACGTAATGAACTACCGCCGGAAAATGAGCCGAGACCGATTGATCTTTGACGAAGAGCTCATCCGGGAACTGTGTGAGCGACAAGAGGCCATGGCAGACGATGTGAATCGGTATGCGGAATCGCTTCGGGAATGTCTGGCACAACTTCCGAGCGAACAGCGCGAGTTGCTAGCCATTCGGTATGCGTCGGATGGTTCGGTCAAGAAGCTCGCCGAGATGCGAGGGCAGACAGTCGGGGCGATTTCTCAAATGCTTTACCGCATTCGCGAGTCGCTGCTGAACTGTGTGTCGCAACGGCTGTAGGAGGGAAGTCATGAATCATCCACGACCTGGTGAAGTGCGCGAGCTGATCGCGAAGCTGAGCGATGGAACGTTGGATCGCGATGGGGCTGTCCGGCTGAATGAATGCCTGACGGCAGACCCGATTGCACAGGCGGAGTATTTGGACCATTTGATGATTGATGGGCTGCTGGAGCGTGAATTCAGCGGCACGGCCAAGCTGGCCGATCGCCTTGGCATGCAGGGCCGTTCGTCGGCCACGACGAAGTCGCTGCCTGTCGCGGCGGGGCTCACTCGTTTTTTTCGGTCACGCCTGGGTGGTCAGGCATTGATTGCCGCGGCGGTGACAATCGTCGCCGGAATGACTTGGATGGCATGGGCTCCTGGAATCTTGGGGCCGAAGCAGCACGTTGAGCTTACCGCACAAAGTTTCAAGAAAAAGACGATCCTTCCCGCCGATGCCATGCTGAATGCGGTGTGGCACGGAGACGAAGCCGAAGTCGTGGGGCGCTTTTCGGACGTCACTCCCTTTGAAGGGAGCAGAATGCTGAGATTCGTAAAATCCACCACCGAACCGGAAGACGGCTGCGAGATTTACCGTATCGTCGACCTGGGGGCCGTGGCGGAGTCACTCGTGAATCACCCTGCCTCCATCGAAGCGACGGCATTTTTCAATTCGATTCAAGAAGCGATGCCAGAGAATGACTACACATTCCGAATCGCGATTTTTTCGTTTTTAGATGAACCGTTCCAACCATCCGAAGAAGGGGCGCCGCAGTGGAATAATGCGCTCGCCTTCAGCGGAACTCAGGCCCGCGCCGATGCCGACGCCAAGGCGTGGCAAGAGGTGACAACGCGCTTAGCGCTGCCGGCGGGAACGAAGTATTTGGTTGTTCAGCTTGCGGTGGTCCGCGCCGGGGCAGAGGACGCGGACGAAGATTTTCCAGGGCACTTTGTCGACAGCTTGACCTTGAATCTTGTGAGTCAGCGATAGCAGGGACGTGAAATCGATGTCCCTGAGATTCCTGTTTCCTGCGAGTGGTCTTGTGGTCGCACGTTGTGATTTTGCATTGGCGAGCTGAAAGTCGTCAGAAAGGTCAATCGAGTATGAAGATGTTCGCATCCAGGACGATGCGGGGAGTGGCTATCGTCGGCGTCATCGCCGCCATTGCCGGCGCTGCGTTCTATTTTCACGAAACCCGTAATCGTCATCACTTGGGAAAATCCGCGTCCAATCACGAATATACCAAGGGGGTCGCAGACAACTTGGCAAAGGTCCAGCGGTCCGGCGCCGACGAACTCACGCTTCCAGAGACCGTGATCAAGCGGATGGGGCTGACGGTCGCCCCCGTGCAAACCCCGACGCATGCCATCAACCTGCCGGGGTTTCAGGGAGTATTGGCCCTGGACAATGATCGACTGTCTCGCGTGCATGCCCGATTCGGTGGTGAAGTCGTGGAGCTCGGTCATTCCACAGACGGTTCCGATCCCACGCTTCGCGTCGGAGAAAAAGTGCGCCGCGGCGATCTGCTGGCGGTCATCTGGAGTACCGAACTGGGGCAGAAAAAGAGCGAACTGGTGGATGCCCTGACCAAGCTGAAAGCCGAAGAGCAGTTGCGCGATCGCCTGAAGACACTGTTCAAGGAAGGGGCGGGTGCCGGACGTTCCTATCGAGATGCCGAGAAGGACGTTCAAAGCCGCCTGGTCGAAATTGCCAGCCTGGATCGGTCACTGCGAACGTGGCGTGTCACGGATGAAGACATTGCCGAAATTCACGCGGAAGCCACACGAGTTGCAAAGGCCGACGAACTCGTCGAAACGGCAATGCCTTCGGCCGAAGCCAACGACTGGGCCAAAGTCGAAGTCCGCGCGCCCATGAGTGGTGTCATTTTGGAAAAGAACGTCGTCGTCGGCGACATCGTGGGAACCGATACGGATCTGTTCAAAATCGGCGATCTGTCGCAACTCGCCGTCTGGGCACATGTCTATGAAGAAGATTTGCCACTCTTGGAATCGCTGCCGCACCCCATCTTGTGGACGGTCAGTTTGCCCTCACGGCAAGGGACATTTCCCGGAATGCTGGAAAAGGTCGGGGCGGTCATCGATCCAACCCAGCACACAGCGCTCGTGACCGGCCGCGTGAAAAATCAGTCCGAGTTACTCAAAATTGGTCAGTCGGTCACGGTGACGGTGCAACTGCCACCGCCCGAGCACGAGCTCGAGTTGCCCGTGACCGCCGTTGTCGAGGATGGCCGCCAGAGCGTGGTGTTCGTTCAACCGGCTTCTGGCGAACTGCACTTCGTGCGGCGACCCGTGCATGTGGTCCGGCGCTTCCGCAATACAATTTATGTCCGAGCTGCGGAAAGTGGACTTCAGCCCGGTGAACTCATTGTCACCGCCGGGGCACTGATGCTTCAGAATGCGATCGACCAACTTCCCGATCCGACCGCGTCCACAAAAACGATCGCAGGTTCCCCGACGAGTCCCTCATCCGACTCGCGCGGACCAGGATAAGAGCCGAATTAGACTTGAACCAACGTTCGCACCCCTCGTTCGCCGCGCCCGACGCGACATTCGAACGGTTGCCCTTTTGATACTGATGGGGTCGTGTCCTCGCGGGGTTTAGCCGTCCATGATTCGTAGGTTGATTGACTGGGCGGTGGCCAACCCGCTCATTGTGATGATTCTGACCGTTGCACTGATGATCGGCGGCGGGTATGCGTTCACGCACGTGAATATCGAAGCGTATCCCGACCCTGCGCCGGCCATCATTGAGGTTGTCGCACTCTTTCCCGGGGCAAGTGCCGAAGAGGTCGAACGCCAGGTGAGTATCCCCCTGGAAGTGGCGTTGGCCGGAATGCCGGGCCTTGAGACGACCCGTAGCAAGTCTCTATTCGGGCTGTCTCACCTTCGCAATCAGTTCACCTACGTCAAGGATTATGAGCAGGCCCGTCAGGATGTCATCAATCGCCTGGCGAATGCCGATCTCCCCGATGGCGTGAAGCCGAGTATTTCTCCTGCGTCACCCGTTGGCGAGATCCTGAGATTTACTCTCGAAAATCCTCAGGACCCCATCACCGGTAAACCCGTCTATACCTTGAACGATCTTCAGGCGCTCGAGAACTTCGTCGTCGAGCGTGAACTGATGCGAGCGCCTGGTGTCGCTGGGGTCAGTGGGATTGGGGGCATGGAGAAGCGGTACGAGGTCCAACCCGATCCCATCCGGCTGCGTCGCTATGGAATTACACTCAAGCAACTCGAAGACGCACTTCAAAGTGCGAATGCCAACGGCAGCGGCGACAATTTGACGCAGGGCGAATTGACCATCGTGGTTCGGTCGATTGGCCTGTTTGGCCGTGGACAAGATCCGCAGCAACTCGTTCTCGGGATCAGTGACCCGGTCGAGGCGGCAAGGATTCTGAGAGCGGAGGAAGTCAATCGCTGCTTGGAAATCCGCCAGGTGGTGGTTGCCAGCGTCAATAATGTTCCTGTCCGAGTGGATCATCTGGTCGACGGTGGGCCCATGCTGAACGCCGATGGTCTGCCACGGGTGGACGACCGGATGCTCATGTCTCAAGGCGTTGTCGTCGGCCATAAGACGCGACTGGGGCTGGCCGCCATCAGTCATCGACAAACCGATTCCGATGGAAACACCCTTACCAATCCCGACGGTACGGACGTCTGGGAGGACGAAGAGGATGTCGTTCAGGGGATCGTGCTGATGCGGAAAGGACAGGCCTCACTTCCCACTCTTGAGGGTGTTCTTGCCAAGATTGACGAGCTGCATGAATCAGGCAAATTGCTGCCTGGAGTCAAAATCATTCCATACTACAACCGTAGTACATTGATCGAGCGCACGACCGAGACCGTGCATGAGAGTTTGTTTCTGGGGATGACGCTGGTCACGGTCATCCTGCTGATGTTTTTGAGCAACGTCCGGGCCGCGGTGATTGCAGCGATCAATATTCCGCTGGCGCTTCTGTTTGCGTTTGGAGTTTTGTTTCTACGCGGCAAGTCCGCCAATCTGCTGTCGATTGGAGCGGTCGATTTCGGCATCATCGTGGATTCGACGGTGATTATTGTCGAAAGCATTTATCGCCGACTGACACATGGTGACGATCCGCCCGAGATGCCGCTGGCGCAGCGGATCGCTCGTGCTGCCGGGGGCGTTCAGCGCAGCCTGATGTTCGCAACCGCCGTGATGGTCTGTGCATTGCTGCCGCTGTTCACCATGACAGGGCCCGAGGGCCAGATCTTCGGCCCGATGGCTGACACCTACGCGTTCGCTCTCGGCGGAGCCTTGATCCTTGCGGCCACGGTGTCGCCTGTGTTGTGCCTGCTTCTTTTGAAAAATGTTCGGCCCAAGCCTGATAACCTGCTTGTTCACGGGCTTCAAGCAACGTACCTGGCCCAATTGAAAGCATTGCTGTCGGTCCGTTGGCTTGTCTTAGCCATGTTTCTTGCCCTGGCGGGATTCACCGGGCTGGCCGCCGTGCAGATGGGACGCGAATTCATGCCCGAACTTGAGGAGGGCGGGATGCTGGTGCGTGGCACATTCCCGATGAATGTCTCGTTCGGTGAAGCCGTTGACAGGGCACGTGATTTCCGGCGTCTGATTCAGCGGTTCCCCGAGGTTCGAATTATCCCGAACACCGTTGGCCGCCCCGATGATGGAATGGACACCGGGGGCTACTACAACATGGAAGCGAACTTGCCTCTTCGACCTCAGGGGGAATGGCCTATCAATGCGAAACGTGGACGCCAGCGCACGAAGGCCGAAATGGTCGCCGACTTGGCGTTCGAACTCGAACAGCAGTTTCCCGGAGCCATCTGGGACATCTCGCAAATCATCCGCGATAACGTGATGGAAGCGCTGTCTGGAGTGAAAGGGGAGAACTCGATCAAGATCTTCGGACCCGATCTCGACACGCTGGAAACAACGGCGATGCAGGTTCGCGATGGCTTGAACAAGGTTCCCGGTGTGGTGAATGCGGGTGTGTTCCGCATTCAAGGACAATCCAATCTGGAGTTTCCCGTTGATCGTCAGAAATGTGCCCGCTGGAACGTTTCGGCGGCGGATGTCCAGGGCGTGATCCAGTCGGCCGTCGGTGGAAAGGCCGCGACAGAAATGACGGAAGGCGAGAAAACCTTCGACGTCACCGTTCGCTGGCCCGAGCGACTGCGCGCCGACGAACAGGCGATTCTCGATATCCCTGTCCCCGTTGGGAACAGCACCACTGCGGACAACAATGTCACGATCGCAGGCACCCCCATCAGCGGCGGGGCAACAGGTCTCTCTGCGATTGGAACAACCTTGCCGTTCCCTTCTGCGACCGGAAGTAACGTGAATGCCCCGGCAATTTCCACAGGGACACCGACGCGACGCCTGGCGGATCTCGTGACGCCGCTGAATGCACAACGTCAACCCGATCCCGATGGGTCGTTCCTGTTGCCCGGCGCATCGACGATTTACCGCGAACAGGGAAAGCGATTCATTGCCATCAAATTTGAAGTCAGTGGCCGCGATCTCGCGGGGGCGGTCGCCGAGGCTCGGGCAACCGTTTCCCCATTGATCAAATCACCTTACCGGGCGGAATGGAGCGGCGAGTTCCGTCAGATGGAACAGGCGGAACAGCGGATGGCCAGCATGTTCGGAGTTTCGATGATCTTGATCTGCCTGCTTCTTTATCTTGCATTCCGCTCCTTTCTGGATGTGGGAGTCGTCCTTGCGAATGTGCTTTCGATGGGCATGGGCGGATTCTGGGCGCTCAAGCTTGCAGGACTCAATTTCAACATTTCGGCCGCCGTCGGTTTTATCTCGATCCTAGGCGTCGGAGTCATGGACGGACTCATTCTGGTGTCGTCATTCAACGCTCAGCGAGCGCACGGCGTGCCCTTAAGGGAAGCTTTATTCCAGACTGTTCAGCAGCGGATTCGGCCGGTGGTCATGACGCTGCTCACCGGAATTCTGGGCCTGCTGCCAGCTGCCTTATCCACGGCCATCGGATCGGACTCTCAGCGGCCGCTGGCCATCGTGGTCGTCGGAGGCATGTCGACGCTCCTTGTCGTGAACCTGACTCCAATCCTCTACAGCTTTTACGGTCACCGTACTCCACCCGCGGGTGCGGGGGATCTGGCTCACTGAAATGGCGGCTGCGCACGGGCAATTGGCTGGTCCAAGTTGTCGCTGCGCGCTGACGTCGACTGTGCTTAACGCATTTATCAGATTGATGTTAAGCCGACGCAATTGTCCGGCCGATCTTCTTTGAGACGCCTTACGGGCATGATGCCCATTTCCACCGTCTGCAGTCGTTGCCTCAGCTGGCAATGCGGATTGGTCAGTTCAGGGAGGAGACTGTGATGAAACGCCAAGCCACACAATGGATGGGCTTCGTCAGTATTGCCAGTCTCGTTCTGGCTGGCTGCCGCAGTGCAGAGAAGTCGATCTCGCTCAGCCAGCGTCCCGACCAACGACAATCGACGTCCACCGACAAAGACCGCGAGTCGCGTTCCCTCGCCACGCGGAAGGCTCAGGCAGCGTCGACCGAGACGTCGCAGGCGCCATCATCCCCTGAGGAGGTGGACGACACAGGTTCCATTACGTCCGTGGCCTGGCAAGTCCCCGAACAGCCGTCATCGGGTGTGATCGATGGCGATCAATCACCGTCACCATCGGGTGATGTGTTGACTTTGAACGAACTGCAAGAGTTCGCCGTAACCGCAAATCCGACACTACAACAGGCGTATGCGCTGCTGCAACAGGCACAAGGGAACTGGGCCCAAGTGGGACTCTATCCAAACCCGACTCTCGTCTGGCACGATGAAGCGAACAACGCACCGTTTGACGCACACTTTGGTGTTCTTTCTCAAGACATTGTCACCGGCAAGAAATTGCAACTGAACCGCGCTGTTGCATCGTCCGACGTCCAGCGGGCGCAGTTGGAAGCCGAAGCACAAAACTTGCGAGTCTTGAATGAAGTCCAGATCCGTTACATCGAAGTACTCGGTGCCGAGCGGCAGGTGCTCGTGGCAGAAGAACTTCTGAAAATTGCTGACGACGGAGTCAGTGTGTCGGAACGGTTCTTTAAAGCAGAACAGGTTTCACAAGCCGACGTTCTTCAAGCGACCATCCAGCAGCGGCAAACACAAATCTTGTTACGGAACGCGCGGTTCCGCGCCGCGGCAGCGCGGAAGTCGCTCGGCAACGTCATCGGTTGGCCAGACATGCCACCGCGCCCGCTCGGGGGGGCTCTTGAGGATGAACTTCAGGACGTCGATTGGGATGTCGCCTGGCAGGAACTCTTGAATCGCAGCCCGCAGCTGCACGCCGCACAGGCGCGCCTCGCCTCGGCTCAGGTCCAGATCCACCGAGAACAAGTTGAGCCAATTCCAAATCTTCAAGTGAGTGGCGGTGCCGGACGAGACATTCTTCCCGCCGATCAAAGCTTCCAGATGTTCACGGTGTCGGTCGGCACGAATATTCCCGTCTGGAATCGAAACCAGGGAAATATCATGGCGGCCGAGGGTTACTATCGAGCTGCGCAAGCCGAGGTTACTCGTCTCGAGCTATCTCTGCGCGATGATCTGGCGGACGCCTATCAACGTTATCAGTCCGCTCGTAGCGAGATGGAGATTTACCGCGACCAAATTGTACCGACAGCGGAATCGAACCTGGCCCTGACGCAGAAGGCTTACGAAGAGGGGGAGTTTGACTTTCTACGCGTACTGACCGCGCGTCGCGACTTGTTCCAGGCGCGAGTCAACTATGTCACCGCGCTCACGGATCTACGGTCCGCGGTCATCGAAATACGCGGCTTGCTGCTGACGGGTGGTCTCGACCCGACGGTCAGCAATCCGTCACCGTCAAACTCGGCGGGCCAAACTTCTGATGCAGGACACTAATCACGAAGTACATCGATGCCGTTCAGCCAGACCAACCATTGTCCCGAATGACCACCGTTCAGCACGTTTGAACCAACAGCCACAAGAACATTTGCATGGCGCTGATCGCGCGGGAAGGATCGAGCGTGAAACTTCAGTCAATCCTTCAGCATGCATTGACCGGCATCTTTGGATGTGCCGCGTTCGCAGGCTGCCATGGACTGCAGAAGGACAACGCCAGGGGAACCGTTCCCTCCCAGGTCGTACGCGTCGACCGTTCAGATCTAGCAAGATCAGGCAAGAATGCCGTTCACGACGGTGCCCCTGACGATCAGACCAGGATCTCGAATGGCGATAAAAATTCGCACGAGCAGGTTCCAAATGATACGAAGCAAGCGAACTCGACAGGCGTCGTGAAGCTCGTCCAGTGGAACGAGTCAGACGAGCTGCCCTCACCCGATCCCTCTCACCAGCGTCTTGCTCCAAGTGATCATGAGCTCTCAATGGCAGGCGATGGCCAGGTACCGCCGCAACTCGCTCAATCGCTGGGGGGGCCGCGAGACTCGGATATTCCGCTCCTGTCGCTCGACGAACTCCAACACTTGGCCGCCTCGACCAACCCGACGCTGCAGCAGGCGCAGAGCCTGGTGCAGCAGGCGCGAGGAAACTGGCTGCAAGTGGGATTGTATCCCAACCCCAGCATCCAAGGAGAAGGTGCCGCCAACAATGCCCCGATGGACATGTTCAATATGTACGTCAAACAGGACATTGTTACCGGCCGCAAGCTCAAGTTGAATCGTGCCGTGGCATCGCACGATGTGCACCGCGCTCAGTGGGAAGCCGAAGCACAAAATCTGCGAGTCGTCAACGAGGTTCAGATTCGCTACATCGCAGCACTTGGGGCACAGCAGCAAGTCACGGTCGCAGAAGAGTTGCTGAAGGTCGCGCAGGAAGGCGTCCGAATTTCCGAAAAGCTGCTCGCCGGGGAGCAAGTTTCCGAAGCCGACGTGATGCAGGCTCGATTGCAACGCGGCCACACTCAGATCCTGCTCCGCAACGCCCAGTTCCGCGCCGCGGCCACGTGGAAACAACTTGGCAACATCGTTGGCTGGCCTGACCTTCCGCTTCGACCTTTAGACGGTCATCTGGAAGACGATGTTCCGGATGTCAACTGGGACATCGCGTATCAGCAACTGCTTAGCTCCAGCCCATTGATCAATGCCGCGAAGTCGCGGGTCGCCGCGGCGGCCGTCCAGGTCAGGCGCGAGGAAGCGCAACCCACCCCAAACTTGCAACTGACGAGTGGCGTTGGACGTGACTTCTTTACGCCGCAATACATGATGTACACGCTGCAATTCGGTTTCACGCTTCCAACGTTCAATCGCAATGTCGGTAACGTCACGGCCGCCGTCGGTGAACTTCATGCCGCGCAATCCGAAGTGGATCGACTCGAACTCTCCCTGCGCAACAAACTGGCCAGTACCTTTCGTAAATATCAAACGGCACGCAATCAGGTCATCACTTATCGCGATTCGATCCTGCCCACGGCCGAGATGAATTTGTCTCTGACCTTGAAGCAGTACGAAGCGGGAGAACTTGATTTCCTGCGGGTCCTGACGGCGCGACGCGATCTCTTCGAGGCGAAGATCGAGTACGTCAATGCGCTCATCGACATGCGGACGACCGCGATCCAGATCGAAGGACTGCTGTTGACCGGCGGCCTCGATCCGCTTGATTCAAATCCCACTCCGTCCAATCACGCGGGACAGACGGCCAGCCCCGGCAACTAGTGTTTTGTAACTCCAAGAATCTTCGAGAGACTGGGGATCGAGAGCTTGTCCGATCCCCCGGGGCGTCCGGCGATTCGCTCGTCCAGTCCTGGTCCGCGGTTTTCGCCCGGGCAAAAGCCTTCAAGGCGCAGGTCGGACATCGTCCGCGAACATTCACGCAATGTCGTGCGCGGGCGCCTTGGCGGTGCTCAGGCGAGTCACGAGCAGCAGGCGGAACCTCTTCAATTCCATCGTGATCATTTCCGTCACGTGGCGAAATCCATTTGCCAATTCGCCCGTTGGACGTAGATTTTTGTAAACGCAGTGCCGCTGCGGCCGCTACGCGCCGTAAAATCGTTTCAGTTGTTGCCGTCGGATCTTTCTAATGCCCCAATTGGCTGAAAAAATGACGAACATCGCCCAAGACTTGGGATCGTCCGATGCCGTTCCGTCTCAGCCATTGAAAATGACGAGCCCCCATCCAGTGGCACCCCATGTCGAGTTCTGGGTCGAGACGGTCCCCGGCATCGATTCATTGGTGGCGATTCAACGGGAATGGGATGATTTGGCCGCGAACGCGATCGAGCAGAACCCGTTCTACGAATCTTGGATGCTGATCGAAGGCGTCAAATGCTTCGGGGCAAATGTCGATCTGCAGTTTGATCTTGTTTGGCAGCGGAACCCGCGTCCCAATCAACCGCCATTTCTGGTGGGGCTGTTCCCGCTCGAATGCAAGCGATCCTTTGGCGGAGTCCCACTTCGCCTGAGAAGAGTCTGGCAGCATAAATACTTGTATTACTGTGTGCCCTTGGTGCGTCGCGGCGTTGCGACCGATGTGTTGCATGCGTTGTTCGACAGCATGTCGCACGGTCCCCAACGGGCCGCCGCGTTGGAACTGCATCACCTCGACCTTGGTGGGCCATTCGCGCAGACTCTGCTCGAAGTCACGAGCGAACGTGCAGCATCGACGTTTACTGTCGAATCGTACAATCGCGCCCTGATTCGACCTGCAAGTAGTTTTGATGCCTACATCAACAGTGCGATGACGAATCACAACCGCAAGGAAGTTCGCCGTCTGGCACGACGGCTTTCTGAAATTGGTGTTCCGGAGGTGAGAGTGCTGACCGCTGTCGACGATCTTGACACGTGGTTGAATCACTTTTTGCAAATGGAAGCTGCCGGTTGGAAGGGGCGTGAGTCCACCGCCCTCGCGTCGGATGACGTCAGCCGTGCCTACTTTAAGTCGATCGCTCAAGCCGCGTTTGCGCGTGGGCAATTGATGATGGTGGGCCTATTTCTCAACCAGCAGCCGATCGCGCTCAAGTGTAATTTTCTGGCGGGAGAAGGCTCGTTCGCCTTCAAGATCGCGTTCGACGAAGCGTTCTCGCGATTCTCGCCAGGTGTACAGCTTGAACTCGAAAATGTTCGCCTTCTGCACCAAATGCCGAATACAAAATGGATGGATTCTTGTGCGGCCCAGCATCACTTCATGATTGGTCGAATTTGGCAGGAACGCCGCACCATCACCAAAGTGATCGTCTCAACGGGACGCCGATTCGACAACCTGGCCGTCGGACTTCTGGCGGGACTTTCATTCGCCCGTAAAGCCTTTCGGCGAACACCCGACCGGTGTGCGAATCCCACATTAAAACCTCAGGGAACAAACGATGAATAGCCTGACACTGCCTTCGCACGCGACTGTCGATGGAACCGCGGCCAATCCGGCCTTGCTGGAGCTGGAGTCATCGACGTTCGAGACGCATTTCAATCGCCAGCCATTTCTGATCGGCCATCACCTTTGCGATCATTCGTTGTTCCAGTTCGATCGGTTGCTCGAACTGGCCAAGTCATTGCCCGAAGAAATGATCGAATACAACGCTGGAAATCTTCCGGTGAATCAGGATCAGCAACTGACCCCGCGCAATGGGCTGTCGGTTGAGGAAACCATTCGACGGATCGAAAGCTGCAAGTCATGGATGGTCTTGAAACATGTCGAAAAGGATCCCACGTACCGCCAGCTCTTGCACGATTGCCTGGCCGAAGTGAAGCCGTATTCGGAACGCGTTGTTCCTGGCATGTGCGACGCGTACGCCTATATCTTCATGACATCGCCCGGTTCCGTGACCCCTTATCATATGGACCCGGAACACAACTTCCTGTTGCAGATCCGTGGTTCAAAGACGGTTCACCTGTTCGACGGGCGTGATCGATCCATCGTCTCGGAGCGCGATCTGGAAACGTTCTACGGCGCTGTGACGCGCCAGATGGAACTGACAGACGAGAATCGCCACAAGTCGATGGTCTTTGACTTGCAAGCGGGGCAGGGGCTGCATTTTCCCGTGACCTATCCACACTGGGTTCAGAACGGAAATGCCGTTTCGATTTCGTTCAGCATCACGTTCCGCACTCCCGACCTCGAACGCCGCAAAACCGTCTACAGCATGAATCACCAGCAGCGTCTACGCGGTGGTGAACCGACTCCCTACGGCGTATCGCCCTGGAAGGACAGCCTGAAATTCAACTCGTTCCGCCTGTGGCGTAAGGCGAACAGCCTGCTCGGTCGATCGATCTAGTCTACGGTTGTGAACACGCGATCATTGGACACCAATCTGCCAGACCCTCTCTTGTGGACGGGCCGTTCCGGCAGCGCCACCGCGGCCTTTTTTGAAGAATCTTCGTTCAGGTTGTCGATTCGCGCCTGGCTCATTCGTCCAATGGATTAGAACCCGGCAACCGTGAAGGCCGGCCATGTTAGAAACGCTGCCAATGAAGTTGAACGCGAATAAAATACGTCTGCTTGGGATCCATCGACGAAACGAAGTTTTGCCGCGATTCCGCCGGACGTCGGACAGAGGATGATGGAAGAGTGCTTTGCCTACGACGATGAACTCCGACGAGGCGGGCATTTTCTGGGTGGAGAAGCTCTCGATTCCGCTCGCAAGGCCGTCACACTCAGGAGGAAAGAGGGCGCCGTCGAAGTCACAGATGGTCCGTATGCAAAAACGAAAGAAATGCTCGGCGGCATTCTGTTCTTGGAAGCCCCCGACCTCAACCATGCGATCTCACTGATGCCGGAAAAACGGGGACTGGCTCCGCTTGCGGTGCCTGTCCCCGTTTTTCCGACGTCCCCGTTTTTTCCACTGACAGCGGACATGGTGGCAGAGTTGTAACGAATCCGGGACTTCCAGCGCTTCCGCTTCCCTCGTCCAACCCCAATCACTTGACCGCGAAGGAACGTCACTCTCTAAGGCACCTTCGTTTAAACTCAGAGTCACATTTATCTCAATTGTGGGAATGATAGTTCTGCGCGCTTTTACGCATCGGAAATGCGTGTCGTTGCGAAAAGAGGCGTTCGTCCACTGGGGTTCTTGTGATTCGTCTGAGATCATGACAAGATAGTCAGGTTGCAGAACGTTGTTCTGTTCCATGTTCAATCGGGCGTGTCTTCTCACTCCCTCTGTTTCCAATCTGTGCTGACATCCAATCTGCATCAGGGATCAAGGGCCGAATCCCGCGGCACGAATGAGTTCCGTACGGGTTGGCGTTCGAGGTCCGTTTGAAGGTGCAATCTGCGGATTGTGGATGACGTCCAGGCGGGCGTTGAGTGGAGTCATTCAAATCCCTTGGGCGGTCGCAAACTCGGCCCGAAAAAGTTAATTTATGAAGAACATCTCCTGAGGCAAGCATTCGACACTTCTCGTAGGTACGAAAAGACTGGAGCTTGAATGAGTGGCGAACGTGAATCGCTGGATAAGCGTGTTTACAATCATTTGCTGGGCCAACTGGCAACACGCCAACTTGAATTGGGAACCCACCTGAAAGCGGGACGTCTGGCGACTAATTTGAACGTCAGCCGGACGACGGTTCGTAAGGCGCTTTCGCGTCTGATCGAAGACGGATGGGTCAAGCAGAATTCGACGGGATGCACCTATGTTGCGCAGTGGCCGAGCGAAGGGCCCGAACCCGTCGAGGTCGAAGTTGAACATCAATCACAGATCGAATCGGTCTATTGGCTGATCTTTGACTGGATTCTGCAAGGACAGTGCCAGTTTGGCGCCGACGTTAATCCTCGTAGTTTTTCGAATCAGTTCGGCGCCAGCATGGGGACCGTGCGACATGCCCTTGAAGGGCTGACGCGCGACGGAATTCTCGTTCGAGCTCCACGACGCGGTTGGCGCTATGGCACACTGACCTGGCAGGACGTGATCGACACGATCGAAATTCGCACCATGTTTGAATCCGAAGTGCTGCGACGGGCAGGACAGCAGATTCCGCACAACGTCCTTGAGGAATTGAAAGCCGAGACAGAAGAGATTCTGCAATCAATCGATACGATCTCAGAGCGTGATCGCCGTCAAGCCGACTATCGCTTCCACACGACTCTGGTGGAACAAACGACAAGTCTGGTTTTGATCGATGTTGTAAAACCGCTAATTCGGCGAAGTATGTATTGTGGCCTGACCTGCCCAACCGACCGACGGCATCAGGCGAAGTCATTCCGCGAACACTTGGGAATTCTCGAGGCTTTGTTGCGCGGTGATCTCCCCGCCGCGATTGAGCAGTTCCATGCCCACATGAGCCGCAGTCTCGTGGATGGCCTGCGGACACAAATGCCAAATTTGAACTCGATTGTGGGTCTGCGCAATTCGCCCGCGGGAAGTGCGACTGTCACGCCGCAAGAGCTTGAAACAGCCCAATAGTCGGTGTCCGCTTGACTGGTATGCTCTTGGTTGAGTCCTGCGTCATTGACAACGTTTCGTGTCCGCTACGGCTCGCGTCAGGGCGGCAGCGTTGCGTTGTCATCTGGGGTTGGCAGCCACTGCAAACAGGGGAAAAGGCGCTTGGATTGTTGTGATGTCCCGCCTTTTCACCTTCGTGCGGAGCCCGTCCCCGTGATTTCAATCGGCTGTTCGACCTCAGATACGGCCGGTTGTTTCGAGCGTGATGCGGCCTGCCGCCGAACTAAAACTCGCTGATTCCTGTCCCACGCTGGGCACGCTGTTTGGTCAGGGATTTTGGGGCCGCTTGAATCATCTCATCGGGAGTCGGCACTGCCACGTGCTCTTCCCACTCGGTCAAGGGAACGACCCAGGGATCACGACGTAGCGGCTCGTGCAGTGGCAGAATCCAGGGCTGGTGAAACCAGCTTCGCTCAACCTGGGCATAGTCGATGTCGGGGTCCATCATTAACTGGGGGCGGCGCCCGTTCAAGGAAACCATCGCCAGCACGCGGATTTGAAGCACCCCTTCGCCATGAGCACGAAAGTGATCTCGCAAAAAATGAACAAACGTCAGAATCATGTCACTGTCTTTGCTCATGCGGCTCATTTGCCGCGACGTGAGAAATGAGCGAACGTCGACCACCCCGCCTGTTCCCGTTTGAGGGTTGCGGACGTAGAACCGCAGCCCGACATCTTTTTCTCGCAGCATCATGTGCCAGGCAAAATGGTGCCCTTCTTCCGACCAGATCGCTGGCAATGGATACAGCAGGTGTCGAAACGGCAGCAGCAGTTGCCAACTGACATAAACCATCAGGAAGCAGGTCGTGACTTGTCTCAGAGCGGGCGATGTCAGAGCGGTGGAAAACAGCTGCTTGGGCAAGGTGGGACGCCGCAGGAGACGCCTGGGCCAATCGGGCGGGAAAAACATCAGGGTCGCGCCGATCATCAACCAGGGAAAAATCCCGATGTCAAACAGCACGGAATTCAGACCGTGAAAGACGATGGCAAGTAGATACGCAAACCCTCGTGTCCGTTTCCAAAGTAGAAGCGGAACGACCATCAGATCGAGCAGCATTCCGCCTGATGCGAACGCAATCCCCGCCCACTCTTGGGTCAAAAGGGGGCCGATGACGGGTAGGTCTGCGCGGCGTTTGAGCCACATTCCCAAGGGATAGCCGAGTAGCCAATCGCGGTCGATCTTGGCGAGTCCCCCGTAAAAATAGGGGATGCCAATTTGCATTCGCAGCAGCCACAGTGTCCAGGCGGGGACGACCTGTGATCGCAGGCTCGGACGCAACCAGGCATCAATCGACAATGCACGATGCGCAGGCAGCACGACCAGCAGCCAACTGAGCAGTACAATCAAATAGTAGTGGTTGAGGTAGAAGGCTTTCTCGAGCAGGAAGACATGCGTCATTCCGATTGCGAATACGAACGCAGAAAGGCGATAGCAGGCCCCGAGCGCGATGCCTGCGGCCGCAATTCCCAGCACGTAAAAATGCCAGTACATGCCCATTCCGGGCCAGGGATGCACCCAGCCAAAACCAGGATAGGTGAAATGCATGACCGGGGTGATATAAAGCGCGTCGATCCATCCGCTTTTCACGGTCGCGATGACGTGATAGAGCATCATCGCCCCGAACAGCAGGCGAAAGAAGACCAAGCTGGCGATGTCGACCGGTGCGAACAGTGAGTCACGCCAGGTCGTGGTTGACGCAGCAGCCGTCGCCTGGAGTTCGTTCGAGGTACCGGGGCTCTCGGCACCGATGCTTGCGCTGGGTTCGACGCCGAGAGGCGCTCGCGCCGTTTGAAGGTCAGGGGGGCTCTTGGTATCCACCGACATGCATGGTTCCTTGATTGTCTATTCTTCGGGAACCGGTTCGGCGACGTACTCGGGCGTGTTGGGGACCTGCTCCACCAACTCGTTGACGTCGCCGTCGCGTTTTTTCAGCGTAAACGCATCGTAGAGTTCACCGGTGACGGTCTTGGCCTGGTATCGAAGTTCGTCACCGTCGACCGAGATGACTTGGTAAAGCTGCATGCGAGATCCACGGCGTACGCCCGCGGAAATGCCCTTTTCATAAAGTTTGGGGCCCGAGACCGAGACGACGTACATCGTTCCTGCGGGACTGCGCGCCGTGGCGCCTGTAGGGATGTTCTCATGGCTGCGAAGTTCGGTGCGAAGGTAGGCATGGTCGTGCCCCTGCAAGACCAGATCGACACGGTACTTGTCATACAAGGGTTGCCACGAGTGGCGAATCTCGGGGTTGTCCCGTCCCAGCGTCGCGGAATAGACTGGATGGTGGTGTGAAATCACCGTCCACCGGTTGGGATTGTTTTTCAGCACGGTTTCCAGCCAGCGGGC
Source organism: Schlesneria paludicola DSM 18645 (assembly GCF_000255655.1). NCBI lineage: Bacteria > Pseudomonadati > Planctomycetota > Planctomycetia > Planctomycetales > Planctomycetaceae > Schlesneria > Schlesneria paludicola. The sequence continues at coordinate 84,437 of NZ_JH636434.1, read as the reverse complement.
CTGGGGTTCGGGATTCTCCATCGAGTTCAACCCGATGACACGCACCCCCTGGACATCGAAATAGAAGACCGTCTCGCGAAGATGATCGGCCATTTCCGGAGGGCCGTTGTCGGGAAACTCGAATCGATGCCGCCACAACCGAGTAAACCCGCGTGGCAGCTTTTTCAGTTCCACGGGGTCTGTCGGTAAGGTTCCGGTACGCTCGATGTCGTATTCGTGATTGCCGGTGACGGCCACCGTCGGCATCGAGGCATTCACCCATCCGCCCGCATCACACCATTCGGCCCATTCGGCTTCGCGATTGCCACGATTGACGAGGTCGCCGGCATGCAGCATGAAGAGTGCCCGAGGAGCATCTGTGAACGCCTCGCGAAAAACACGCGACCAATGCATCTTGATGTCATTCTGTGCGTCGCCGAAATAGACGAAGGTGAAAGGTCGAGGTTCCACGCTGGTCGTGCGAAAGTGACACCACGCACTGAAATTGACTCCGTCCCCGACTCGGTACACGTAAAGCGTATTCGGTTGCAGGTCTTCAAATCGGGCCGTGTGATAGTGGATCGGCCCAATGTCGCTGTTGTAGAGACTTGTTTTCGCGGGAATCGTGACCGCCTTGGCCACAAACGTCGGACCTGAAGTGGCCACTGCCAGCTCGGCAAACGCGTTTTTGACCGACGTATTCGTCCGCCAGGTCACCGCTTGGGAATGAGCTGGATCGGCGTGCCAGGATAACATCAGCCGGTCCGGCATGGCAGTCGGTTGATACAGGACGGCTTCGTCGACCGCCCTTGGCTTTTCATGGCTGGGATCATCATGCGCGAGCGCCGTCATGCCGGTCGATGCGGCAAGCACCAGCCACGAGAAGACCATGACGCGACGGTATTGAAGAGTGCCGCGATCGTGACGAGCAGAAGTCAAAGGCATCGCATCGATTCCAAAGGAGAGCCAATCAATCCTTGTGCGGTGTTGTCGAAAAAGGGCGCACATCGAAAGGCAAGTGAACTGCAAGGATGAATGAGACCGGGGCGACGACATGGTGGCCTGGGGCTTAAGGTCATTGCCCGGTGAAGGTCGCTCGCCGAGCCTCGGTCACACGACCCCGAATTTCGTCCTGACAACGTTCGGGTCCAGGCCACGATCGACTCTTAACGTTTTCGACCCTTTGGAGCCACCACCATCGAAAGCTCCAGGTCGATGACATTCGGCTTGGCTTCGACCGATTTCTCAAGCGGCGTGTTACCGCAGGCGAAGCGATTCGCATCCGTCAGTGGGGCATCGTCATCGACGGGGGCAGGGGCGAAGACTTGCACGCTGTGGCTGCCCACGATCGCGCCGTCCCCCGTCTTGTAAGTTGTCAATTCATAGGTGCCGTCCGGCTGAATCATCCCGGATGCGGATCGGCCGGTGACGGCGGATTTGGATTCGGACGTCGCTGCGGCGGCACCGGCGGGGATGTAGACGACCAACCCTTCGGAAAGGGGCTTCCCGTTACAAGTGACGGTTCCCTTGACCTTAGAGACCTGAAACTGGTTCTTCCCGCAGCCTGAGACGGCCGCGATTCCAACAGCAAATATGGCCAAATGACGTGCGAGCGATGGCATGGATAAACACCCTCAAAATCTGCAGGCAATTGCGGAAGTTGTTCGTTGAACGCAATGCTCTAAATGGTCGGTCGAAAGGATGCACGCGAGCGACGAGAGTCGTGCCGCGGCAACGGGGGGATTTCGAAGTGGCTGTCCTTCGATCTGGCACAACGGACAGACGAGGGAAAGCGGGCATCCCTTTTGACAAGGGATGCCCGCGGTAAATTCTTATGTCGTCCAACAGACGATCGTCGTGCGGAAGACGAACACGCAACAGGATCGCGGTCCGTCGAGCGTCACAACCGGATCATCACTCAACGGAAACCACATTGCCGTCGGCCTTGTCGCCGAGATAGCTGTAGGTCTTCATGTTGATGTTGTCCGAGATAAACCGGACGGAGCCGTCGGCGAACAGGAACATCACACCGCCGGTATGCAGACTGGCGAAGCAGTCATCGAACTGGTTCAAAGTTGTCAAAGGTAGGCTTTGTCCACCATTTGGAATATGGGCCACACTGGTTTCAGCAACCACGTTCTGATGCTGATCATTGGTTCCCAGCCAGATGGGGAAGTCGCCGACGTTCGGGTGTGTCGGGCCATCGATCGCTCGTGCAAATCGGGTATAGCCTTCACCGACGGCGAAGGTGTTGCTCGTGCCATCCAGAACGTCGCGAATTCGAGTGGGGCGGTAGGTCGCCTTGATCTTGCCGAACATCCCGGTAATGGCAGCGCCGCCCGATCCCAGGCAGCCTTTGTAGTCTGAACGACCAAAACCACCGAGCGATGCAGAGCTGGGCTGACCTGCTCCAGGGCGAATTGGTGATTTCGTGAGCATGGTATTCGACGGGCAGATGAATGCGGGAAGTACAACGTCCGTCACGCCAGCAATTAGCGGCAGCGAACGTTCGGTGTAGACCGAATTCGAGGTGATGATGCTGCCGTAATTAATGAAATCCAACTTATTGTAGATGTTGCCTTGATCGAGAGCGGGCAACAGGAATGCTGCCCATCCATAGTCCTGGTCACCAAAAATGGTGCCAGGTGGGAAGCTGTCCATCGTTTCATGATAGTTGTGAAGCGCGATGCCGATCTGCTTGAGATTGTTGCGACACTGCGTGCGTCGAGCGGCCTCACGTGCCTGCTGGACAGCGGGCAGCAAGAGCGCGATCAGGACCGCGATAATCGCGATCACCACCAGCAATTCAATCAAGGTAAATCCGCGAATTTTCGACCGAATGTTCATCAGGCTCTCCAAAAAAAAGGGGACAACGAGGGGCAACAGGCAGCGTAGGACAGGATGGAACGCAATCAACCGCGAACGCGGCGAGGTGGCAAATAATAACAAAGTTCTTTTTTTGCCGTCCAGCATTAAAGTGTCGTTAGCTGCCGATGTTGCAATTTTTCGTCATAACTTTGCGCAATCTACATATCCGCGACGGACCTGAATTCGGATGCCCGCAAGGAGCGTGCTCGTAATGAACTTGGCTGAGAATAACCGCAAATTACCGAATTATTCATCACATTCTCATAATCCGGCTTTGCGAAATCACTGCCGTTGCTCATGATTTCAGGGGAATACTGCGACGGGCCTCCATTCACTGCCGTGGGGGTACTGAAGGCCGGTATTCGTGTCTGGCTTCGACTGCCTAGGGCAATTCTTCTGGAAATGTAATGTGGCACATAAAATGAAAAGCCATATTGGTTCGTCATTCGCCTGGCCGAAGCTGGAGAGGCATTCTGTTTCGGAATATTCTCGTTCTCATCCGCTGACTTTTAGGAGCTTCTAAGATGCGTCGTTCGACACGTACCTATTTCGCGTTCGCCCTTCTGCAGTGCTGGACCATCAGCATTGGCTGCGGGACCGCGGTCTCGCCCGAGCAGGCCGCGCTGAAACGGTTGGAGGCGGATGGGAAAGCGTCGGGCTCGTTGGGAGCCGACGGGCACGTCGTGTCGCTAAGTTCCCATTCGATGACGGATGATGCCGCAAAGCAATTAACCGCTTTCCCCGCGCTGACGACACTCGCGTTGACCGACAGTCCAATCGGCGATGCGCATATGGGGGTGATTGGAGCTTTGACGCAACTGGAATCGCTGGCGCTCGATCACACGCAAGTCACGGACGCGGGGTTGCAGTCCATCAGCAGTCTCGAGCACTTGCGGGAGCTGAACCTTGCGGGATGTTCCGTTACCGATGGGGGGCTCGGATCGCTGGCGGGACTGACAGAACTCACCAGCTTGAACTTGAATGACACCCAAATCAACGGACTCGGTCTCGTCTATCTGTCGAAACTGAACCGACTCGAGGCATTGTACCTTCAAAACACGGTTGTCGATTTTGAGTCGATTCCACCCTTGTCGGGGTTGGAGAGTCTGAAGATTCTGCATCTGGCGGGGACAAAAACCGGCGGTGGCATCGTACGGGCGATCACCGGTTTACCGAGCCTGGAACGGCTTTATTTAAATGGTACGAGCATCAAGGACGAAGATATCCCCGCGCTCGCGGCCGTGCTCGCGCAGAATTGCCCTCACTTCAAAGGGCTCTTCGTGGAAAAGACGGCACTCAGCGACGCAGCGCTTGAACCGATGCATCCGCTTGCGGATCTCAAAGAATTCACGCTCATTCACGTCCATGGAACCAAGGTCACAAAAGACGGTGTGGTGCGTCTGCGCAAGTTATTGCCTGAGGCGAATGTCGTCAGCCAACATTAAAAAAGGTGTCAGGAACCTTTTTTGGCAATCATCCGCGTCTAACGCGTGGCAAATGCATTTCGGAGGCACTCGCGTCGGCTTCCCGTGCACAAAGAAAAACCGAATCGAAGTCGATCCTCAATCGAAAAGGTTCCTGACACCCTTTCGACTCCCCTGACACCCTTTCGACTCCCCAAGTCAGCGAAAGGAGTCCGCTAGCGTTAAGTCGATTGTGGTTCGCGGGCCCGGCCGATCCTTCGTTTATTATCGGTCGACAATAAAATACAGGAAGATGCTCACTCAAATGAAATCTAGAACATACATCCAACGAGCACGTCAATACCTCGTATGTATCTTCCTTATAAGCGGGTGCATACCTATGAAAGGTTCCTATCACGAAACACTGCTGTCAGCGAGGACGGCTGTTCCAATTGCTGCAGAAATTGAGTCCCAATTTGGTGCAGCGAGCCACTTCATTACCGAATACGGATTCCCGAAAAACGGCTTAAATTCGTGGAATACATTGGTGTATTTTGGTGGTCGTTACAGACTGCATATGTGTGTCGATGTCAAGGTCGATCTCCAAGGCAATACGATCACGCAGGTCGGTGAGCCTGTGTTTTATTTTTGGGAGATCGAATCTGTCCAAGTCGATCGTCTCGAAGGAAACGACGTTCCCGCGATAGGATGGGAAGTGGGGTTTCATACCGAGTTCTCTGCGAAGGAATGGAAAAGAGTGTGCGAGGCTCGAGGGGATTTTGCGGCAATTGGGATTACAATAAACCCAAATCCCGTCGCCAATTTTGATGTGATTGTAGAAGACGAACAAAAAAGAAGAGTGCCGGTTAGCTTGCTTGCCAAGTAACTGCATTGAAAAAAGGTGTCAGGAACGAATGGTACTGTCGCCTTAATTCGGCGCGGACATTGGCCTTACCGAGAGCGAAACAATTGTCTATCATTCGCTCTGCAGAGGCTGGTATTGATTGAGATTGCCTTCCCTGTTACTGAATGAGAGCCTTCCTTGGTGTGTTTGCTGCACAGTCGCCAAGGAAGGCTTTTTCATGCGCGATGTACCACATTTTCGAGATCGTGGCAGCCCGGGTTTCGATCGGACGATCGCTCCCTTTTTGTCACACGAGGGATTGCCGTTTGCGTCGGTCCTTTCCGCGGATCGAAGTGAACGAGGGGGGGGTAACCATGGGGACGCGGCATCTTCGTCGTATCGAAGATTGAAAAAGGTGTTAGGAACCTTTTTTGACAATCATCTTCGTCTAACGCGTGGCAAATGCATCTCGGGGGAACTCGCGTCGGGCTTCCCGTGCGGAAAGAAAAACCGGTTCGAAGTCGATCCTCAATCGAAAAGGTTCCCGACACCTTTTTGACTCCCCGTGGTGGTCGTGGCATGGAAGAGAAGATGGTTTCCTGCCAAGACAGAAATCATTGAGTCCAGGCCCCTTTGAGTTGCCCCGAATGTTCACTCCACAGACTGCCGCAGATCGAACTGAACGTCGCTCGGCAGCAGGCTGCGGAGCGACGTGATTTCATCGTTAGATAACGCACGCAGTTTGACCTTTACTTTAGCAAACAACTTTCCACTTAAGCAAACGACGATAATTGCATCGCTTGGATTTTCCTCGACGTAGCATTTTACAGTTCGAGCGACACCAATTAAATCGTGGTGCATCCAGTCATCTCGTGGACGATCAAGATTCGCCTCGCGCCCGTAATAGTTGGGAATGATAGCGTAAACCGTCACCGCCTCTCTCTCTCTCTCTCTCTCTCTTACTATGATCAAGAATCTCTTCGTGCTCTGGGTAGTTGTTTCCACTTTATCTGCCGGTTGCGTCAACTCTGTTTTGTCTTGTTTGCAACCGACCAGCATAAATGGCCCAGGCGAGATGTACACCAAAAGCATAAAACACTTAACGCGATGCGACATATAATACATTGTATAGCCAAAATGAACTAGAAACGATCATCACACAAAGGCACGCTGCTGCTTCTCGAGAAATGCAGCACATTGGGGCAAATCAAAGGGGGCAGGACTCAATGTTGGTGTTTTGGTCGTCGATTTCTGGAAAGTGGATTCTTTGCCGACCTCGATTTCTGAGCGTCGAGGCCAAACCCAGCCGTGCGGCGGCCTGTTCGATCCATTC
>NZ_JH636434.1:73294-77865 GCF_000255655.1 Schlesneria paludicola DSM 18645 | reverse complement strand
CGTGTGCGTCGCGGTGATCCAGCGCATGAACCGACTTAGCTCACCATCAGCGTTCGGACGCAGGACAAGATGCCAATGATTGGGCATTAGTTGGAAGCAAAAGAGCGTGACATCATAAGAAGCTAACCCTTCCGCAAGAACTCGCTCAAATGCGGCAAAGTCCTCGGATTTATGGAAAATCTCCTGCCGTCCATTGCCTCGGTTCAAGGCATGGTACAGTCCGCCAGCTTCATCGGCGCGGGGTGGTCGTGGCATGAAAGAGAAGATAACAGCCCGTCAAACAGAATTCAATGAGTCCTGACCCCTTAGGTTCCCCCCCCTTAGTGTTCCCCTGACCACGATTGACGCGGGGGTCTGTAACTTCTTCAAAGTACTGCGTAACTGTTTCAACAAATGCTGAGGACACGAGTCAACTCCGTTGCTAAATGATCAGAGAAATCCAAGCCGCGAATTCGCGGGGCTTCCCTGACCACTTCCTCACGCAATAATCAAACCGTGACTTCGACGCTCGATTGCCCTGACTACGAGAGCCATCCATCCCGAGGCTTCGCGTTGATTCTAAAAGTTTTCATGGTCCGACCATTCAAAGTCATTGTCGATCAATCCCCCTTCCGGTACGTGTTCACGAACTTCTGAAACAAAAGTCGTTAACAAGTCGGCAATCGCAGCGTCAACTGTATCGGCGAATCCCGAAAGATAGTCAGTTTCGCCCGAAGTCCTGTCTCGCCGATGCACATTCATTAGGGCTAGGTAGCTACCCTCTGACTTTTCGACAACTTTGACCTTCATTTTAAGGAATGGAAATAGGTCCGTGTCTACCCAGATGTCAAACAAGGCTACAACTCTAGTAATTCTAACGATACCATCCATAGAATTCTTCGCACTTTCTATTGGCGGCATCCAAACGAAATAATCCTTCCGTCTGGAGCAATGTCAATGTATTTGTCAAGTTTGCGATACCGCTTCACACCAGCCGTCGCCTCTTCAACCGGGCTTGGCTTTATTCGTTTCAAGGGCAAATCAAAGGGGTCAGGACTCAATGTTGGCGTTTTGGTCGTCGATTTCTGGAAAGTGGATAAGTGGATTCTTTGGCGACCTCGATTTCTGAGCGTCGAGGCCAAACCCAGCCGTGCGGCGGCCTGTTCGATCCATTCGAGCGATCCGTGTGGGCTGCCTTTCTGAGCGGATTTGCGGATGGCAGAAAGTTGCTGCTCCGTCAAAGGCTCGTTGACCCGATGGACCCAATTGGGTGACCGAGGGATTGGCCACGGCGACAACAATGCCGGATCGGGGTCAGCCGGTTGCATCCATCGCCAAAGTGAACCCCATCTCCAGTCCTCCGCCTGCTTGACTAGCCCGGCTCGAACAGCATTCCGCTCGACGTAACGGCAAACAGTCAGAAAATGCGCATCATCCTGAATTGGAAAGCTTTTAAATCGTCCCTGGTAGACATGCCCTTCGCCCGAGGTGCGGTAATGAGCCCGGTAACGCATCGTGTGCGTCGCGGTGATCCAGCGCATGAACCGACTTAGCTCACCATCAGCGTTCGGACGCAGGACAAGATGCCAATGATTGGGCATGAGTTGGAAGCAAAAGAGCGTGACATCATAAGAAGCTAACCCTTCCGCAAGAACTCGCTCAAATGCGGCAAAGTCCTCGGATTTATGGAAAATCTCCTGCCGTCCATTGCCTCGGTTCAAGGCATGGTACAGTCCGCCAGCTTCATCGGCGCGGGGTGGTCGTGGCATGAAAGAAAAGATGACAGCCCGTCAAACAGAATTCAATGAGTCCTGACCCCTTTGCTTTCCCCTGTTCCCGAGTCGGTTCCCAGCAGGAAACATCGCCGCACCACGCGATTCATGACATGCACGATCGCGATCTCATCCGGCGCAACGACCTCCGCACGAGACAGGCGAGCCATGACAAGGTCCTTCAATCAGCAGAATCTTTTCATTCACCACACCGAAGAAAAGAGAACATTTCTTGACCCGAAATTCAATCGATCCGATGAAGATGCTGTGTCCCCATGGTTACCCCCAAAAACGACACTGTTTCTGCTTTCGAATCGAGGCTGCTATACGAGTCTTCACTGGGAATTTGAATAAAGTCATTGATGACAAGGCTTCTGACCCAAACGCCCGCAAACACGCACGCCACCATGAGCGTCACTACGCCAATTTTTCGAAGCCACCCTTTGAAGAACTCGCCCATGATTCACCCCGCCGCAACCACTCGTCATTTCGAGCGACATTGCGTGACCGATTTCCCGGCCGTACGATGTCAGAATGTCTCTGATGCGTCAATCACGGCACTTCACGAGACGATTCATGAACCTCAACTTCGAGGCTGAATGATGCGTTTTCATTTTGCGTTCATTGCTGTCACCGTTTTGATGACTTCGCTGCTCGTTGCTGACGACACTCTCGACGAGTCAAAAGCAATTGAGAAGATCGAACTGCTGGGCGGCAAGGTCATGAGAGATGAATCGTTGCCGGGTCGTCCCGTGATTTACGTTAACCTTCAACAGAGCGAGCGATTTGGTGACGGCTACGTTCACGCTCTGAAGCCATTCACGAAAATGACAAGTCTGAATTTGAACAGTACGAAGATCACGGATTCTGGTCTGAAAGGGATTCGCAACTTCACTTCTCTGACGATGCTTACACTCGCTTTCACGAAAATCACAGATGTCGGCTTGGTCGAGTTGAAGGATCTCAAAAACCTAACCCGCCTTGATTTAGGCGGCTGCACCGCAATTACGGATGTTGGTTTGAATGAAATCAAAGAACTCACTTCTCTGGCCTCGCTCCATCTTTCGTACACCCAATTCACCGATGTTGGGCTGAAGGAACTTGCTGACCTGAAATGCCTGTCCAACCTCGAACTGCGGGGAACTCAGATCACAGATGATGGATTGAAGGAACTTGGAACGCTCACAAGCCTGACTCGACTCACTCTCATGCAAACAAAGATTTCGGACCTCGGTTTGCGTGAACTCAAAGGGCTTAGGAACTTGCAGATACTCGATTTAGGCTTGACTGAGATTACCGACGAAGGGTTGAAGGAAATCATTGATCTGAAACAGATTCACTCGCTGTATCTTTTCGGCGACGAAATTACTGATGAAGGAATGCAGTCGATTGGTGAACTCAATAACCTGACAGAACTCGATCTCATTCAAACAGAGATTACGAACGAAGGCTTAAAGGAAATCAGCGGACTCAAGAACCTGAAAAAGCTCCACCTGTTGAATGACGGCAAAATCACCGACGTTGGCCTGAAGGAAATCGGAACAATGACACAACTGACGAACATCAACCTTGGGCGTACAGGGATCACAAACGCAGGATTAAAGGAATTGCGAAACCTTAAAAATCTTCAGTCACTTGATGTTTCTGAGACGGAGGTCACGAGCGAAGGTGTCGTTGCACTTCAGAAAGAACTGCCGAAACTTGACATTAAACTCAAACGATGAGTTGCCGTCATGGAAATTGCCTCTTTCGAATTCTCATAAGAACTAACCGCCCTGGGCAAATCAAAGGGGCAGGACTCAATGTTGGTGTTTTGATCGTCGATTTCTGGAAAGTGGATTCTTTGGCGACCTCGATTTCTGAGCGTCGCGGCCAAACCCAGCCGTGCGGCGGCCTGTTCGATCCATTCGAGCGATCCGTGTGGGCTGCCTTTCTGAGCGGATTTGCGGATGGCAGAAAGTTCCTGCTCCGTCAAAGGCTCGTTGACCCGATGGACCCAATTGGGTGACCGAGGGATTGGCCACGGCGACAACAATTCCGGATCGGGGTCAGCCGGTTGCATCCATCGCCAAAGTGAACCCCATCTCCAGTCCTCCGCCTGCTTGACTAGCCCGGCTCGAACAGCATTCCGCTCGACGTAACGGCAAGCAGTCAGAAAATGCGCATCATCCTGAATTGGAAAGCTTTTAAATCGTCCCTGGTAGACTGAAGTGGACCCCGTTTTTCGGACCACCGGGAGCCATTTCTTAGATGGTCTTCACCGGCGTCAGGGGCGAGGAATTTGGTAGGCTTGCCAGGGAGTGCGATTGGCCAGTCCCTGGTGAGGTCGCTCGTGGCGATAGTACTGGAAGTACGCCTTCAATCCTTCATGACAATCGGCTCCTGTCGTGTATTCCTTGAGGTAGATGTTCTCGTATTTCACCGTTCGCCAAAGTCGTTCGATCATCACGTTGTCAATGGCCCGACCTTTGCCATCCATGCTGATGGCGATCGATTCCTGCTCCAGTCGCTTCGTGAAGATGTGGCTGGTGAACTGGGATCCCTGATCCGTATTGAAGATCTCCGGTCTGCCCTGTTTCAGAGCTTCCTCCAGAGTCTCGACACAGAACTCGACATCCATACTGTTGGAGAGTTGCCAGGCCAGAACGTAACGGCTGTACCAGTCCATGACCGCCGTCAGATACAGATATCCCCGACGCATCGGAACGAACGTGATGTCGCACGCCCACACCCAGGCCAGAACGTAACGGCTGTACCAGTCCATGACCGCCGTCAGATACAGATATCCCCGACGCATCGGAACGAACGTGATGTCGCACG
>NZ_JH636434.1:72946-73284 GCF_000255655.1 Schlesneria paludicola DSM 18645 | reverse complement strand
ACAAAGGGGCTTTTGTTTTGCAGTAGTGGTTTCTTTTCGTAGAAACCCACCACTGGAAAGACGATGGCTTATCAACTGAGTATGGACAAGTCCTTTTCGATTAAGGCTTTGCACGACAACGGACTCTCCGAGCGTGCAATCTGTGAGTCGCTGGGTGTATCTCGAGGCGCAGTTCGGCGTCATTTGGCCGAAAATTCGTCAAACGATACCAAAGCGCCCACCGGCAAAGCGCCCACCGGGTCGGAGGCTCCAAACAGTACCAAAGCGCCCACCGGGTCGGCTGAGCCTGAGAACAGTGCGGTGGTTCGAGTTTCCCGCAGTTGTTGCGAACGTTTTCG
>NZ_JH636434.1:2352-71280 GCF_000255655.1 Schlesneria paludicola DSM 18645 | reverse complement strand
CAGCGATACCTCAAGCCGGATCTGCTGATCGTCGACGACATGGGGATGAAGCAGTTACCCAAGCGATCAGGTGAGTACCTGTTCGAGATCATCATGCGGCGACACGAGCTTCGCTCCACGATGATGACCAGCAACAGACCCTTGGACGATTGGGGCCAATTGATCGGCGACGTTCCCAGCGCAACTGCCATCTTGGATCGCTTCCTGCATCGAGCGGAAGTCGTGCAAATCACCGGCAAGAGTTATCGTTTAGAGAAATCGAAAAAAAGTTCAAACGATACCAAAGCGCCCACCGGGTCCAAAGCCGAAGAATAGAAGGGCAAACAGTACCATTAAAGACATCAACCGATAAATGGTACCGTTTGAAGTGCAAACGAGTGGTACTGTTTCAAGCGCCAATTGACAGTAGTCTCTCGCAGGGGTGGCGTTCCTTTCTGGCCCAATGTGGGGCTGCTGCGGTTTCTCTAACAGCAAGATACGTCGCCTTTTTCCTTTCTTCACCCAAACACGACTTTCAACAATATCTCAGGAAGCAGTGCACACTGTAATTGAGGAGATCAGACAATGCGTATCTTTATCACCGGAAACAGAAGAATGGTTGGACTGTTCTCGCTTACAGTTGCATTAGTGTTTCTGTGTGGTTGGCTTAGGAGCTGGAGTCTGTGCGAGGCATTGTGTCTTCCGTCTGGAGAGAGCTCGCAGATGTGTGTTATTTCCGCGAATGAAATGATTTTCTGCGTCAACTCCACACCAGCATTACGATCTGGGTGGTGGTTCAAATTATGGCAAATTGACATTGATCGAAGTTCAGAATTTTATGGCTTATTTGCAGCACGCGACATTGTATGGATGTTCCGATTGTGTGGGTTTGGAATTGGACAAGTCTCGGAGCAATCGTTTACGCATGGGCGGGCGTATGGTGTCGTATCAGTGCCTTATTGGCTAGTTGTTTTGGTATGGACTCTGCTGTCATTGTGGTACTTGATTCCTGCATTCAGACTGAGGTTTTGTAAATGCGCATGAAATCTAGAGGCCGTTTTGAAATGTTTTAAGCATAGCATCAGGCAGGCCAGGTGCAGAAAACCTTCGAAGAGGTGAACATTGAAAAAGGTGTCAGCATTGAACAGGCGTGTTGAAATAAAGGGGACTGACTCCGTCAGGTGCCAGTCCCCTTTATTTCAACAAATCACCCGATGTATTCAGAAAGGTTTCCACGCTCTTGTGCCTTCAATTCGGTCGCCGATACGATTCGCCAGATTCTTCGGCAGTCACTCAATGTTTTTGAAGCCTGGTGTTGTGGATCTCGATCGAGGGGCGTAGTGATGCGATTGTCCTTGTCGTTGATGGCCGCCATTGTCAGTGTCACGACCGCGTTGTTCGCAAGCGACACGCTCGATGAGTCCAAGGCCATTGAAAAGATTGAGATGTTGGGTGGCAAGGTCAAACGAGACGACACATTGCCAGGGCGTCCCGTCGTACGTGTCACGTTTCTTCGGCAGAATAAGTATTTCAGTGGGAAATATCTGCATCTGCTGAAGTCGTTTAACGCACTGGGGACGCTCAATCTGAATGGCACCGACATCACGGACGCCGATTTCAGCGAACTCAGAGATCTGAGACACTTGAGTCTGCTGGACCTTGGTGGAACCCGGATCTCCGATGCGAGCATCGAAGGACTCAGCCAACTCAAGAATCTTAAAGAACTCTGGATTGACGGCACCGAGATCACAGATGCGGGCGTTCAGAGCCTGAAAGAGGCTCTGCCGAATGCCATTGTGGGCAAAGACGCTCCTGACGAGTCTCAAGCGATTGAAACGATTCGGTCCTTGGGTGGTGGCGTAACGAGAGATGAAGCGGTGGCAGGACGTCCGGTCATTGAAGTCGGGTTCGGAGGTTTTCTCGACGTTGGGCCGAAAACGACCATCGAAGAGGTTTTATCCGCCGTAAAGCAGTTTCGAAGTTTAAGGACTCTTCAACTCGGTTCTTCCGGCGATGCAAGTCACGGTTTGTTGGCAACTGCAGACGGATGGAAGGAAATCAGTGAGCTCAATAATTTGACCCGTCTGACGATCATCGGGATCGAAATCACGGATGCGGGATTGAAAGAAATCTCTCGTTTGTCGCAACTGGAGTCACTTCGACTGATCAATCTCAAGATAACCAATCAAGGTATGAAGGAGATTGGCAAGTTGAAAAACTTGACAAACCTTGGACTGTTTGATGTTCAGCTGACCGATGCAGGGTTGAATCAGCTTCGCGGGCTCCAGCGCCTGGACACTCTGAGTCTGAACAACAATCCAATTTCGGATGAAGGATTGAGGCAAGTCGGTGCACTCACAAGCCTGACGTTTCTCAGTGTCCCTTCGACGGAAATTACGGACAACGGTCTAAAGGGACTTCGCGGCCTCAGCAGTCTCAAGAACCTCTGTCTTGCAAGCACGCGAATTTCAGACGATGGTCTGAAAGGGCTTATCGGCCTCAACAATCTGGAGCAACTCGATCTTGCTGGCACGCGAGTGACCGGTACAGGCGTTGGGCCGCTTCGCGAACTCGAAAGCTTGCATTCGCTCGGTCTGTCGAACACTCAGATCTCGGATGAGGGGCTATTAGAATTGACCACACTGACTAATCTCAAACAGATTGGCCTCCAGCAGACAACGCTCGATGACGTGAGGCTGCAGATCCTTCGCGAGGTGCTGCCGACTGTGCGAATCATGCAGTAAGTGTTTGCACGGAACCGTTCGCATGCCGGTGACTGGCTCATTTTCCCGCTGTAAGGGAAGGGTTGCTCTGATCGATGTACTGCGAATTTTAATGAACCGCGAAATTGTGCCTGTCGTCCTCATTTCAACAGCGTGCTCACGGACGCTATGCGCGATAAAATATCCATTGCGATTGGTGCAGTCTTGGCCGCTTGAGTGATCTCTTGTTGTCAAACGGTCGATTGAAGGAAATTCGCAAGATTTCCTTCCTGGATGCGTTTCGACAATTTCTCGCGAGGCAACCGAGTTTGACACTTGCGATCTGCGGTCTTTGGATCTGCTCTTTCGCGTATGGAGCCAATCACAGCCTGGTGTATGTCTTTCAGAATCTGCCAGAGCGATACCACATGCTGGCACGCAAATATCAGTTTGCGATGGTCGTTTCAACAATTGCTGGAATCGGTCTTGGGATCGTTCTGATTGGCATGTCCGCTTTGATCGTGGTTCGACGTTTCGTCAACAAGAGAACGTCCAACCGCTCCGCGAATAGAAACCTGTGAACAGGGCTTAATGGATCTGCGGACCGAAATAGTCGCAAAGTGCGTGGCAGGTTTTTAGCCCCACCGTGGCCGGCCCGCCTCCCAGCCAGGGGCGAAGCGTCCTCGCCGTAGGCCTTGGAATTCCACCCCGTAGAACACGGTCAGGTCAGAAGGACCGGTCAGCCCATTAGGAGACCTCGTTTGAACACGAGCTCAGTTCTGGGGATCCGCATGCTGGGTAGTGTGCGTGCGGCTTCCCAGTGTGTCGAATGTCATTCCGTCAAGAGAGGTACATTGTTGGTGGCGTTCACATATACTTTACATCGCGCGCCAGCAAAAACAGAGAACGTTCAGGCGAGTCTGGAATGAAAGCAGTGGCAGGAATCTTTTCGGTCACATGTCTGCACGTAAGACGTGGCAAATCCAGCTAGGCGTCAATCCTTTCGGTCTTACCATTTAGGAAGACGCTCCGTTACGGACTCAATCGATCACTGAAAAGGTTCCTGACACCTTTATTTTCCTCGGACGCAGGACAAGATGCCAATGATTGGGCATGAGTTGGAAGCAAAAGAGCGTGACATCATAAGAAGCTAACCCTTCCGCAAGAACTCGCTCAAATGCGGCAAAGTCCTCGGATTTATGGAAAATCTCCTGCCGTCCATTGCCTCGGTTCAAGGCATGGTACAGTCCACCAGCTTCATCGGCGCGGGGTGGTCGTGGCATGAAAGAGAAGATAACAGCCCGTCAAACAGAATTCAATGAGTCCTGACCCCTTTGTTTTCCCCCACGGTCAACTAAACTTTTACATGAACCTTCCAGTCGTTTGGAAGATTGGTCCTGACAGGCTTTATCGAAATCGTAAGATCTCCGAGTGTTCACATGCTGCGAACGTTCGTCATCAGCCGTCAGGCTTTCCGATTAGGTCGCAGAGTCTCGCTGACGATCGAACCGTTGCCATTCACCGTCTGAAAAGAAGGAGGAAGGGCATATTGTCCACCAGAGTGTGGTGGTCAGAGGCACGGAGGTCGTGCGTTCAACCCTTCCTTGAGTAAGGGAGGGGACAGAGAAAGCGACGTTTTACGCGAATTCATTTGTGCACGACTTCAAAACCTGCGACACCGCTCAAAGGGAACGACCCATGTTATTCTTCAAACCTGGCCAGACGAACCCTCGCAACCTCGACCTGAGAAAGATCGATGATGCGTCGACAGAGGCTTGCCTCGCGACTCGGTACGTTTGCATTTCAGGAGACAAACCGGTCATTCCAAAGAGCGGCCCCGATGGGATGTGGCTCAAGTCGCTCAAGCAACTCAACATCGTAGATTGTTGGCTCGCATGCGTAAGTCATTGGCAAATAAGGCAATCCAAGGCAGGTCGCTCATGATGATCAAGGCGGTCCAAATTCTGGGCCGGACGATCTAAAACCTGTTGCGAAATCGCGACACTTTTGGTGATCTCACCGCCTGTTGAAGTAAGGGGGTAGACACCTTGGCATTCACGATCATCATAGTGTTTTTGAATCGGGGCGGAGCCAGCCCCCTGTACTTCAACAGGCTGCTTAGGCACTGGCGAACACAGGTCTAAATTCAAGGGCGTGCGTGTCGTGCTGCCGTCCGGAATGCGTGGAACGCGGGCGGGGCCGTTTTCGGTGTGGCTGTCATCAAGTCGCTCCAACTGCCGAAAGATGATGTTGAAAATTCCGTAAGTCTCTTGTGATGGGTTGGGTCGGTGTCGCTGACTGACGACGAAATCGACGCCTTTCGCTACAATTCATGCCTATGAACGCTCTTCAATTCAGTGACCGAATTACGTGCCTGCCAATTATCCACGGAAGCGGCGATTTTGCGCTGGAAGTCCGGCGTCTGATGCTGTCCGTCGATTTCGATTGTCTGGCTGTCCCGTTGCCGCCCTCGTTCCAATCGCAGGTTGAGCGCGCGATTGCGTTCCTGCCGAATATTTCGTTCGTGCTGCAAGAAGAGACCCCAGCGGTCGAATACCGTGAATGGTCGGGATTTGATTCCGAGGAGTCGGACGACGATCCACCGCGGGGACCGGGCCGTACGGCCAGTTACGTACCGATCGATCCCTGCCAGGGGGTGATCGCGGGGCTCAGATTTGCCATCGACGAACGGATGACGCGAGAATTCGTCGATCTTGAGACCGCGTGCTTCGAAAGCTATTCCGCAGTTCTGCCGGACCCCTATGCGTTGAAGCGCGTTCGGCCCGAAAAGTTCGCGGCCGCGGTGTTGCCGACCATTCCGCGGGTGAATGATGGCCAGCCCAATGATCGCGTCGTCCATATGGCTCGGCGACTGCGTGAGCTAGAGCGAAAGCATCATAACATTCTGTTTCTGTGCTCGCTGCTCGACTGGCCCTGGATTCGTGAAGCCTACACCGAAGAGCGCCGCACCGAGGCGACCGACGATGAGGTTGAGCCCGCGTCGATTGTTGCGGCTGATCCCGACACGCTGCTCTTCGGGTTGGGCGAAATGCCCTATATCACCGGCCTTTACGAATTGGCCCGAGCGGAACTGGGCGAAGACGAAAATCTGTCCATCGATGGCGTGAAAGCCATGCTGCTCGCGGCGCGGGACCGGTATCAATCTGATCTTGGGAAACGAGCTCGCAAAATTACGCCGAAATTGTTGCGGCTGTACCTGCAGTACGTTCGAAACCTGACATTGATCGAACGTCGGCTCACTCCCGCGCTCTATACCTTGATCATTGCGGCCAAGCAAGTTGTCGGTGATCAGTTCGCGATCGCCCTGGCCAATGTCGCTCGTGAGTATCCCTATCACGAACGAATTCCGTTCCCCACGATCAAATTGGGGATCACGCGTGGCCGACTGCCCGAGGGAGACATGGTCGATTTAAAGAATCGCTTGCCCGGGCAGGCGGTGGAATGGCGAACATGCAAGCTGAAACCGCATCCGCCCAAACCGCAACAAGACGATTGGCTGATGCGCTGGAATCCGCATCGTCAGTGCAGTTGGCCGCCGGAAGATATCGCGATCGAGAAATTTCGCACACACGTCAAGGATGCGGCGCTGAATTCGCTCGGCACCGATCTGGCGCGCAGCGAGAAATTCACAACGAGCATGAAAGACGGTCTCGACATTCGCGAGACGTTACGGAATTGGCACACGGGCAATTTGTACGTCAAAGTGTTGCCGCCGACGCGCGGAACGTTGGACTGCGTCGTGATGATGTTCGACAGTCCCGCCGATCCGCGCGACTATCCCTGGCGGGTCACCTGGCACGCCGAGCATCACGACGAATCGACGCTGGCACTGTTTGCGACGAATTATCTTGAAAATCTCGTCGGGCCAGGAATCGGGCAAGCCACGTATGGCGGCGCCGTGTTTCTGTTTCCTCCTCGTCCTGTTTCGGACATTTGGTCGAACCCGCGATTCGATTTCACGGATACACTGGAAGAACGTCTGCTGGCCGCGGCGTGTTACTATGCACGCGAACGGCACGTGGCACTGCTCAGTCATGCACCTCCAGGTCCGGTCTGGCGGCAGTTGGCGAAGCGGTTCGGCAAGAAACTGGTTCACGTGCCGCTGTCCAAGTTCAGCCAGGAAACAATCGAGCAGCTTCGTGTCTTCCATGTTCTTAATGGACAGCAGGTTCGCAGCTTTGCAGCTCAATTTATTCGTAAAGTGTGAGAAGGCGTTGCATGTCGGGGTTCACGCATTTTGATAACGACGGCGCGAGCCGGATGGTCGACGTCGGCGCGAAGGAGATCACGCATCGGCTGGCTCGGGCCGAGAACTTCGTGCGAATGCGGCCCGAAACGCTGGTGATGATTCTTGATCGTCAGTTCGCGAAAGGTGACGTGTTTGAAGTCGCACGCCTTGCCGGCATCATGGCCACGAAGCGAACCGCCGATCTGATTCCGCTCTGTCACCCGCTCGGGATTGACGGAGTGGATGTCACATTGATCCCCGTCGATTCCGCCATTGTTCGCATTGAGGCCACCGTCCGCGTTCAGGGACGAACGGGGGTCGAAATGGAAGCGCTGATGGCCGTCACGGTCGCGGGACTGACGATCTACGATATGTGCAAGTCGGTTGATCGAGCGATGACGCTTGGTCCCGCTCGGCTGCTGGAAAAATCGGGTGGCAAGAGCGGGCATTTTCGAGTGAACGAGGCAATCCTTGAGGGCACGGAGTCAAAGTTGCGATGAGTTGTCATTCCTGGTTCCTTCGTGTGGTTTCTGCATCGATCGCCATTCTGATGATGCCATGGCAGGCGGATTGCTCCGACGGGGGCACGCTGCCTGACGTCGTCGAATTTAATCGCGACATTCGTCCTTTGCTGTCCGACAACTGTTTCTATTGTCATGGTCCCGACAAGAATAAACGTGAGGCCGACCTCCGGTTGGACACGGAAGCGGGACTTACTGGACCCCGGCCGGATGAGTCGAAACCAAAGATCGTGGTGCCAGGAAAGCCAGAACTGAGTGAATTAATTCGGCGCGTCCATTCCTCAAATCCCGATGACGTGATGCCCCCTCCGGACAGTGGCAAGCAACTGACCGCTCGTGAGATGGGGTTGCTGAAACGCTGGGTCGAGCAAGGAGCTCCTTATGAAGGGCATTGGTCGTTCCTGCCGATCAAGCGACCGGCGGTTCCCGTCGTCACGACGAATGAAACGGTCACACAAGAGCCGATTGCTTCAAAGAACGCGATCGATGCATTCATCCGGCAGAAACTGGCCGAACTCCAGCAGAAGCCGAGTGCCGAGGCGGACAGAATTACGCTGATCCGACGACTCAGTTTCGACGTCACGGGACTGCCTCCGACGCCCGAGCAAGTTGCGGCGTTTGTGCAGGATCAATCAGCCGATGCCTATGAGCGGCTCGTCGATCGATTGCTGGAGTCACCTCATTTTGGGGAGCGTCTGGCGGTCTGGTGGCTCGATCTCGTCCGCTATGCCGATACGGTCGGCTATCACGGCGATCAAACTGTGAACGTTGCCCCGTTCCGTCAGTACGTGATCGATTCCTTCAATGCCAACAAGCGTTTCGATCAGTTCACCGTCGAGCAATTGGCGGGCGATCTTTTGAATAATCCCACCCGAGAGCAGAAGATTGCATCCGGGTATAACCGGCTGGGAATGATGTCGGCGGAAGGGGGCGTACAAGACAAAGAGTATTTGGCGAAGTACATCGCGGAGCGCGTCAGAAACGCGAGTGGGACTTGGATGGGAGTGACACTGGGCTGCGCCGAGTGCCACGATCACAAGTTCGACCCGTTCACGAGTCGCGATTTTTATCGATTTGAAGCATTTTTCGCGGATATCGAAGAGCGTGGGCTCTATGCCGGTGCCTATCTCGACGGAAATTTTGGACGCAGTATCAAGGTTCCGACGGTCGAGCAGGAACGTGATCTGGCACAGCTCGACCAGTCGATTCGTGAAATCAAATCGGTCATCGATCTATCGACGCCGGAACTGCTGGCCGCCCAGGCGACCTGGGAATCTACGCAATCGACATGGTCAGTCCTCACCCCCGATCAGTTTTCGTCAGCAGGCGGTTCCACTCTGACTCTGAAAGAGGACGGTTCCATTCTGGTCAGCGGGACGAATCCTTCCAACGACGCCTATGTTCTGACCTTTAAGCAGCCGCGAACTTCCATCACGGCACTTCGGCTGGAGGTTCTGGCGGACGAATCGTTGCCAGCGAAGGGGCCCGGACGAGCTGGAAATGGCAATTTTGTGCTGACGGAGTTTGAAGTGCGAACACAGCCGACCGGCGTGGATCCTTTGCCGATCGCCTTGCAGAACCCCACCGCCAGCTTTGAGCAGTCCGTCGCGGCCGAGGGAAATCCCTACGGCAAGTGGCTCGTTACCGCTGCGATTGATGGTGACGCAAAGGGGAAGAACTGGGGCTGGGCAGTGCTCGACAAAGTCGGACAACCGCATGTGGCGATTTTTGAAACGGCGATGGACCTGAGTTGTGGCGACGACGCACCGTTGACGATCACGTTGCGACAGGGATTTGACTCTCAACACAACATCGGTCGCTTTCGGATCGCCGCTACGACGACTGCGCGACCGGTAAAATTCGACCCCGCAATTCCTCCAAGTGTGGTTCAAATTCTCTCCGTTGCGGCGATCAATCGGACGCCCGAACAACAGGCCGAACTATCGCGTTTCTACCGCACGATCGCTCCGCAGCTGGAGACGGCGCGTCAACAACTGGCAGATGTCGAAAAGCGACGCAAGGAACTGGATGCGCGCATTCCCAGTTCGCTCATTACTGCATCGGTCACGCCCCGGATGGTTCGGGTATTGCCACGCGGGAACTGGATGGATGACAAAGGCGAAGTGGTCACACCCGCATTCCCGGGAATTTTTTCGTCGTCGGAGACCTCGACGACACGTTTGACGCGACTCGACCTGGCGCGCTGGCTGACGGCGGCGAATAACCCGCTCACGGCGCGTGTGTTTGTGAATCGCGTCTGGAAATTGCTGTTCGGCAGCGGGCTCTCTCGTCGTGTTGACGATCTGGGGGCGCAGGGAGAACCCCCAAGTCATCCACAACTGCTGGAACATCTGGCGGGATGCTTTATTGATTCTGGATGGGATATCAAGCAGTTGATCAAGACCATCCTGATGTCCGAGACTTACCGACAAACCTCCCTGGCACGTCACGAGCTGCGCGAGTTTGATCCGTACAACCGCTGGCTCGCGCGACAGGGCCGTTTCCGGCTCGACGCCGAGTTTGTTCGTGACGATGCGCTGGCGGTCAGCGGCCTATTGGTCACGACGATTGGCGGTGTCAGTGTGAAACCGTATCAGCCGCCCGGCTATTGGGCTCATCTGAATTTCCCGATTCGTGAATGGCAGAATGGCCACGGGGAAGACCTGTATCGACGCGGGCTGTATACGCACTGGCAGCGGCAATACCTGCATCCCAGTTTGCAGGCCTTTGACGCACCAAGTCGCGAAGAATGCACGGTCGATCGCCCTCGCTCGAACACACCCTTGCAGTCCTTGGTTCTGTTGAATGATCCGTCGTATGTCGAAGCGGCCCGGGCATTCGCGGAACTGATCTTGCGACATGGTGGATCGGACGATGCGGCGCGGATGGATTTCGCGTTTCGTCGCGCGGTGTCTCGCGCAATCACCCCGGCCGAAATTGGCGTTCTGCAGCAGCTCCTGCAGAAGCATCGCGACGAATATCGGAGCGACACTGACGCGGCAACGCATTTGTTGTCCGTCGGAGATAGACCGGTTCCAACGGATCTGGATCAAGGCGAATTGGCGGCCTGGACCAGTGTCGCACGGACGATTCTAAATCTACATGAAGTGATTACTCGAAACTGATTCCGCCCAATGCATCGCGAGTGCCTTCGTGCTCTCGATTTGATTGAAAGCAACGACCATGTCGATTCCAACAGCGATCGCTCGCCGAACCTTTCTGCAATCTGCTGGTGTCAGTCTGGGCTCGATGGCGCTTGGGACGCTATTGCAGCGGGATGGGGTGACCTTCGCTGCCAATACCGCTAGCGAATCCGGCAAAGGAGTCCTCAATCCAACCCATTTCATGCCCAAGGCAAAACGGGTCATCTGGCTGTATATGGCCGGAGGAATGACTCACATCGACACCTTCGACAACAAGCCGAAGCTTGCCGAACTGCACGGCAAACCGATGCCGGAATCGATTACGAACGGCCAGCAAATCGCGCAGCTTCAGGGGAAGTCTCTGAACTGCTTCGCACCACAACATGCCTTTCAGCAGTGGGGTGACTCGGGCCAGTCAATATCCGAGATCTGGCCGCATCTGGGCGCGCAGTGCGCGGATGACATCTGTATCGTTCGATCGATGTTTACTGAGGCCATCAATCACGATCCGGCCCACACGTTCATGAATACGGGAACCATGATTGGTGGGCGGCCAGCGATGGGATCGTGGCTGCTGTATGGATTGGGCTCTGAATCGCAGAGTCTGCCGGGGTTCGTCGTGATGGTCTCGACGGGTAAGTTCGGACAAAAGCAGCCGATTGCCGCGCGGCAGTGGCATTCGGGATTCTTGCCAGGTCAGTTCCAGGGGGTTGAGTTTCGTGGGAAGGGTGATCCCGTGCTTTATGTCGGCAGTCCCAAAGGGGTCACGCAGGACCGCCAGCGCGACGTGGTTGACGCCGTTCAGAAATTGAATGGGATCGCAAACACCACGTACGACGATCCGGAAATTGCCACGCGCGTCAGCCAGTACGAACTGGCATTTCGCATGCAGTCGAGCGTTCCGGAACTGATGGATGTCAGTCAGGAACCGGAGCACATCTTTGATTTGTATGGAACGAGAGGCGGTGATGGTTCGTTCGCGTCGAACTGTCTGCTCGCCCGGCGGCTGGCGGAACGAGGAACTCGCTTCATTCAGTTGTATCACCGCGACTGGGACCATCACAGCGCGTTGAAAGACCATTCAGCGGGCACGGCGCGCGAGGTGGATCAAGGGATCGCGGCACTGATCACCGATTTGAAGCAACGTGACATGTTGAAAGACACGCTGGTCGTGTTTGGTTCCGAATTTGGCCGGACGCCGATGAACCAGGGAACCGGACGTGACCATCATCTGGCGGGATTCACGATGTGGTTTGCCGGTGGTGGCTTCAAGCCAGGATTTCAGTTTGGTGCGACCGACGAGTTTGGTTATCACGCCGTCGAGAATCGCGTATCGGTTCACGATATTCACGCGACGTTGCTGCACCAGTTGGGAATCGATGCCAGCAAGTTCAGCTATAAGTTCCAAGGGCTCGACTCGCGTTTGACGGGTGTCGAGCCGGCGCGCGTGGTGCATGAATTGCTCAGTTGACCCGAATCGGGCCTGTCGGTGTTCGGTCTTGTCGATGCAAGCGTTACGTGCGGCCGAACCCGCGTAAAAATGAGTTTCGCCAGAAGATTCGCGTGGCGGTTGATTGACGAGCCGAGCGCAGCGAAGATCATGGGACACGAATGGTCCCGCAGTAGAAAGATTGCTCGCCCATGAGGCGGCTAGGAAATGGCAATGACGACGCATCCCGTTCTGATCGATGGACAGTGGCGCCCTTCAACAGGGAAGAAGTTCTTTCACGCGGTAAATCCGAAGACGATGGAAGCGTTACCGGACCAGTATCCCATCAGTCCGTGGTCCGAAATTGAAGAAGTCCTGCAGGCCGCTTCTCGAGCCGCAGACATCGTACGCCATTGGCCAGGATCGCGATTTGCCGAGTTCCTGGAAACCTATGCCACGATGATCGAAGAGCGTGCCGAGAGCCTTGTGGCGATCGCGCATCTTGAGACGGGATTGGCCGTTCAACCTCGGTTGAAAGACGTGGAGCTGCCGCGTACGACGAATCAGTTGCGACAAGCGGCAAAGGCGGCACGCGATGGTTCGTGGGCCGAGCCGACAATTGATACCGCGACAAACATTCGATCGATTCTGGCCCCGATCGGACCGGTCGCCGTGTTCGGGCCCAACAATTTTCCCTACGCTTATAACGGTGTGGTTGGCGGCGACTTCGCATCGGCGGTGGCTGCGGGAAACCCCGTCATTGGCAAGGGCCATTCACTGCATCCAGAAACGACGCGGCTGTTTGCCGAGATTGCCTTGAAGGCCGCCGTCGCGACAAAAATGCCGAATGGATTCGTGCAACTGATCTATCGGACCAGTCATGACGATGGCGAGAAATTTGTGTCTCATCCGTTGTTAGGTGCCGTCGGCTATACGGGGTCTCGCTCGGCAGGGACCGTGCTGAAAACCGCCGCGGATCGAGTGGGTAAGCCGATCTACCTGGAATTGTCGAGCATCAATCCGGTCTATCTGCTACCGGGGGCTCTCGCTGAACGTGGTGCGGCGCTGGCCGAGCAGTTTTCAACAAGTTGCCTGATGGGGATGGGACAGTTCTGCACTAACCCCGGGCTGATTCTGATGCTGGCTGGTCCGAATACCGAGGAGTTTATTCGTTTGACGGTCGAGCGATTCCGGGCGGCTCCGGTCGGCACGCTGCTCGGCGAGAGCGTTCAAAAGAATCTGCATGATGGAATCAAGACTCTCGTGGCGCATGGGGCGACGTTGCTGACCGGCGGCTCGACCGGCGGCGGAGCAGGTTACTCGTGCCAGAATACGTTGCTGCGTGTCACCGGCAAACAATTCATCAAATCGCCGGAAGCGCTGCAGACCGAAGCCTTCGGCAATTCGTCATTGGTTGTGGTTTGTGAAAGTGCCGAAGAACTGCTGGCCGCCACACACGGTCTCGAAGGCAACTTGACCGGCAGCCTCTACACGGCCGAATCCGGTGCGGACGATGCCCTCTATGCTCTGATCGAACCCGTCGTGCGGCAGAAGGTCGGGCGATTGTTGAACGACAAGATGCCCACGGGCGTTGCCGTCGTCGCCTCGATGAATCACGGCGGACCATTCCCCGCAACGGGGCATCCTGGCTTTACGGCCGTTGGATTTCCTTCGTCCGTGCGACGATTCGGGATGTTGCAGTGCTATGACAATGTCCGAATGGCACGGTTGCCTGCCGCCCTACAGGACAAGAATCCGACAGGATCGACGTGGCGTCGAATTGATGGCAACTTGACCCAATCTGACGTCCCTGCAAAGACGTGAGCCACGTCTTGCAAAGGTTCGTAGTTCCGAAAAGCAATGAATCCTTAAGGGCGTTGCGGCCCCACATGGCGGTAGAATCCGTCGATGTGCCCTTCGAGACCGCGCGGATGAGTCCGAGTCATCGTCGGGGCGCGGGTCACTGATTTTGCAGAGTGCTGTCTTTTAGTGTCGAGCGGAGCGAATGAAGAAGATTCTGTTTCTATGTACGGGCAACTACTATCGAAGTCGGTTTGCCGAGATCTATTTCAACTGGCACGCAAAGCAGCTCGGTCTGGCATGGCAGGCGGAATCAAGGGGGCTGGCAATTGATGCCAACAACCCAGGGCCGATGTCGCGGTTCACTGAGGAGCACCTGGCGGGATTGGGGATTCCCTTTGATGAGTACCGTCGGCTGCCAATTGATGCCGCTCATGAAGACTTCGAGACTTCGGATCTCGTGATCGCCGTGAAAGAGGCTGAACATCGGCCGCTGATGGATCGCCGCTTTCCGAAATGGCTCGAACAGGTGGAATTCTGGAAGGTCCATGACATCGACTGCGCGACGCCGGCCGAGGCATTGCCGATTCTCGAAGAGCACGTAGCGAAACTGCTGCAGCGGGTCGCGGGCTGACGAAGTGTGTACGGAATCCGCCTGATCGATGTTGCAGCTGCGGTAGAGATGATCTCGACATTTGAAACTGGTCGCGGCAGTGGCGATCAGTTGTTTCGACCCATGTTTTGAGTAAACACTCCGAATAGAGCTCCTTCCAGCAGGTGGCGTTCGATGAACGCGGCGACCGCCTCGACGGGAGTGTATTGCAGGTAGATGTAGTCACCCGGTTGAATGACCAACCGCTCGGAAAGGTCGGTTCTTGCGCGGTAGATATTAATCTTGATCGGGACTTCGCCACCTTCAGGTAGCTGACGAATGACCACGACATTGCTGGGGCTGATCGTCACATCGCTATTGAGCGCGGAAACTCCACCGACCTGACGTGCGGCGCCCGTGCCTCCGGTTCGCGATGTGGCGATCGAAAGTGCCCTGAGAATGTCCAGGTCGAAGTCACGGGGCAGCGTGTACTGTCCGCCCCCAAGCAGTCCACCGGTGAAGAAGACTTCGGAATCTCGTGATTCGATGAAGACGATATCTCCTTCATAGAGGATGACGTCTTCGGGGTTGATGTCGACATGTTCGCCAGGACCGAGGCGAATCGGAATTCGAATGATCTTATGTCCGTCGTCCATGTCTCCGCCGCCGAAGTTGCCGTAGGAGTCTTCGGCCAGGTCATCTGTCATTTCGAAGCGGGGCGCATCAAAAATCGGTTCTGCAGGATCTGGCATGGAATAGCCCGGTGCGGCGGGAACCTGTGCGTCGCCAGGAGTCACGGGAGTGGCATAGCCGGGATAAGAACTCCGCACCGGTGGAGCGTCGCCGCGTTGGTGTGAGGTCTGGATGGTAGGAACTCCACCCCGAATGTCCTCTGTGATCGGCGGCTGGTTTTGGTACCCCTCTTGGACCGCTGGATACGAGTTCCCGTCGAAGTTGGGGCGTGTCCAAGGAGTTGCTTTGTCTTGTGCGGCCGCTGGCGACGGCTGAGTCGGGATGGTTCGATTTCCCATTGGCGAGTTCATGAGATTCTGGGCGGGCGAGGCGGGACCGTACCCGGACGACGGCTGTTGAGATCCCCCCTGATTCTCGCGATCAAAGGCACCGTTGCCATTCGCGGACCAGCCAGTATTGTTCCATGAATCACGATTCTGGCCGCGGACCACGGTCTTCTCTGCGGCGAGTTTGCTGCGGCGGATGAGCTCCTCGGGGTCGATTGCGGCCGAGATCGGTGAGGGCTTTCCATCCGGCCCCAGTTGTCGCCGGATAATGTAGACGGCGTTTTCCGCATCGAGACCTGGCAGCCCGTCGGTTGCCACCAATGCATTCAGCACGTCATTGTGATATGCGGGCAAGCTGACCATCTTGCCGGTTCCGCGTTTAGTCGTCCCGATATTCAAGAGGCCGACGGCTTGATTCGTGAGAGGCTCGCTACGAGAGTCTTGCCGAACAACCATCACTCGTGTCTGGCGTGCTTTCAGCAAGCTGACCAGGATCCGTTCTTCGTTCGGCTTCAGAAGTTCGCGTCCACCTTCGTGGTCGGTGTAGGCCCTGCGAATCGCTTCTTCGGTTTCGCTGGTCGTCTTTCCCCGGACCAGCAGCGGCTTAATCATTGGCAGTGAAATCGTGCCGTCTTCCCGGACGGTTACCGGGATGCCAGCAGACGGAGTCGCGTCGGAGTTTTGAGGAGGGAAATAGACCTGCGGATTCTCGTCCTTTTTGCCCAGGATTCCGCCAATGTAAATCCCCAGTACGTCTCCGCTGTCAACGCGGTGGATTCCGTCCCAAGGCTGTTCCAGAAGCGACAGCTTAATCGTGCGTTTGCCGCTTCGCTCTCCAACTTTCATCTCTTCCGGAAGGTAACGAACGGGGACTCCATCCATCGGATGAAACGCCGCGCACCCCATCAAGCAAGGAACGAGGATGCACGAGGTGACGGCGAATTTCAGAATGTGATGGAACCCGTAGGGCATTGGTCCTGATCCTGGCATTGCCATGGCACGTGCGTCACACAACAACGCCGCTGCATGACGGTCCAGTGGCGTTGTAATTCAGTTGTCGTTCGTTTGCGATTCGTTTTTCGTCGCCTTGAGTGGTGGAAATCGGAGTGTCGCCGTTACGGAAGTGGCGTTCTTGCAGGTGGTTGTGCGATGGATGGATTGGCGGGGAACTGAATTGCGGAGGATGGACTCATTTCCAGAAACTTGGGTGTTGCGTCAAAATCCGGCAGCTCTTGCCTGACAGAATGACTCAATCCGCGTCAAGGTTTGATTTGAGCGTCGATATCGTCAAAGATTGATAGGTCGAGGTGAGGGGCTGGCTGCTGTAACCGCTACGACCCGCACAATGGTCACGAGTTCTGACCGCAACTCTGCGGCTCTCATAGAATGCGCAAACCAGGCTGATTATGATGGACGATTTGGCGGACGGCGTTTCAGGACTCGCCTGTACCTAAAATCGGCGACGGAGTTCGGAATGAGTCGCGAACGATGGGACTTGATCCTGCGTTGGTGAATGATCAGTCCACATTGGATTCAGCCGGTCGCAAGCACCCCTACTATCGAAGTTCCCTGCCACATGTCGATGACTGACCGAACCAACCGCATCGCGATCGTCGGCGTGGGAGGTATTTTCCCCGGCGCACACGAACTCGATCAGTTCTGGCAGAACATCGCGAATGGTGTCGACTCAGGGCGTTCTGCGCCACGAGAACGCTGGTTTCTGGCTCCGGAGACGGCTTACGATCCGGTTGGGCCCAAGCCTGACCGAGTTTATTCGACTTGGGGCTGTTTCATTGAAGGGTTTGAGTTTGATCCTTCAGGGTTGGATCTTGACCACCAGCTTGTGCGTCAACTTGATCCCTTGTTTCATCTGGGGCTGCATGCAGCGCGCGCCGCGGTTCAAGATGCCCGAAGCCTTGATGGGATTGATCGTCGCCGCGTTGGGGTGATTCTCGGAAATATCGCCTTGCCGACTGAATCGACGTCGGCCATCTGCCGTGATGTGCTCGGGCGCACATTGATTGAGAAGCTGATTGATTCGGTTCCGCGTAGCGACGCGCGTCGTGCTCAGCTTCAGCAGGAGCTCGCCGAAGGTTATGCCTCGAAGTCCTGGCATCCGCTTAACCATTTTGCCGCAAGCCTTCCCGCAGCGATGATTGCGCAGGGACTCGGCCTGGGTGGTTCGGCGTATACGCTGGACGCGGCCTGTGCGTCGTCGCTGTATGCATTGAAGTTCGCCTGCGAAGAACTGCGTGATCATCGAGCCGACGCGATGCTGGCAGGCGGAATGTCACGGCCGGATTGTCAGTACACGCAGATGGGGTTTGCACAGCTCAAGGCGTTATCACGCGGCAGTCGCTGTGCGCCGCTCAGCTCCTCGGCAGACGGACTCGTTGTCGGCGAAGGCGCTGGAGTTTTCGTCCTGAAGAGGTTGAATGATGCCATTGCTGCGAGGGATCGGATCTACGGTGTCATCGCGGGAATCGGGTTGTCGAACGACCGCGGTGCCAATCTGCTGGCGCCTCATTCCGAGGGACAACTGCGGGCGATGCGAGCGGCCTATCAAGAAGCAGGATGGCGGCCCAGCGATGTGGATCTGATTGAATGTCACGCGACAGGAACTCCCGTTGGTGATGGAGTCGAGATCGCGAGTTTGCATCAACTCTGGCAGGACGAATCGTCGCGGTCGGGGCAATGTGTCATCGGGGGCGTGAAGTCGAATGTGGGGCATTTGCTGACGGGGGCGGGGGCCGCAGGATTAATGAAGGTCCTGATGGCAATCCAGCACCAAACGCTTCCCCCGACTGCGAATTTCACGACGCCCGCCGCACCGCTGAGTGATCCGAAATCACCATTCCGCGTGCTCGGGCAGTCGGAGCGCTGGCCACGACGCGGCAATGGTCGTTTGTCTGCGAGGTCCAGCCTGCATGACAACGCTCGATCGGAGGTTCCACGACGGGCCACGGTCAATGCCTTCGGATTTGGCGGAATCAATGCCCATGTGCTGATCGAAGAGTTCCTGGATTCGGCAATTGCCCTCTCCGTTCCAAGCCAACCGCCGCCGATCTCATTGGATGCGGCGGTCGTTGAACGAAGGACGACCTCGTGCGACGAGTCCACGATCGAGATTGCCATTGTCGGGCTGGCCGTCCAGGTTGGTGAATCTGACGCGGGGTTCGTTGAATGTCTTGAGCCCGCTTCAAACTTGACCCCCGACTCGGCAGCGGGCACCCAGGATTGGGGTGTACTGGAATCGGAGTGGTTCCGGAAAGAATTTGGTGACCAGCGAAAGCACTTCGAGGGGTTGGGGAAGATCCGAAGCGTCACCACGCCGCTGGGCGAATTCCGCATTCCGCCGCTGGAACTTCAGGACATGTTGCCGCAGCAGCAGTTGATGTTGAAGCTGGCTTCGTCGGCGCTGCACGATGTCTCGCCTGCCATGGCAACGAGTGTCGAGTCTGTCAGTGACAGGACCGGCGTCTTCATCGGCATCGAACTTGATCCGAATACGAGCGGATTTCATTTGCGTTGGTCGATCGAACAAGTGGCGCCTCGGTGGGCGGAGCAACTTGGGCTCTTATTGTCTGCGGCGGAACTTCGAGCGTGGACCGACAACTTGAAGGATCGGGTTAGTCCGCCTCTTTCCGCCAACCGCGTGATGGGGAACCTGGGCGGGATTGTTGCCAGTCGACTGGCGCGCGAATTCAACGTCGGTGGCCCCAGCTTTACGATTTCCTCCGATCAAAATTCAGGCTTTCGGGCGCTGGAACTGGCGGCAAACGCACTGCGCCGTGGTGAACTCGATCAGGCGATTGTTGGTGCCGTCGACTTGCCCTGTGACATTCGGAGCCAGATCGCGAGGTTGCGTGCAGTGCTTGCTGATAGCCAGCAGCCGGACCACGATGGAGCGGTTGCGGTGGTTCTGAAGCGGCGCGACGATGCCGAGCGGGATGGCAATCAGATCCATGCCATTCTCAGTCGAATCGAATCGGTTGGGTGGAACGTCGAACCCACACGTCATCGTCGATTGGCCTCGCTTGGTGCGGCGACCGGACTGGTGAATTTCGTTCAAGCGGTGCAGGCCATTGAAGTTCCCCTGCGTGAAACGCCTTCGAAACAATACTGGCTGACAAATCGGGATGATGGCCCACGAACAATGCAAATTCCCGGCTGCGGTGTCGACGGACAGGCCTTGCGGTTCGAACTGATGGGGTCGGCAAAGAGGTCGGCAACACTCGCAGGTAATTCGACATCGGACGCCTTTGGAATCGGCGTTTTCGTCATGGATGGCGACTCGACGGCCGAGATTGCGACTTCGCTGGATGAACTGAAAGATCAAGTTCAAGCAGCGGGCCAATCGCCGCAGGGGGGACAGGTTCGGTCGCAGATGGCGAGCTCCATGGGACGTCTTGCCCAGGCGTGGCATCGCCGCCGCTGGTCGTCGGTACCGCGTCGACTCGCATTGGTGTTATTGGCGACCAGTTTGGACGAATTGGCAACCTTGATCGACGTTGGATCTGCGCGGCTTCGTGGCGAGGCTGTGGCACCCGAATTTGATCGTCGCGTTCATTTCTCGACGCGACCATTGGGACCGTCAGGAAAGTTGGCATTCGTCTTTCCCGGATCGGGCAATGCATTTCTCGGAATGGGGCGTGAGTTACTTGCCGCGTTTCCCGATGTTCTCCGTCGGCAGGAACAGGAAAACGCGCGACTCCGCGATCAGTACAAATCTGAGCTGATCTGGAACGGTTCGTCTACCGCCGCGCTACTGGATGATCACAAGTCGATGATCTTCGGCCAGGTGGCGCTCGGGACTGCGATCTGCGATCTCCTTCACCTGTTTGGAATCAGTCCTCGGGCGAGCATCGGATATAGTCTTGGCGAGTCGGCGGCATTTTTCGGGTTGCGCGCCTGGACGCATCGGGATGAGATGTTGCAGCGAATGGATGAGGCCACGTTGTTTGGCAGTGATCTGGTTCGTCCATTTCGAGCGGCCCGACTGGCTTGGAATGTTCCTGAAGCGGTTGAGGTCGATTGGATTTCGGGCGCCATCGATCGCGGCCCGGACGAGGTTCGGGACGCGATATCGCGACTGGCGCCAGGGGGCGCTGCGTCTGGCAGGCATGTGGAATCGGGCGAATCGTCGTCTTCAAAGCCTCCTGCGCGGAACGCGTACTTGCTGATCATCAACACGCCCACTCAATGTGTGATTGGTGGCCAACGTGTTGCGGTCGAATCGCTGGTGCGAATGTTGAATGCGAACTTTGTGCCCTTTGCGGCGCCAAGTACCGTCCATTGCGACATCTTGCGACAGGTGGAATCGGCCTATCATGCACTCCATGACATGCCAACCACACCGCCCCCGGTCGAGTTTTACAGCGCGGCTTGGGGGCATGCTTACGAATTGACGCGCGAGTCCGCCACGCGCGCCATTGTCGCCCAGGCGGTTGATACGATCGATTTTCCTCGTGTCGTCGAGCAAGCCTACGCGGATGGTGTGCGAATCTTCGTCGAAATCGGGCCCGGGTCTTCCTGTGCGCGCATGATCGACGAGATACTCGGCGACCGAATCCATCTGGCACAGTCGGCGACACCGATTACGATAAACCCCATTGTTACATTCTTCGAACTTCTGGCACGGCTGATTGCGGAACGCGTGCCGGTCGACTTGAGTTATCTCTACGGGCAGGTTGGACGAGACACGGTTGAGGATCAGGGCCGAGACAAACGCCGTGAAATCGTCACACGAACCAGTGCCGCGGCCTTTTCTGTTCCGGTCCCAACCGGTGGTTGGCCGAACGAACCAGTAGACTCTGCGGTCGACGACGATGGGATGGCCGAAATGGTTGAAACCCAAGCAAAGAACGTCGGCGAAGCCTCACAACCTCTTTTCCCTCACCAAGACACGGACGAAATTCTCGACATGCTTGGAACCAACGTCATCACGCAGCTTCAGGAAATTCTCGCCGCTCGTCAGAAGGCTCATGAGACCTATCTGCGCGTCTCGGGCGAAATCTATCAGACAACGCTCAGCCAGTTGGCCGCTCTGACGGAACTTGCGAATCTGGACGGTAGACTGTCACCATCCGTTTCTGCACCGATCGCGGATGATCGGTTGCCGACGGAGCAAGTGTCACCAGCCATTCTGGCAGTCGAGCCCAACGCACCGACGTCCGACGAGCCACCGCGTTCGCTGACGCGAGAGCAGTGCATGGAATTTGCGATTGGGAAGATCGGCCGCGCGCTCGGTCCCATGTTTGCTGAGATCGATCAGCATCCCACGCGCGTGCGGCTGCCAGATGAACCGCTGATGCTGGTTGACCGCATTCTGGAAATCGAAGGGGAACCGCTGTCGATGACATCGGGCCGCGTCGTGACCGAACACGACATTCATCGCGGGGCGTGGTATCTCGATTGCGATCGCATTCCGACATGCATTGCCGTCGAAGCGGGGCAGGCAGACCTGTTCCTCTCCGGTTGGTTGGGAATTGATCGTGAGACAAAAGGGTTGGCCTGTTACCGTCTGCTCGACGCCGTCGTCACGTTCCATCAGGCGCTGCCACGACCGGGCCAAACGATCCATTATGATATCAAGGTCAACCATTTCTTCCGGCAGGGGAAGACATTCCTGTTTCGGTTTGAGTTCGACGCGACGGTCGATGGCGAACCACTGCTCACCATGCGCGAAGGCTGCGCGGGTTTCTTTTCCGAACAGGAACTGGCCAGCGGGAAAGGGATTATTCATACGGCTCTCGACAAACGGCCGCGGCCCGGAAAGCGGCCCGACGATTGGGTGGAACTGGTTCCGTTGGCAATTGAGAGCTACGACGATGCGCAGATCCTGTCGCTACGTCAGGGACGCCTGGATCAGTGCTTCGGTGATGCGTTCGCGGGTCTCGCCTTGCAAACTCCGGTGACACTCCCTGGGCTGCCAGAGACATCTGAATCATTGCGCAGTCCTCAAGCAAATGTGGCGATGGCGACTCAAGCCGGCGCCCAACGAACGCGGATGTGGCTGATCGATCGAGTTCTAAGTCTCGATCCGACCGCCGGAAAGTTCGGCCTGGGGACGATCCTGGGTGAGCTCGACATTCATTCTGACGACTGGTTCTTGACCTGCCATTTCTGCGACGACCAGGTGATGCCCGGCACGCTGATGTATGAATGCTGCATGCATACATTGCGAATCTATCTGCTGCGCATGGGCTGGATTGGCGAGCAGGGGCAGGTGGCGTATGAGCCAGTCCCCGGAATTCGCAGCCGTCTGAAATGCCGTGGACAAGTCCGTGCGGATACGAAAAAGGTTTGGTACGAAATCACGCTGAAGGAAATCGGCTACTTGCCCTCGGTCGACGGTGGATTGGAACAGACGCCCTACTGTCTGGCGGACGCATTGATGTACGCCGACGGCAAGCCGGTTGTCGAAATCACCGATATGTCGGTACGGCTGACGGGCCTGACGCGAACCCACGTCGAACGCTTGTGGTCGCAGAAGAAACAGGTGTCAGGTTCGTTACACGGAGCAGGCGTCACTTCGAGCACAGTTGTGAAACCTCGCTATGATCGCCGGCCCGCATTGTTTGATACGGATCGCATCACGGCTTTTGCAATTGGAAATCCGTCTGAAGCGTTCGGTGATCGTTACCGGGTCTTTGATTCCGAGCGAACGATCGCCCGTTTGCCCGGCCCGCCATTCCAATTTCTTGACCGGATTGTGGCGATCAGCGGATGTGAACCCTGGGTTCTGCGTGCGGGCGGCGAAGTGGTGGCGCAGTATGATGTGCCGGTCGATGCTTGGTATTTCGCGGCAAATCGACAACACCAGATGCCATTTGCCGTGCTGCTGGAAACGGCATTGCAGCCGTGTGGATGGTTGGCGGCCTATGTGGGTTCGGCCCTGACGAGTGACATCGATGTGTCCTTCCGAAATCTGGGAGGAACGGCAACCCAGTTCCGAGAAGTCGTTCCTACGTCAGGCACGCTGACGACGACCGTCAAGATGACCCGCGTGTCGAACTCGGGCGGAATGATTATCCAACACTACGATTTCGATCTGCGTTGCGATGATCAAACCGTCTACGTGGGAAACACGTATTTCGGTTTCTTTTCAAAGGCGTCGCTGGCAAACCAGGTAGGATTTCGTGATGCCAAGCCATTCGTTCCAACGCCAGCCGATCTCGTGCACTCGATCAAGTTTCCCTATACCGATACCGCGCCATTTGCGGACCGTCGATTTCAGATGATTGATGACGTGCAACTGTCTCAGTCAGGTGGGCCCGGCGGGTTGGGATTTGCCATCGGGACGACCCACGTCGACCCGACGTCGTGGTTCTTCAAGGCGCACTTCCATCAAGATCCCGTCGTTCCCGGATCGCTCGGGCTGGAGTCGTTTTATCAGCTTTTGAAATTTTACGCGGCCGATCGCTGGAAGCTTTCGCCGAACGCGTCGTTCGCCACGCCGATCATCGAAGGGACGTCGACATCGGTTCCCGCCAAGCATGAGTGGGTCTATCGTGGGCAGGTGGTCCCGCGCGACCAGAAGGTGACAGTCTCTGCGGTGATCACGCGCGTCGATGATCAGAAGCAACAGCTTCAGGCGGAAGGCTTCCTGTCCGTCGATGGGCGAATCATCTACCAGATGAAGCAATTCTCGTTGGGATGTTCTTGAAACGTGGTCCGGCAGGTCGCGCCGTCAACAGTGATCTCTGGAGCATGATTCCCGCTGGTCACCGTACACCGTCGGAAGGGCCATCGGCACAGTTTCCCGGTTCATTGAAATCCAGAGTGATTCGACCATCGCAGTTTTTCCCTTTACCGCGGGAAAATGAGCCCGTGCCAGGCTTGTGAACGCTCACATAGAACGCAGAATGAGGAGGGGGGCCGACCACTATAAAATGGAGAAGTGGGCTACCGATTCAACTGTCGATGCCGTCGATCCGCAGTCACTGATGCGCGTTTCCGCACCGTTGATCGACGGAGCTCAGAGCCGATTGCAGCAACCTGGTCGGATGTATATATTGCGGCCTGTTCTAAGGCCAGTTTGCGTGGGAGATGGAAATCGACGAAGGCTATTGCGCATGTGCCGCTTGCGGTAAAGTGATCACGATTCCGATTGATCCAGCGTTGGGAAGTGACCAACGCATCGCCGTCGCGTGCGGCGACTGCCGTTGTCGCATTGAAGTCCGAATTCTGATTGAGGACTCTGGCGACATCCGGGTCTCGGTCGACCGAGACTAGTGGCGCAGTCGCTCTGTCGCGACAGTCTTGGTGCTGACAGGTGTCGTGCCGATGGTCGGCCGTTATTTCCTCAGGCAGTCAACGATCTCCTGAAAGCGTTCAAGATGACCTCACGTCAGACGGTTCTTCTGTCCGCATGCGGCATCTTCATCGTGATTTGCCCGCTGCTGGCATTCGGGCAATCGTCCCAGCGTGTCCACGACGTGACCGCGATCGACATTCTGCTTGCGCCCGACCAGTTGATGCTGGACCGTGCGCGGGGGGCCAATGATCGGCTGTGCGGGAATTATCCCAATGGCTTTCAACTCGACGCCATTCACGCGGCACACATCACACTGCTTCAACGATTCGTCAGAACAAGCGAATTGGAACGTGTTCAAGCGGCTGTCGCCGAAGTCTTGCGGAACGAGACCCCAACCGCGTGGACGTTCAAAGCAACGGGTTACTACGACATACCAGTTGAAAAACTGGGGTTGGCCGGAATTGTCGTGGAGCGGTCGCATGACCTCATGCGTTTGCAGCAGAAATTCATTGATGCGGTCTCGCCATTCACATCGGAGAAGGGGACGGCAGAATCGTTCGCCTTGAGGTCAGATGGAGCGACGATTTCTCAATCCCAGCAGACGATTCGGTATGTTTCGGAGTTTGTCCCCAAAAGTAGTGGGAAGAACTTTAATCCGCATGTGACGATTGGTCTCGGAACACGTGAATTCGTCGACAAGCTCAAAGTGGAACCATTTTCCGTGTTCACCTTCCAGGCGAAATCTATCGACATTTATCAACTTGGCGAGTTTGGAACTGCGCAAAAGATGCTGTGGTCGTCTGTCGACACGAACGAAAAGAAATGACGGCATCCCCACGTGTGACGTGCTTCGACGAGGGGCCGTGTGACTTCCTCCTAATCGGTGTGTGAGCCGCATCCTCGGCCTGTTTGGCGTGCTCGTCGCGAGGTCACGAACCTCATCATTCAGAATTGAAGCTCTGTGACTGCCTGCCGTTGAGTCTTGTCTCGACGGCTCAATTGTCCGAGGCTCTTGCTCGCCGCCGTTCAAGCGGTAAGACTACAGACAACCTGTCACAAGTCATCTGCGAGCGAAATCATGGGAGAGTTCTTCCGAGGCTGGAAGCGCAAACTGGGTGTCGTCACGCTGCTCCTGGCGTGCGGGTTCCTGGCGGCTTGGGTCAGAAGTCAATCAAGTCTGGACGCGTTGTTTCGGCTCAATCAGACGAATACTCATGGCGTGATCTCGGTTCATGGGCGCGTCAGTTGGGAAAGAATTTGGCCAATTCGGAATCCCCGGCCATCGAGATGGCTCTACCGAGTCAACGATCAACCTGGTCTTGAGGAATCGTGGGAAGGATACGAGCTTCATTGGAGGGTTGCTGGTTTGGGATTCGACTTCTCTGCTTTTTGCAATGAAGAGGTTGTCGCCAGCGGTCCTCGGTGGATTCAGGAATTCGAATCGTGGACGATCCCCTACTGGGCAATCGTCTTGCCGCTGACTCTACTCTCCGCACATCTGCTTCTCGGCAAGTCTCGGGAAACTGCCCAACTGCAGGTTCATCTGTGTTCGCAAGAACGCGGAAACAGATGGGAATCATGAAATTCGAACACTGAGCTGACGTCAGAACTGAGGACTCATAATCCTTTGGTTCCACGAGGGCTCCTGCGGGCCGATTACATCCTGGGCAGCGTAGCGTATCTGACATGCAGTGATGTGCTTGCACGAGTCTTTCTCGACAGAACGCCCTCACGTCTGCGATCAAATCGGATCAAAATCGGAAAAGTGTGTCAAAGAAGATCGGGAGATGTGTGTAGTCTGTTGAGACCTTTTCAATGAGTCATTCGATGGCGGCTCCCGAGACACGTCCCAGCTTGCTGCTCCGAGTTCGCGATCCCGCGGACCGTGAGAGTTGGTACGAATTCTCGGAAATCTATCGTCCGGTGATTTGTCGGATGGCGCGATACAAAGGGATGCAATCGGCGGACGCGGACGATCTGGCTCAACAGGTGCTCTGGGCCATTGCGCGTGCCATCGATCGCTGGGAGCCGGATTCCGGAAGGGCCAAGTTCCGGACATGGTTGGGACGAATTGCACAAAATGCCATTTTGAATGCCTTGTCGCGAGGTGTGCCCGATCGGTCGTCGGGCGATGACGAGATTCAGAAATTCCTGGAGCAGTGTCCCGCCCGGAACGGTGCGGATTCGGATCTGTTGAGAACGGAATGCCGCCGTGAACTCTTCCTGATGGCGGCGCGTGACATTCGTGAAGAGTTCTCGGAAGAGACCTGGCTGTCGTTTTGGCTCACAACAGTGGAGGACGTCGACATCGACATCGCTGCCAAGCAACTGGAGCGTAGCCGCGGCAGCATCTATGCGTCCCGCAGCCGTGTCATGCAAAGATTAAAACGTCGGATTGAGGAGCTCGATGCCACGATCCTTCACGACGAGTGATGGTCGCGGTTACCACGAATGTCATGGAGAGAACGACATTTGAATCTCCTCGTTCTACAAGAAGCCGATTTCAGTAAAGAAGCAATTTGAAATGTCTGAACTGAGTCTGTGTCGCAGCGAACGAATTCTGGACTTCCTCACGGAGCGTCTGGACGATTCTCAAATCGTCGAGTTTGAGCGTCATTTGGATCAGTGCGAGGACTGTTGCCGTGAGCTGCAACGACGGACAGCGGATCAATCGTTGTGGGATGACGCGCGGGCACTTCTCAGTTCGATTGAGAATGCGGCGGGCGCCACGATCCGTACGGCGGACAACAACGTCACGTCGTCCGTTGAGCGAATGAATCTGGATTTTCTCGGTCCGACCGACGACCCGCGAATGCTGGGCCGCATCGGATGTTACGAAGTCTCGGGGGTGATTGGCTGCGGTGGAATGGGGCTCGTACTGAAGGCCTTTGATCCAGCACTAAATCGATATGCCGCGATCAAGGTACTGGCACCGCATTTTGCCAGTAGCGGTGCGGCGAAGCAGCGATTTGCCCGCGAAGCACAGGCGGCCGCCGCGGTGGTTCACGACAATGTCGTGGCGATACACGGTGTCGATGAGTATCGGGGAATTCCGTATCTCGTCATGCCCTATATTAAAGGTGAGTCACTGCAGAAACGGATCGATCGTGATGGACCGCTTTCGCTTGAGGAAATCTTGCGGATTGCGATGCAGACGGCGCGCGGTTTGGCGGCTGCGCACGATCAGGGGCTCGTCCATCGCGACATCAAACCGGGCAATATTCTGCTGCTCGCCAACGTCGAACGAGTCATGATTACCGACTTCGGTCTGGCCCGCGCGGCGGACGACGCCAGTTTGACGCGTAGCGGCGTGATTGCAGGAACCCCTCAATACATGTCGCCAGAACAGGCCCGCGGGGAGGGGATCGATGCCCGAAGCGACCTGTTTAGTTTGGGGAGTGTCATCTATGCGATGTGCGCTGGTCATCCTCCGTTTCGGGCGGAGACCGCGTACGGCATTCTGCGCCGAATCACTGATGATCGAGCCCGCCCTTTGCGTGAAATCAATCCACAGCTCCCGAGTTGGTTGGGACAAGTCGTTGATCGCCTGCTGGCCAAATCCGCGTCACAGCGTTTTGCCTCGGCGCACCAGGTGGCCGAATTATTCGAACAATGTCTGGCTCATGTCCATCAACCGCACCTCGCACGATTGCCCGCGCCGTATGCCCGTTCGAACGTGTGGTCCAAGCGGCTGGGGCTGATTGTCGTTGCGGTTGGCATGCTTGTCCTTGCGAGTGTCGCGCAGCGGCCGATCAGGCTGCCGAAATTCGTCGAGGATCTTCCGACGCCAACTCCGCCTGCAGCGCGGGACGAGCAGGCGATCGAGTCGACCGTCAACGCCGCAACGGTCGCGGCGTCGCAGAGGCAATCCGACGTGACCGATGAGATGTCAGATGGTGATTCCGAATTGCGGTGGAATCCCGATGATGATCTCAAACGCCTTGAATCCACTTTGCTGCAATTGAACGACGAATTCGACAAGGATCCGCCGTGAAGGTGGTTGTGTGGATTCCGTATCCGGCCTGCTTGAAAGATTGCACGGAGTTGATCGTGGCGAGCTGTGATCGACTCTGTGTTGTGCAAGAAAGGAGACAGGCACCTTGCGGAGCCAGTCCCCTTTCTTGCACAACGCCGGTTCGCAATTGGATGTGACGTCGTCATTGACAAGCTGCGCCACGATTGAAGTGCCAACGATGAAATGTACAACACCCCCAATCAAGGAAGAGAGGTTGATGGCATGCGTCTGAAATTATCAATGATCCGAGTAATCCTACTACTCACGATCGTCCCCGCGATGGCGGTAATCGGGACCTCGCAGGACAACTCGCGATCGGACGAACAACCTTTGAGCGCGCCAGCCGCCACGTCCGAAGGAGACTCAAGACTCAATTCGTCGAAAGACGATCCTGTGCCGCCAAAGAGGGGCGACGACTTAAGTGAAGGTGAACCGCCAGATGAGGCCCAGAAAGATCGCCAAAGCGGTAAGAGCAAACTTGAGCTTCAACAAGAACGGCTCCTTGAGTTGCTGAAGTCGACGCGTGCGAAGCATGACGAGCTCTTGCAGGGCTCAAACGTGCAGAATGAATTGGTCAGGATCAGAGATGCAAAGCTCGAGGCTCTCCAAAAAGAACTGGCTCGAATCCAGCGTGAGATGAAGAACGATCATGCAGCGAGACTGGAGTCGATAAGAGCTGGCGAATTGACGATGGACGCGATTCAGGAGAAGGTGTCTGAAGCCCAGAACAAGTTGAAGAGTGCGAGTGTAACTGCGAAGGAAGCGAAAAAAATCGCGGAGCAGGCGACGGTTGATGCGATTCAAAAGGAGCTGTCTCATGTCATGCGCATGTGGGGAGACGCGAACAGACGCAAGAATGATTCGAGCGACTCGGAAACGCCCACAACGGCTGAGCCAAAGTTTGATGAACTTGCCGCGGGGAGTGTCGTTACGGACAGCGCCATCAGTATCAGTCAGTTGCTGCGCAAGCATCTTGAAGACAAACTCGAAATCTGGGAGCAAGACTACCGCGATGCCGAAAAAGCCGTGACGAGAGCGACCGCGTCATATCAAAAAGACGTGGCGAATGATCTGCCCACAATCGACATCAAAACGACGCGCAGTCGGTTGCAGACGCTGGTCGATCGATCGTTCCATGCCCAGTTGCTCGTGCAGGAATGCCGCATGCAGCTTGCTTCGATTGATTTGCAATTGCTCCAGGCGCGACAGCAGCACCGCAAAACCCTCGCAGAGAAAATCATCCTGCGACGTGTTGAGGAACTGACGCGGAGAGAAAACATTTCTGAGCCCACTTCGGCCCATCAGAAACGGAAACCTCCGGAGCAGGGTACACCTGTTGAACTGATTCCCGAGATCTTCTTGAGTGACCCGATCGCGGGGCAAAGGGATACGGCAGAGGCTTCCGCGCGTGAGCCCGTATTTTTTACCACTTCACCATCGATTGCCTTCAAGGATGTGCTCGACGGAAAGCCCGCGGCAGAATTGACGCCTCATAGCCATCTCCGTTCGCGAACGTACGCGCCCGAAGCGGAGAACGGACCACAAGCGGAGAAACGACGGGCATGGACCGAGGCGTACGTCGATGAAGTCAATAAGTATCTTTCAGAGTCGCTCGAAACCGAAAGTGCAACAGAGAACTGGCGACGCGTTGCCGGATCACTCGACAAACTGATTCCGAAGTGGAATCCTTCGGATAAGGCGAATTTGAGGCGGACGGGTGAGCTCTTATTCGAGTTCGCCAATCGCAACGCGGCATCATTGGATGAAAATCGATGCGGCTTGGTTCACTCCGCAATGTACTTGCGCCAGGTCGCACGCATGACGGGAGTCATTCCCAACGCGATCAAACGATCGTCGCCGACGGGGGAACGAACGACTGAAAAAATGAAACTGCTCTCAACGATGTTGGAACATCAGGCTGATCTGGTGTGGATTAATCAGGAACAAGTGCGACTGGCCGGGCTGATCGATGACGCGCCTTATCAAGTTGTTCGGCTGCTCATCGAGAAAAAGGCGAGGGACCTCGGACCCTGGTTTTATGCTCTCTCCAACGTCGATAAGGATCAAACGAGCTTGAAATTCCATGACGTCCCGCCGATCGATCCCGTTCTGTTCGTCACGATCCTTCGGTCGCTTACGGGTGTCGTCGAAGAGAACGATCACAATCTCTGCCAACTCTTCAATCAGAAAAATCCTTCCCAGATCTTCTCGAGAGACATTCATGAGATCATGCGGGGCGAGACCGTCCAGCGAACGACCGTGCTGCGCTCGTTCGCTGGGATACTACAAGGAACAAAAAGTGAAGCACTGAAATTGAAAATCGCGCGTCTTGTGCCTGGGGTGATTGTGTTTCTCCAAGAACAGCAAATGGACACGAACGTTTTGCGCGATCGATCAGGCGAGGCCGTACGAATGAGTAACGCGAAAGCGATTCCTCGGGGCGAGGATTCCATCTTTGAAGCTCTTACGAGCTGCCAAATCGTCGCGGCAAGTGGATCGCTTCGTAATCATAATTTTTCCATCAACTATCGAATCAGCTTAAGCCGTCTGGCGCATGAACTCGAATCGATCGCTCACCAGAAGCGGGACCTTTCGATTTACGTCACCTCTGAAAATGAAAAAGCACGGGCTCTTATGTTGTTTGTTCACGATGCTGATTCGGCTCCTGAACTCGCAATACAGATCTTGAATGCAATTGAGGTCTCAACGGAGAGACAAACGTCGTCTTCTGCTGAACTTGTGGTCCCCAATCCCAATCTCGAGAGGATACATGGATACAAGTTTGTTGACTCTGCCGATGCACTTCGATCAGACGACTACGACTCGATTACAATTGGGCAATGGAAAGGCGATGGGCAAATCTCATTCGCACTTCCTTCCGACTGTGATCGTGGTCGGATCGTCACAGCAGTCGAGAATTTGCGAAATGAAGGGATACGCATTCTGCTTATGAAGTCCGCGTCTGAAAAACGCGTACAGCTTTGCGTCACCGAATCGGATGCAGGAACATTAACTCGAGCGATCGTGAGGGGGGCAATCTTACACGACTCCGAACGGTAGTGAGATTCTGTGCATTTCACAGCGCAGATCGGAAACTCGTCATTTTAAACCGACGGTTGACGCTGCCCAGACGGCCAGCTTCTCGCGGAAGATTTTCGAGTTGTGGCGGATGTCGACCGGGAAACTGGGGTGAAACAGAATCGTGCGAATTGGTCGCGATGTTTCGAACTTTGCGCCGATCTCAAGCAATTGCTTCGTCAGCTCGTCGTCCGAGAGTTGTTGATGATCTCGACCGTCAGAACGTTCTCGTTCGACACACAGGATCGGTTCGACGCCGTCCGCGCGGCGCACACCCACGAGAGCCGTACGGAAGACGGCCGGATGTGTATTGAAGATGCCTTCGACAGGTTCGGTGAAATAGGTGCGCTCAGCAGTCTCGACGCGGTGCGATTTTCGACCGCAAAACCAGAGTCGGCCCTGCTCGTCGAAGTAGCCGACGTCTCCCATGCGATGCCGCACGCGACCGGTCGCGGGATCGCGAATCTTGGCCAGCGCGGTCAGGTCCGGGCGGAGGTAATACTGTTGTGTGACCATCGGGCCGTGAACCACGATCTCGCCAATTTCGCCCGGCGCGACACACAGGCTGTCGTTCCATTCGGCGATCGGGTCGTCCGAGATGCGAATGATGCGGACTTCAA
Source organism: Schlesneria paludicola DSM 18645 (assembly GCF_000255655.1). Classification (NCBI taxonomy): domain Bacteria; kingdom Pseudomonadati; phylum Planctomycetota; class Planctomycetia; order Planctomycetales; family Planctomycetaceae; genus Schlesneria; species Schlesneria paludicola. Next base: position 38,874 of record NZ_JH636434.1, on the reverse strand, counting down.
TCCCAGTCACGGGATGGCCGACGCAGGTTCCCGCTCCTTCAGCCGTACGGTAACGTGTTTCCCGCAGGATCTCGTGACTGCCAATGACGGCAACCGGCAGAGACTCGGTCGCCCCGTAGGGGGTGAAGATTTGACTCGTCTCGGACAGGCGCTGCGAGAACCGTTCGAGGATCAAGGGTGAGACTGGAGCGCCGGCCGACAACACTCGTCGCAGTGACTTCCAAGGTGGAGTTCCGTCAGCGGGCTGTGATCCGGCTGGCGATTGGGAAGTGGGGCTCGATGCGAACTCGCGTCCGACTCGGTTGAGCAGAGCGGGGGAGCCGAACAGGTTGTTGATTCCGAAGCGAACGATCGGCTCTTCGATTTCCCGGGGGATGACGCGTGCGGGCTTGGTGAAATCCATGCGTGGTACGACTGCCGTCATTCCCAGGGCCGGAGCGAACAACGCGAACAGGGGAAACGTGCAGAGATCCACCTCACCCGGTTCGATCTGGAACGCCTGCTTCAGGGCGGCGACCTGGGCGGTGAAGTTTCCGTGCGAATAAACCGCGCCTTTGGGAATGCCGGTGCTGCCACTTGTGAAGAGGATTGCCGCCGTTTCGTCGGCATGAACTGTGTGGGCGATCCAATGTTCGTCGGCTGGGTTCGCTGACGATTGACGTTTGCGTCCCGATTCGGTCACTGTGGACAGCGTGACTCCGCCCCATCCCAGTTTGCGACCGACCGTGACCAACTGTTTGAGCGACCGACGAGCCCAGCGAAACAACAGGCGCGCGACGTGTGCTTTCGTCACGCCGATGAATGCGGTCGGTTCGGCTTCCGCGAGACATTTTCCGAGATTTTTGATCCCCATGCCGGGATCGACCATCACAGGAATCGCGCCGACTTTGAACAGGGCAAATGTCAGCGAGAAGAATTCCAATGATGGAGGGACCATCAGGACGGTTTTCACGCCCCGACCGATACCCATCGAATCAAGGCCCGCTGCCAGGAAGTTGCTCTCTTCCTCCAGACGGTGATAGGTGTACTGGGCGTATTCGGTTTTACCAGATCGGTCACGAGACTGAGGAAACAGCACCGCGAGTTGTTCGGGTGATCGAACGGCCATGTCTGTGAGATGCGAAGCGATGTTGATCGTGGGCATCGGGCATTCTCGGGACAGATGGCGCAGACGAAAAGAGTGGCACCCAATGTGGGGTACGATTCTGTCGTTGTCGTGCGTGTTTGCTTTTCTCAGATTCTACGGGGCAACCGGACCACGAGACCAGAATCCACGTCATGGTATTTGTGTGCGACTGGCGATGCCAGTGCCCGACCGACAGAGGTCCTCAACAGAACGATGAAGGTTGTTGATTGACCATTCAAACAAAAGTTTGTTCTGGACGGCTGTTTGCTTCCCAGCCAACGGTGTTTCTCATTCCTGTATCTACTGGCACTGGCACATCCAGTGGCATACAAGCAAAAACGGCTTTTGAATCCGACTTCCGTTGACCTGCCGTGACGGGCACGACAGGTCAACGTTTGAAATCGCGAATTCAACTACTCTGCTGCGGGGGCTTCTGGTGGTTCAACGGGTGGTGCAGGTTCCGTTGGTGTGACTTCCGTCGGTGCGGGAGTTCCGTCCACCGCAGGAGCGAGTTCTGCGACCAGATCCGCAGGGATCCGTGCCATGCTGACCAGCTTGTCGGTTTCTTCGAGGCGGATCACGCGCACGCCCTGCGTGTTGCGACCGATCTCGTTGATATCCCCCGCGCGGATGCGTTGGATCTTGCCGGTTGCGGTGACCATCAGGACTTCATCCTGATCGGCGACGGCCAGGATTTTGACGGCGTTTCCATTTCGCTTCGTGGTCTTGATGTCTTTCACACCCTTACCGCCGCGTTTTTGTCGACGGTATTGATTCGCCGAGGCCACCGCTTCGTCCGAATCGTCTGCATCGGCGTCGTCTGATGTGGTTTCTTCTTCGACGACTTCTTCTTCGACCAGGGCTTCTTCGTCAGCACCTGCTTCAGCAGTCGCACTCACGTCAATCGGAGGCCCGCCGATCCCGATGGAGGTTCGTTTACCGTAGCCGTTTTCGCAGACAGTCAGGAGGCTCATCGACGGGTCTGCAAGCACCATGCCGATCAAGAAATCGTCTTTCTTCAGACGGATGCCGCGAACGCCTGTTGTGTCGCGTCCCATGCTGCGTGCGTCGGTTTGCGAGAACCGAATCGCCATGCCGCCCTGGGTTGCCAACAAGACATCGTCCGTGGGACCGACGATCAACGTTTCGATCAGTTGATCGTTGTCACGCAGATTGATGGCGATGATTCCGCCCTTCATCGGGCGTTTGTACGCTGACAGTGGCGTCTTCTTGACCACGCCATTCTTGGTGGCCATCATCAGGAAGTGCTGGTCGTCGAATTCTCGCACGGCCACGCAACTGCTGATGCGATCGCCATCCGGCAAGGCGAGCAGATTCACGAGCGCCCGCCCCTTGCTGGTGCGGTTTTGTAGTGGCAGGTTATAAACCTTTTCCCACAGAACCTTGCCTTTGTCTGTGAAGAACAGCAGCCAGGCGTGTGTGCTGGTGACGAACAGGTGTTCAATGGCGTCTTCGTCGTCCGCCTTGGCACCGATCACACCCTTTCCGCCGCGGTTCTGGGCCTGATACGAATTGAGCGGCATTCGCTTGATATAGCCGCGCTGCGACAGCGTGACGACCATCGGCTCTTCGGCGATCAAGTCCTCGTAATTGACACCGCTCAACTCCAGTTCGTTGATTTCAGTTCGGCGCTTGCTGGAGTACTTGGCCTTGAGGGCGATCATGTCATCGCGGACGACGGCGCGAATGTTGGCTTCGTCGGACAACAGATGCAGATAGCCACGAATATCGATCAGCAGCTTCGCATGTTCGTCATTGAGCTTTTCACGTTCGAGGTTAGCGAGAGAACCCAACTGCATCGAAACGATCGCTTCGGCCTGATTGGTGGAGAGCGAATAGTTCGGCTTGTCCCCCACTTCTGACTGATACATCGCAAACCCATCGTCGCCCAGTGCACGTTTCACAAGGGGTGCCGGAACGAGGATCTGCTGCAGGCGGTCCTTGGCTTCGGCTCGGCTTGGCGAATTGCGAATCGTCGCGATCACTTCGTCGAGGTTGACCTGGCAGATCAGCAAGCCTTCGACGGTGTGCTTGCGTTTGCGGGCTTCGCCGAGCAGGAATTCCGTGCGTCGACGGATCACCGTGACGCGATGTCGCAGGAACTCGGCCAGCATTTCCTTTAGCGAAAGCAACTTCGGTCGGTTGCCGACGAGCGCGAGCAGAATGATACTGACGGTGGATTGCAGCGGCGAGAACTGGAAGAGCTGGTTCAAGACCACTTCTTTGTCTTCACCGCGTTTCACGGCGATGTGAAGACAAGTCTGCCAGGCGGGCAGGGTGCGGTCGGTCAAGTCGGTGACGCGGGCGATCCCCTTGATGCGGTCTTCTTTGATCAGCAGTTCGATCTTTTCACGGATTCGGTCGCGTGTTTCGAGATAAGGAATCTCGGTGACTTCGATAATGTCCGTGTTCTTTTCGGTGATGAACCGAGTCTTCGCGCGCAGAATGATCGTCGATCGACCGGTCAGGTAGGCCTGACGAACGCCCATGCGGCCGCAAATGATCCCGCCGGTGGGGAAGTCGGGGCCGGGCATGCACTCGACGAGATCGTCGAGCGAACAATCAGGGTCGTCGATTAATCGGATTGTGGCATCGCACACTTCGCCCAAATTGTGCGGCGGAATGCTGGTTGCCATCCCGACGGCGATTCCGTTGGAACCGTTGACGATCAGGTTGGGGAATCGTGATGGCAGAACGACCGGCTCGCGATTTCGCTGGTCATAGGTCAGGACATAGTCGACGGTGTCACGTTTGAGGTCGTCGAGCATCTCGTTCGCGACGGCCGACAGGCGGGCTTCGGTGTATCGCATGGCGGCAGGAGGCATTCCCGCGAGCGAGCCGAAATTGCCCTGTTTGTCAATCAGAACGTCCCGGACGTTCCAATTTTGGGCCATGCGGACCAGTGTCGGGTAAATCGAGCCGTCACCGTGAGGATGGTAGTTACCGCTCGTATCACCGCAGATCTTCGCGCATTTGACTCGCCCCGAGTTTGGTCCGAGGTTCAGGTCGTTCATGGCGACGAGGATGCGGCGCTGAGAGGGCTTCAGGCCGTCGCGGACGTCGGGAAGCGCGCGGCTGATGATGACGGACATGGCGTACGTGACATAGCTCGTCCGCATCTCGTCTTGAATTGCGATATTTTTGACGCGGTCGCTGCCACCATTGGTAGCGCTTAACCCGTTCGGCGCGTCCGGGCCGTCGGGAGTTCCATCACCATTAGCCAATCGAAGACTCCTCGGGAAACTCACACCGCACCGTGCTTCCAAAGCCGAACGGCGCGCGGTGATTCCGACATTTTCGGTGGGATTTCACACCGCCTGCTCACGGTGAAACCCGGAGCATTTCGTGAAAGCCTATCCTACCTGAATTTGTGGCGTATCTCAACGCTGCGGAGGGGGTTCCAGCGACACAATTCACCGAGAAACGCCGAGTTTGTCGGGCTATCGGCGGGCGGCGGAAATCCCCTTGCGAAGTGTCTCGCGCAGGTCATCCAGGGATGCGGGTTTTCCGGTGAATCGTTCGAACTGCGCTGCCGCCTGCCTGATGAACATTTCGATCCCCGAAACGGTCTTACAGCCTCGCACCTGAGCCTCTTTGATCAATAGAGTGTTCTCGGGAGTGTAAATCGTGTCAAACACGATCATCCCTTCCCGCAGCCAGTTCTGCTGGAACGGCGTTTGATCCATTTCGGGATACATGCCGACTGGGGTGCAGTTGATCAAAATGTCGGCGTATTCCGCTCCGCGATTTTCCCAGGTGACATGTCGGCAGTTGAGTTGTTCCGCCAGGGTTTTCGCCCGTGCAGACGTTCGGCTGGTGATAACGAGCGCCCCACCGGCGCGGGTGATGCCCATGCCAATGGCGCGCGCCGCACCGCCCGCCCCCAGAAGCAGAACGCGTTTTCCTTCCAGCGTATCACCGGTCGGCAAGGCGAGTTTCACGCTGTCGAGTGCCGCCTGATAGTCGGTATTAAACGACTGCCATTGATTGTCGGAGCCGCGGAAGAGTGTATTGGCGGCACCGATCTGCCGCACGAATTCTTCACACCGAGGAAACTTTGCCAGCACGGCTTCCTTGTGCGGGATCGTGACACTGAGTCCCCGGAAATCGAGTGTTTCCAGGTCTGCGAGAGTTTGAGTCAATTGATCGCGGGCGACTCGTAACGGCACGTAAACGCCATTAAATCCGATCTTGCGCATCGCTTCGTTGTGCAGCAGGGGGCTCAGGCTGTGTCCGATCGGATCGCCGATGACGCCGAACAGTTGCGTTTTGGCATTGATCGTCTCGTAGTGATAGATGTGTTTCATATCTTGAAACGACAACTGTCCGGGCGCGACTTCGCGATCCTGGCTGAATGTTGCGTAGGTAAAGGGCGAGCCCAATTTGCCGCAGGCGACACGACTCCAGACGCCAAAATCTCCCATGCAAAAGGCGACTGTGGGAATCTTGGCGTCCTTGACCAGTTTCAGCATTCGCACGCAGTCGCTGGGCGAATTGGCAAGCGTGACGACTTTGATGATATCGGGGTTCATCTCGGCAATTTCTGCCCAGACTTCTTCGATATGGTCGGGCGTGCCGTTGAAATCGTGATGGCTGACAATGCGTTTGGTCTTACCATAGCGGGGAATCGAGGACGCGATGTCATCTTCCAGGTCGACATAGTCCGCACCGGACACAATGGCGGTTCGAAGCAGACGAATTCGCGCTTCTTCGGTTCCGCGCCACTTGCCGCCGTCTTGGGCGCGTCGGCAAGTGACAATGACGGGCGTCGGTCGATCTTTCAGCAGTCGAGGAACATCCGGGTCGCGGGCGAGCCAATCGATGCGAAGTTCAACGAGCTGAGCCCCTCGCTCGGCCAGGGCATGATGTTCGGCGATCATCATGCGATGTCGCGTGCGGGCGATCGAAACACAAATCATGGCGAAGGCAGTCCACGTCAGTTATCGGTGTTCAGTCGTTGAGGTTGTTCGTCAGGTTCTTTGTTTTCACTGAACACGGAAAACAGAACTCTGGAAGTCTTTCCGTTGCTACTAACCCAGACGCCCGAACTGACGATCAAGTTCGGCCCGACTGAGCGATAATGCGGTTGGCCGGCCGTGGGGACAATGATGTGCGTCATCCACCAGATGTCGTTGCATCAATAAACTCTCAATTTCTTCAGGCGACAACCGCTGGCCCGCTTTCACTGCGGCCTTGCACGACATCATGTGCAGCAATTCATCGAGGATGTCACGGCGTGCTCCGGATTGTACTCCGGCCGAGCCACCACTCTCTAGCTTATCAATCAAGTCACGGACGAGTTCCTGCAAATCGACCTTCCGCAGCATGGCCGGATAACGATTGACGATCACGGTTCCATTGCCGAAATCTTCAACCCCCAATCCGGCACGTTCCAGAGAGTCGCGATGCTCCAGCAGCATCGCCGCTTCTTTTGACGTGACTTCGATCGGTTGAGGCACCAGAAGTCGCTGCGATTCGACCGATCCCGCCAGAACACGCGTGCGCAAATGTTCATACATGATGCGTTCATGCAGAGCATGCTGATCAATCACCGTCACGCCTTCCGGTGTTTCGACAATCAAGTAGCAATCGTGAACCTGCATGGCGCGGAATGCATTATTCTGATTGATCGGTGCGACCTGCACGGGAGCTTCGGCTGCTGGTGCGGCTTCGGTCGGCCCGAATTCCGCCGACGTGACGGGCTCGGCAGGCACGTCCGTCTCCGATTCGGACGTCGCGGGATCGGCAAGTCGCTCGGCAACGGCGGTTGCGGCGCTTGGCGCCATGAAATTGTCGGTGTCGTCGGGGGTGTCCGAACGCCAGGGTTCGATACGCGCCGATGCGACCGAGGCCGGTCGTGCGGCGGGGGCGAATGCCGTCGCTGATCCATTTGAGATCGGTTCGTTCCTGCCAACCGATCCGGGATTGATTGGAGCGGGGCTGATCTGGCCTGTCAGATAGGTCGAAAACTCGTCCTGCAACTCACGTTGTTTTTCGATGGGACGGACGGGCGAAGGAGAGAACCCGCTAAGCAACCCAGGGGCCGCACCGCCGCTGCCTCCTGCGGGGGTCGCGGGAAGGCGCAACTGACTTTGCAGATCCATGCTCAGGAATTTGGAGCGAATCATTGCCAGCAGTTGTCGAAACAATTGTTGGCTGTCTTGAAAGCGCACTTCAACCTTTGTCGGGTGCACGTTGACATCGACGCGATCCGGCGGCAGCTCGATATAGAGAAAGCACACAGGCTGTCGGCCGACCATCAGCAGACCGCGGTAGCCTTCCGTCAGCGCGTGAAACAGCGAGCGATCGGTGATCCAGCGTCCGTTCAAGAACAGATACTGCATCTTGCGAGTGGCTTTCGAGGTATTCGGATGGCCGACGTATCCCCACATTCGCACGCCACCCTGGTCCGATTCGACGGGAATCAATTCGTCGGCGACATCCTTGCCGAAGAAGATCCGCAGCCGGTCGAGCGGTTTGGGTGAAGCAGGCAGTTCCATGACCAATTTGTCGTTGTGACGCAGCACCATGTGCAGGCGGGAATTGGCGAGGGCCACACGCGTGAAATGTTCGCTGATATGTCCAAATTCGGTCGAGACGGTTTTCAGGAACTTCCGGCGGACCGGAGTGTTCTCGAACAGGTTTCGAACTTCGATTTGCGTGCCTAAGGGGCAGCCGCATTCGCGAGGGGGAACGACTTCGCCCAGATTCACGACCAGTTCGTGGCCATGTGCCGCATCGGCTTGCCGTGAGCGGATGCGCAACCGGCTGACTTCCGCGACCGAGGCCAGCGCTTCACCGCGAAACCCCATCGTCTGCACGCCGAACAGGTCGTCGGCATTTCGGATTTTGCTGGTGGCATGGGAGGATACGGCCAGCAGCAAATCATCGGGATGAATACCCTCGCCATCGTCGACGATCCGGATCAGTTCGCTTCCACCGGCAACGACGTCCACTTCAATGCGCGTGGCCAGGGCGTCGACGCTGTTTTCCAGCAACTCTTTAATCACGCTCGCAGGGCGTTCGATGACTTCCCCCGCAGCGATCTTGTTGATGACGCTGGTCGAGAGCTGCTGAATCCGGGACATCGCGCGAAACCGATCCTTGGAAGATAAAAGTCGTCGAGCCAACGCGGCCGTAGCCGGACCAAGCTTAAACCGAGTTGTTCACGAACGTTGCAGCGCGAGCCGCGTCGTCGTGAGTTCCTGACGAGCGGGCCCGTCCGGACAGTCAATCACCTTAGAATAACGGCCTACGGTCGAAACACGAAGCGTCCGGTGGATTCGAACCAGCGATCTCGTTCATTCCGGGATCAAGGCACCTAAAACCGTTAAAACACGAAGAGAAATTCGTTGGCATTCAAAAAGGCGCGACAGAACGCGACCAGACCATGCGGTTCGATCAGCTCGACGGCCGCCGTCAATTCTTCGTGAGTTGGATCGCGCTGGAAACCAAGCTGGAACGCCAGGCGTACCTGGTCTGCCGGGGCGGGACCGGCTTCCGCTGTCAATCGATTGGCAAACAGTTGCGACTGTTGCAGAACGAAACGGCTGTTCAGAAGATTCAGAGCCTGTAGCGCCGTGATCGAGGATGTCCGTTTGGGGGTGATTTGTCCCGCATCCGGGCAATCAAACTGCCCGAAGATATCGTCGAGTTGCATTCGCGGTTTTGACTGGTAGACCATCCGACGCCACTCGGCAGGGCCGAAGGTGTGCTTGCTGTTATAGACCTTGACGTAATTGGTGTTTGGTTCAAACAGGTCGAAGCCGGGGCCCGACATCCGATCATCCAGGTTGCCGCTGATCGCCAGAATCGCGTCGCGAATGGGCTCGGCTTCCAGTCGTCGAGGAGGAAATCGCCACAGCAATCGCGTGCCGGCATCGAGTTTCATGGCGTCATCGCGAGGCTGACTCGATTGCCGGTAGGTTGCGGAATTGACGATCATGCGATGCAAGCGTTTGGGCGAATCGCCGGAAACGAGTTCCATCGCGAGCCAATCGAGAAGTTCGGGATGTGAAGGCGTTCCCCCGTTCCTGCCAAAATCACTGGGTGTCGACACAATTCCCTGACCAAAGTGAAAGTGCCACAGGCGATTTGCCATGACGCGCGCCGTCAAGGGGTGACTGGGGTCGGCAATCCACTTCGCTAGTGATGTCCGACGGGCGCTTTCGAGTGCGTCGGCCGGCATTTGCCACTTGGAGCCAAATGAAGCGAGACTTGCGGGCGGAGTCTGTTCTTTCGGCTGCAACGGATCACCACGATGCAGTCGATATGTCGGTTCCGGTTTGACAAAGCGTCCGGCGTAGGCCATGCCGATGTCGGCCAGCCGCTTCAATTGTTGGCGGAGTGCTTCCCGCTGCGTCGTCAGTTCGCGGGCGAGTTGTTGCTCGGATGGATTGCACCCAATCAAGGTGGGCAGAGATGTGAGCTTGCGGTCATAGGCCATTCGATCCTGAGAGGTTGCAACTACACGGAGCGCGTCGATGTTCAGGCCGGCCTCGATGCGGTATCGAGTTGGAATGCGATCTTGAAATCGGCCCTCATCGGGCCGGTCGCGGCTCCATGTAACACGATCGATCTCAACGGGCTCGGGAAGCTCAAGCAGCAGCCAGCCACTGCCGGATTCGTGTGAAATCCAGCTTGCCGAGTTTCCATAACGACCGTCATTCACGAATTTGACCTGATGGATGTCGAATCCAGGCAGGCTGGATGAGGCGGTGGCTCGCGTTCCGAAACTGTCGAGCGCGACGTTGCGCGCGGGCGACGTCCGCGTCTGGGGCGTTTCGAACACTTCGAGTTCATCGAGACAGGGCTCACCACCATTCGTGGCTTCAATGACGAATCTGACGAAACGGGCCTTGATGGGAGAGAATCGCTCAACGTTTCGTTGTCGATGCACGGACGATCTCAATCGAGGCTGCGCGAGTCCCGCGTCGCTGTCGTCCGTGGATCGCTGTAAGCAGATCAGATCGGCCGTGACGACCGCATTCGAATCACCACTGCGGAGCACCAGGCACGATGTCGGCGCCAATGTGTGGATTCCCGCATCAAAAAAGCCGCTCCAGAGCGATTGATTCTTGTCACCGGAAGTGCCATCTGCGAATCGTCGCTGATCCACCTTCACAATTTCCTGCTGATCGCCGATTGTCGCGAGGTCACCGTCTCGATCGAGCACGTATGTGGCATCGGGCGCGTGCGTGTCCCATCCGCAGCCCCACGACAGCCACAGATGCCAGCGGCCATCGACGCGGGGATTCCAAGTGAAGACGTCTGTTTTGGGAGCCGTCGTCCAGTGGGAATAGCTTCGTCCGAGATTGGGGTAGTGTGATGTGTCGCCCGGATCACCTTTCTGACCGCGCCGCGTTCCGTTCTGATACGATTCGATGCCCGTTCGAGGGACCACGAAGTGCACGCGAGGTGGTTCGTTCAATTCGACGCTGTCGAGCTCGTCGTCAATCAGAAGCGTTGATTGCTGCACACTGATGATTGCGAGGGGATTTTGTTCAAAAGGAGGCGTCGACGATGCGGCCACAAATGCGACCGGCGCATACCGTGTCAGGTCTTGCTCGACGCTTGTGAGATCGGTGCGAAGTTTTTGAGCCGTCTGCTGATTGCGTTCGAACTCGATCGATCGCAATGGACGCTCGCCATGCTGCACACCTTCAAAGACGGCCTTGATCGAGTAGTAGTCGGTCTGCGAGATCGGGTCGAACTTGTGGTTGTGACAGCGGGCGCATCCGATGGTCAGGCCAATGAACGCGGTGCCGGTGGTACTGACCATGTCATGCAGCTCGTCGGCTCGTTGTTGAGCCGTCAGTGCCGGATCGGGACTTTTCACACGGTCCCACGCGCCCGCGACTAGAAACCCGGTGGCTTCGTCGACTCCGACAGTATCCCCGGCGATTTGTTCGAAGACGAATCGTTCGAATGGCTTGTCTTCGTTGAATGCTCGGATCACATAGTCTCGATAGTGCCAGGCATTGGGGCGGGGCTGATTTGTTTCGAATCCATCGCTCTCGGCAAATTTGACGACATCCATCCAATGGCGTGCCCAGCGTTCGCCAAAATGCGGAGACGCGAGCAAGCGGTCGACGAGCCGTTCATACGCATCTGGGCTTGTGTCACTGGCAAACTCCGCAACCTCATCCGGGGTTGGCGGCAATCCGATGAGATCAAACGAGGCACGGCGGATGAGTGTGGTTCGATCGGCTTCTGCGGACGGCTGGAGCGTTGTGGACGAGCCATCGGAGGCTGTGACTTCTTGTCCGGAGAGCATCGACAGGATGAACGGATCGATGGGATCGCGTGCCGACGCGGTGTTCCCGGCGGGCATTGCGGGAACGGCCGGTCGCTTGACCGGGGTGAACGACCAGTGCGGCTTGGATTCTTCCAGCTTTTCTTCATTGGAGGGCCAATTGGCCCCCTGATCGATCCAGGCACGTAGTATGCCGATCTCTTTGGATGACAGCCGTTTCTCGCCTTCGGGTGGCATCTCCATGCCCTCGACAAGCCCCGCCGTGAACTGGACGAGCGGACTGTCGGCGCTTTGCTCAGGAATAATCGCCGGCGCGAAGCTGCCGCCGCCTTTCATTGCCGCCGATTTCAAATCGAGTCGAAGTTCGCCACGCTGCTTATTGGGCCCATGGCACTTGAAGCAGTGATCTCGAAGAATCGGTTCCACGTCGCGGGCAAACTCGACCTTCCGATCCACGGCGGGCGGCAGCTTGGATTCATCGTCTGCTGCGATGCATCGTGGGGAATGCACGAGCGCTGGAAGCGCGAGTTCCGTCACGCAAATGATCGAGAGCCCCAACGTCAAATGGCGTAGGAGCACGAATGTGTGATTGCAGCAACGGAATTCCATGTCGCAGTCTCGGAAAAGTTCCGCCGATACTTCGGCGATGAACGGGACTCAGTCTTGAGTTCCATCGCAATGTGTGAATGTGCTCGTCCTGGAAAATCCCTTCGAACTTGTTCATCACGATGCAGAGAAACCGATCATAATCAGTCTTGTGGCCTGCCGTCGTCACTTAATCCGCAAGACGCAACGAAAGCCGATGTCCGGGTGACCCTTGCTGATGTCGTGTCCCTCTCGATGCCAGGCGCTCCAATCGGGGCCATCCCCTTTGACGACTCGCAGGTTCATATCTTTGACCGTCTTGGGGCCAGCCCAATTATGAAGTTCCTTTTCGCTCGCCGTGGCGGCCGCGTCTTTGTGAGCGGTTGCCGAGTAGTGATCGGAGCACCATTCTTTGGCGTTATTGGCGAGATCAAAAATGCCGTAGACGCTGCAATCGGCCGCGTAGGAACCAACGGTGGTCACCTCTCGACTGCTCCATAACGACTTGCCATTTCCCCAAGGCGCCCGCAGTCCGGTGGGGCCACGGGCGGCTTTTTCAAACTCAGCTTCGGTGGGCAGTTCCATTCCTGCCCACCGGGCGTAACTCTGCGCGGCGGGGAACAAGACGCCCATGGCGGGCATACGTCGATCGCCGGATGCATTGCCAGCCGCGGCGGGGGCCGGCTTCTTCTTTTCGCGGAGGTCCGATCGATAGCGTTCGTAGCTTTCGACGGTCACTTCAAGGAGTTCCATGTAATACGTATCGAGCTGCACTTTGAACGAGGGGCGGCATTGGGAATCTCCCTCATCGGAACCAATGATGGCAGTGCCCGCAGGAACCAATGCCAGGACCGATTCTGTTTTCTTGCATTCGATTCGCATCGGCAGGCCGTCGTCACTGTACCCCCATGCCTTTACGGGACTGAATCCTTTGGGGAGGACGAATTTTGGGTCTGCTTTCCCACTGCCGGAATACTGTGGCTGACTGGGTATTCCGACCGAATTCACGACGAATTGCGTCGAGTCTTTCGCCGTATCGGCAGTGGCGAGCGTGAATTCGTCCGACGGCAGTGTGGCGTTGAGCGATTCGACGATGGTCGATTCTCCCACTGCACTGACCAGGAAGAGATTCTTTGGGTCGGTGTTTGGTGGGAGCGACGATTTTGAGGGGGGCGACTTTTCTGTGGAGCGAGGCGTGGACGATGCGCTTGTTACGAGGGGGCTCACTGGCGCGGGCGACGGTGTCTGCGGCGGTAGTGCCACTGGAGCCGCCGGGGCCGAACTTGTTTTTCCGCATCCAGTCAGCCACAGCAGCCCAACTAGCAGCGCGGTAGCGGATGGAACTCGTCTTCGCATCATCCATTCACCCTCTCAGGTTCCGAACTGTTGCTTGCTGACGGAACATCGTCGAAGTCGAGTGACTGAGAAATTCCCCGTCGCCACATCGAAGAATGATCCCCGATGGCTAGCGGGGAGGTGCCATTGTGACTTTGAGCGTGAGCTCTTTTTTGTCTCGTACGACGACGAAGTCGACTTCATCGCCTGCGGAGAATTTTCGCAATGCGGCGTCATAGTCTTCCAGGTTTTGGACTTTGTGCGTCCCCAGTTGAATGATCCGGTCGCCGCCCATGAGGCCGGCCTTTTCAGCGGGGCCACCGGGTGAGACGCCACTGATCGCATACCCAGGATCTTCATTGCCGAATTCCGGGATCGTTCCGACAAAGGGGCGGCTGCCACTACGGGTGGGGCCACCTACGCCTTTGACTTCCAGATAGTCGGGGCGAGTGGGCTGTTCAGCGGTCGCAATAACCACTTGCTCCATCAGATCGGCGACGCGACGCATTCCGTCGATATTGATTTTGTCCCAGTCGTCGCTCGGACGGTGATAATCGGAATGCTCGCCTGTGAAAAAGTGCAGCACGGGAATCTTCTTCGCGTAAAACGAAGAATGATCGCTGGGACCAAATCCTTCCGGCTTGAAGATGAGTTTGAATTGGGTTGTGGCGTTGAATTGGTTCAATTCGGATTCCCAATTTGAGCTGGTCTTCGTGCCATAGACGATCAGCTTATCCTCCTTCAAGCGACCCACCATATCCATATTCAACATGGCGACCGTCTTATCCAAGGGGAAGACGGGATATTTGACATACCGTGCCGATCCGAGCAGTCCCAGTTCTTCACCCGTAAAAGCGATAAAGACCAGCCGTCGCCCCGGCTTCTTTGTCTTGGCGTGTTCACCGAATCGACGCGCCAGTTCGAGCAGCGTCGTGGCGCCCGAGGCATTGTCGTCGGCCCCATTGTGAATTTCGGTTGAGCCGGGCGCGAGCGAATTGGCGCCGCCACGGCCGACATGATCATAGTGGGCTCCGATCACGATCGTTTCGTCTGCATTGGGGCCTTCGCCGTCGATCACTCCGATGACGTTGAAGACGTCACTGCGAACCTTTTCAACGGTGGCTGCTCCTTTTGCCTTCCATCCTGTCACGACGAGGGATCGTGGTTTCATATCGGAATCGATTTCGGATTCGAGCTTGGCCAAATCGGTGTGCACCGCGGCCAGCATCTCATCGCAGGTCTTGATCTGAACATGAAACGTCGGTGGAAAACGCGTATCACCGTTTCCAGCATAGCCAAATTTCATCAAGGCATCGTCATTCGCCGTTTCGGCTGACTGTTTCAACGATTTCGCCTGATTGACGACTTCCGCGAGCTTATTCCGAGCGGCGGTCACCTTGTCGGCTTCAGCGGGTTCGATCGCCAGAAACTCTTCGGCAGCGATGGTGACTTTTTCGTTGAGCTTCGCCAGATTCTCACGTCGACTCTCGGCCGACTTCCTTCCGGAATAAGGATCATTCACGAACAGGACGGCCGCGGCTTTGTAGGCTGCGAGTGTGTTCATCTTCGACTTCAGGTCGGCAAAACGCGAGACACCATGTTCGGCGCCCAAAGGGCTTTTTGGATCGGCCTGACGAGGATTCCGTCGCATCACGATGACGACTTTGCCCTCCACATCAATCCCGGCAAAATCGTTGTATTTCAGGGAGTCGGATTTGTTTTCGGCCGAAGGTTCTGCATGCGGATCATCCGTTGCGTCAATCCCGTAGCCGCAGAAGACGATATCGCCTTCAAAATTTCCGCTCCCACCGAACGAGCAGACTTCGACATCGGAGCCAATCGTGAGTTCGATTGTTTTTCCGTCAGGGCCGATCAGCTGAAGAGATTTGGGGTCAACCAGCTTCGATCCGGTTGTGATGTCGAATTTCTGGAACGCGTCACCATCGACGCGGTCGACGGCCAGTCCTGATTTCGCGAAATGGCTTTTGATGAACTCGGCCGCGACGTTGATTCCCTGCGTGCCGACACCACGGCCTTCAAGTTCATCCGATGCGAGAAACTTGATGTCGTCGAGCAGCCGTTCGTTCGTTTTCGGAATGGCTTCGCCACGAACCGGCAGGGCCCATGAGCAAACCAGCAATCCAAGACTGGCGAACACTATCATCACACGCAGCATGATCACCCTTCAATGCAGTTCCGCGGCCTTCCGATGTCTGCATGATTGTACGTTGCTGCCCAGCCAAGATGAAGTGGACACGTCCTTTATGGTCGCCTCCGACCTGACTGGAATTTCATCTGTGCAGAGCGTGAGATGTCCGTGATTGGCGGCCGTTGCCACGCCTTACGCGTCCGATTCGCTCGGGGTGTCAACGGATTCATCGGTCCGCCCGGCACCTTGGGGATTGTCGCCAGCGTCGTCTGTCTTCAGGAATTCCCGCAACAGGACTGTCGCATACGTGCCTGCTGGCAACGACAGTTCAAACTGAATTCCCTGTTCGACGGGAGTGACAACCAGATCGCCTGGGCGGATGAGATACGGACGTCGCGCCCCCGACATGAGTTGTGCATAATTTGCGAAGTCGGCCGAACCGAGCCCCGACTGCTCAAGGATCATCGCTTCCCGCTCGGCCGGAACGCCGTTCGGCGTCAGCATCTTGACGCCGAACATCGGTCCCGTGACGGCTAAGAGTCCTTCATCCAGCCGGGCCTGCTCGCGAGCGACATCGTCGACGATGAACTTTCCACCCGACTCGATGACGTCCATGACGTCGCCCAGCAGAACCGTCTGCAGCAGCCCGTCGCTAAGGCGTGCTGCGAGTGCTTGATTGAAGAGGTCCGACTGGACTGAAGAGAGTGCCAGGCGCAGCAGGAACTTTCGCTTCGAAAAGGGGATATCGCGGGGAGTGGCGCGCCCGGCAAGCAAATCAAGGCCCAGCGATAACGTCTGTCCTTCTCGCCCAAACCGCTGTTCGCCGTAATAGTTCGGAATCCCGATTTTGCGAACGACATCCGCGATCGCCACAGCGCGCTGATCGGCATCTTCGTTCACTTCGCGTACTGTGATGGTGAAGCGATTCCCACGCTGGTGACCCGTGCGTAATTTGTTCCCGTGCAGGCCTGTTCGCAACACGCGCAGTTCAGGCGAGTCGAGCAATTCGACGCGCGCCGCTGCGCGTGCGGGGACAGAAACGTATTGCCGCGTGATGGCGCGGCGATCCTTGATTCCTGCGGTTCCGATATCGTTTGGCGAGATTTCCAACGTTTTGGACAGCCGTCGTAACAAAACGTCGTGGGGCAGGTCGTGTTTTTCGATCCAGAGGTACAGATGTTCGCCGGCGCCGGATGGTTCGTACGCCGGAATTTCTTCAACGACAAAATCGGCAGGATGATCTTTCAGCCGGCCGCCAATTCCCGGGAGATCGGCTGTTAAATACGGTAGTGGTTTTGGTTGTCCGGAGGTCATCAAGAAGTCCAAATTACGCAAGGCAGAGGAAGAATGTGGCGGTCGCAACAGCTGGGCCGACTGTTCTGTCGACGAAACGAGGCGAATCTCGTTGCGGTGCAATTGCTGATCATGACCATCCGCTGCTAGAATACCAGTCCACGCGAGAGTGGCGAAACTGGCAGACGCGCTGGATTTAGGATCCTGTACCTTAATCGGTGTGGGGGTTCGACTCCCCCCTCTCGCATTTTCTGAAAGGTGAGACCTTTCAACCGGGTGCCGCACCTCTCCATGAGCCATTATGGAGAGGTGTTTTGCTTGAAACTCGCTGTAGTGAGCGATCCAGGGCATGAGGTTCGCGACTTCAGGCGTCTGATTGGCCGATGCGATTCCAGCAGACGTTGCCGGCATTTCGTGCAAGCATGGATCGGATTCTGCGAGGAAGCCTCCATCTCCACAGACAACGAAGGGCATGCCCCGTCTGCAAATCGGCATTCACGCTCAGAATTTGGTCTGCCCAAGGCTCTCATCGTGCCTGCTGGCGAACGCCTGCGTCACGACAAACTGCTGTAGCATCAGTGCCGTGGCGAGTGGCATTAGCATGACGGCGGCGGCATCCGTCATCCGGCCCAGAGGAGGGCACACGAGAATTGTCTCGACTAAGTTCATGACCGCATAAAAGAAGGTCATCACAAAGAGAATCTCGGTGACATGTGCGACCGTGGTTGGTGTGTGAACGACGCGCCTTTGCCATGTCCTCGCGAGCCTTAATATCGCCGCACTTGTCGCGATCACCGTGACCATCAGGCCAAAGGGATTCAACACAAAGTCAGACACGATCTTGTAGACCCCTTGCCGCAATGCTTTTGCGAGCCACACGGCATAGCTGCGTGACTCGCTCTGCAGTGTGGCTGTCGCTAGTTTTCGGAGTTGCGTGTTCATCACACTTGGATCGTTTCCATAGAGTTCACGCGCGGCAGGAGTGAACACGTGCCAGATCGTGACGTCATAGTTGTTTTCGATGCGCAAGTAATTCAGCTTGTCAGCGTCTAACATCTGCAGGGAATTGGCGGGCAATTGATCTCGGTAATTGAGGGCCAGCCGGGCGAGTGGCTGAAGATCCGCAGGAAGCTGTGCGACCTGTTCGGAACCTAAGAATTGGCCTGCGATACCCACCAGGTTGTATCCACCAAATGAAACGACGCCAAAGCTTTGGACAAGACACAACCGCAAGAGACACCAACAAAAAACTGGAACGCAGGCGAGCGTTAACGATTTCACGCCATATTGTGCAATTCGTCCGTACGTCAACTCTTCGCGTGGCGCGTGCTTAAGGTGCAACAGCGTGCGAACGATTGGCACGACGAGGACAAGGAACAGATAGGCGGGACGGATGAGCCAGGCGGCGGTCGTGGACGCGATCACTCCTGCGAGCGCCCAGCCAGTTCGACCCTCGTGTCCGTGTGACTGCAGAATGAACCCCATCGCCGCGATTCCTGCTGCGGCCGCCAGCGTGTCCGTCGTAATCGTCTGAACATAGAGCCAAAGGATATTCGTCGTCAGGAGTGAGCCCGCAATGACGGCGGCGCTCCACCCAGATGCGACATTACGAGAGAGGCCGAAATAGAAAACCAGGATCGCGCCACAGAATGCAAAATATTGGGCAGTAGGTGCGGCCTCGTAGGATCCGGTTGCCAGTGTCACCAATCTCAGAAAGCTAGGGTAGCCAGGTGTCCGAATGTCTCTTAGGGCCGCGTCAAATGAGTGAAATGGAAACTCAAGATAGCCCGGCGAATCATCTGTCATCGTCGCATTGAAGCGACCGGTGAGGGACAGCGTGATACCAATGATCAGCATTTGAAACACGAGCGCTGCGGAGGCGAGTCGGTTTTTCGACGCTATTCCGGTTCGATAGACAAATTGTGTTTCTGTCACTCGGCTTCTCACTTTGACAGCGGGCTGAAATAAGTGGGACTGGCTTCGATAACAATCGACAATCGAATGGCATAGAAAACGACACGAATGCGTTGCGTATTTCAGGAGGCAAAGAAACGTCTCAGATCGATACGAACACTGATCGATCTGAGATTTGCGAGTCGACTCAGGTGTAACGTCTTTTATTAGACGGAATTGCTCTAGTTTGCGAAAGGGACCGTGCCGAATTTCGGTTCGACGATTGATCCTGACGTCATTGCGCGGCGGCCGAGAACTTGTTTGAAATGCAAAGTGCGTGATACTGCCTGTTCTCGCAGAATGTGAGTCCCGCGATCAGAGGGGAATGCGAACGCAACGTGTCACAAGCCGAGTGAATGACGATTGATCGATTGTCAATTCAGGCGCGCGACCGCTATCGGCGAAGCGTCGTCCAGGTCAGGGCGACCCCTTACGAAGGTGCCCAATGATCGATGCCGTAACAAATCACACGACAGGGCACACTCAACCGCGTCCGCGAGATGAGTCGAATAGACGCGGCTCGTCATGAGACGAACTCGACTAGTAAGCCACGGTTCCGTGGCACTCGACGACGCCGTTGCCGGGAACGATCTCGCCGATTGCGTAGGCGTCCTCGCCATGCTGCTTCAGATGGTCGACGATTGGTCGTACCTGTGCGGGAGGGCAGACGAGTGCGATGCCGACTCCCAGATTGAACGTTCGCAGCATGTCATTGTCAGGCAGTTTTGACGCCTGACGAATCACAGTGAAAACCGGATTGGGTCTGTAACACCCAAGGTCGATCCTGGCGTTGACGTTTTTGGGCAGGATTCTGTCGAGGTTTTCTTTGATTCCGCCGCCTGTGATGTGGGCGAGTCCCGAGATCACTCCGTCCGCAAACAATCCTTTGAGCGATTGGTAGTAACACCGATGTGGCTCGAGTACAGCATCCAGGAATGACGAACTGCCGACGGGTTGTTGCGATAACGACGGATCTCGCTTCAGGAGATCGCGGATCAGCGTGTATCCGTTGGTGTGCGGACCAGAGGCCGGAAGGGCCAGAACCACATCGCCGGGAACAATTTTTGAGCCGTCGATGATCTGGCTGCGTTCAACAACACCGACGATGCTGGAGCCAAGAATATACGTTCCCACAGGAACGATATCCGGCTGTTCCGTGGTTTCGCCGCCCGTCAGTCCGCACCCTTGGGCTTCACACGCGGCGGCGACCCCAGCCACGATTCGAGTGGCGATCGCCTTCTCGAGCTTCCCACACACAATCAGATCCTGCACCGCGAGTGGCTCCGCGCCCATCACGATGCAGTCGTTGATCAAATGGTTGATCATGTCATAGCAGATCGATTCAATTCGATCGTGCGCGAATGCCAGGACCTGCTTCGAACCGGGTTCTTCGGTTTTCAGGACAAGGACTGGCTCTTGGAATCGCTTCACATCCAGCAGAAATAGTGACGAGAACGCACCGACTCGATTGAGCAGTCGCGGATTGCGATCGTCGAGGAGCGCGCTAAAGCCCGCCTTCGTTGTATTTGCCTCGTCGATATTGACGCGATACTTCACTGGACGCTCCGATCGTCGCCAAATTCGAGGTCGCTCGAGACGCTGCGTGTGCGGATCTGAGCAGCGCTGTTGCAAGACTATTTGAAGTCAGGCAACAGCGAACAATTGCCGATTGCCAAATGATTCGCAATCAGGCCTTGAAACCGGTCATATACGGCAGGTGGTTCGCCGTGTTTTTGACTTCCGTTGATCCTTCGAGCAACTGTCCCAAAAAGTCCCAGTTGCCGGTACTGAGTGATTGACGAGCGCTCTCAAGGATCGTGACATTGGCCACGATGTCGCCGGAGCGGACTTGCTTGGCGATCAGGTCAACGGTGATCTGCTGCACGGGGTTCGTGGTCACGGCCGCAGCCAGACGATCGAGATCTGCACGTGACGCACTGACGCAGGGGATGCCGAGGGTGGTGCAGTTGCCGAAGAAGATCTCGGCAAACGATTCGGCGATAATGGCCCGAATTCCCCAGCGCATCAACGCCTGAGGAGCATGTTCGCGTGACGAGCCGCAACCGAAGTTGCGACCCGCGACCAGAATCGATCCCGATTTGAACCGAGCATCGTCAAAAGGATGCGACTTATCCTGCAGGCGGTCGTCTTCGAACGCGTGGTCACCGAGTCCATCGAACGTCACACAGCGAAGAAATCGGGCGGGGATGATTCGATCGGTATCGATATCGTCCAGCAACAGAGGAACACCGCTACCAAAGACCTGAGTGATGGTTTGCATCGTCGAAACTCGTCTATCACAAAATGGAACACAAAACGGAAACGTGAAACTGCTGGAGATCCAAACCCGAATTGACAATTCGGCCAACCCGCTGTGAGCAAGGCAACGAGCCTGCGGGAGATCCTCTCAAACAGTGGCTGTGGAACTATTTGACTTCGAGCAGTTCCACCAGGAAGTGCAACTGGGCCTTGGCGGGGATCACTGGCGGCCGTCCCCGTTCGCCGTAGGCCAGGTCGTAGGGAACATCCAGTTCGATCATGCCGCCTTCGCCGATCAATTGCATTCCCTCGGTCCAGCCCTTAATCACGCCGCCCAGTGGGAACGAAATGGGAGCCCCTCGGTCGTATGAGCTGTCGAAAACTTTTCCGCCATTCAGCCAACCCTTGTAGTGAACCTTAACGGTGTCATCGGCAGACGGCTTTGTCCCGTCAGATTTGCGCCGTACCCGATACTTGAGGCCGCTCTTGGTTGTCGTGAATTCTTCGGGAGCGTCCGCATCGACCGGACCTGGTTCGACCGGCGGCGTCACTTCGATCAGTTCGACGATGAAGTGGAGGGTTGCTTTTCCGGGAATCTGAGGTGGTGCACCTTTGACTCCGTAACCGAGTTCATAGGGAATTTCGAGTTCGATCATTCCCCCCTTGCCGACGAGCTGCATTCCTTCGGTCCAGCCGGGGATGACACCGTTCAGAGGAAACTCGATGGGTTCGCCGCGGTCATAGGACGAGTCGAATTCTTTACCGTCGTCGAGCCAGCCCTTGTAGTGGACCTGGACCGTATCTTTCGCGGTGGGCTTCACGTCGCTCGATTTGCGAAGGACGCGGTATTTGAGGCCGCTCTTGGTGGCCGTGAACTCTTTCGGGGCGTCATCGTCCGACTTGCCGGGCGATGGCGGAGACTTCACTTCCAGCAACTCGACGATGAAGTGAAGCGTCGCTTTTCCGGGGATGTCTGGTGGTGATCCGCGAAGACCATATCCCAGTTCATAGGGAATCTCGAGTTCGATCATTCCACCCTTGCCGACAAGCTGCATTCCCTCGGTCCATCCAGGAATGACGCCGTTCAGCGGAAATTCGATCGATTCGCCGCGTTCATACGACGAGTCAAACTCTTTGCCGCTGTCGAGCCAGCCCTTGTAGTTCACCTTGACGGTGTCTTTTGCGGTCGGCTTGACGTCGGACGACTTTCGCAGCACGCGAAATTTCAATCCGCTCTTCGTAGCAGTGAACTCCTTGGGCGCGTCTTTATCCGACGGACCAGGTTCTTTAGCATTTTCTTCCGCGGCGCGAACCATGGGCAGGCTTTCTGGTGAGATCGCAAGCAAGCTCAACAGACTTGCCAGCAGGAGTGTTCGGTATTTCATCGATTTCTCGGTTCAGGAAATCCACGTTGAAGTGCCATCGCGGTCGACTGACGAAAGCTCGCCTGTGCCTCGGTCCGCTGCACTCACGAAGGGGGGATTATTTCACTTCCAACAATTCGACAATAAAGTGCAGGGTTGAGTTCGCGGGAATGGAATTGCCCATCGCCTTCTCTCCGTAGCCAAGCTTCGGAGGAATCTCGAGTTCAATCATTCCGCCTTCGCCGATCAGTTGCAGGCCTTCGGTCCATCCCGCGACGACTCCTTTGAGAGGGAATGTCGCGGCCTGTCCAGACTTTCCGTACGAGGAATCGAAAATCGTGCCGTCGTCCAGCGTGCCGCGGTAGTGGACTCGCACGGTGTCCTCGACGGTCGGTTTCTTACCGTCGGATTTCCGTCGGATGCGGTACTTCAAACCACTTTCTGTCGTGGTGAACTCTTCGGGAGCGTCGGCGTCGACTTCACCTGGCTCGACCAACACTTGTTTCGGAGGTGCGGGGAAGATTTCCTTCGGCGCGGGTTGATCACAACCCACGAAGGCCGCAACCAGCAGAAGTGACCAATAGCGAGACATAACGGTTGGGTATTTCAAATTCGGGAGACAATTCTCGGCGAGGCACGTTGCCGCGACCGATAGGGTTCCATCTCCTGGCAGTTCAGTTCGGAGATCGCCGCGGTTTGGTAAGCGGACGAGTCACTTCGAATTACGAAGTGGCACGCTCCGAAGTGAATACGCTCGCAATGGCGGATTCGCTGGCTCATCAAATGCGGTCTGCGTATCATCGGCGACGGCTCATTTATTTTCCACCCTGGAGTGACACAACATGCCCCCATGGCAAATCGGAGTTTTTGCATCGGTTGACGCGGGACTGGGCGTTCATCTGGATGTGGCGAAAGAACTTGGAATTCCTACCGTCCAAGTCCACTCGCCGCACGCTGAAACGCGAACGCAAGCCGTTGCCGATAAATTCCTGGCTCAGTGCAAAGCGGCCGGAATCACCATCACCTGTGTATTCGGCGGGTTCGAAGGCGAAAGTTACGCGGATATTCCGACCACCACTGCGACCGTGGGGTTGGTTCCGGAAGCCACCCGAGCCGCTCGCGCCCAGGAAATGAAGGAAATTTCCGACTTCACGAAGCTGCTCGGGTGTGACGCCGTCGGAATGCATATTGGCTTTGTTCCCAGCGATCGGGAAAGTGCGAGCTACAAGGGCCTGCTCGAAGTGACACGCGACCTGCTCGACCATGTCGCCAAAAACGGCCAGCGATTGCATCTCGAGACCGGTCAGGAAACGGCTGAACATCTACTGGAGTTCATCCATGATGTTCAGCGTCAGAATCTGTTCATCAATTTCGATCCCGCGAACATGATTCTGTACGGGACGGGAAACCCGATCGAAACCTTGAAAAAGATTGGTCACCTGGTTCGCAGCGTTCATTGCAAGGATGCCAAGTGGGCCGCCGAAGCGAAACGCGGTGCCGAATGGGGCTCGGAAGTGGCGCTCGGCGAAGGTGACGTCGGTATGGAAACCTATCTGCGGACGCTGAAAGAGATCGGATACACTGGTCCGCTGACGATCGAGCGAGAGATCGCTCACGATCGCGAGCGTCAACGCCGCGATATCGGCACAGCTGCCGCACTGCTGCAGCGTCTGCGAGCCCAGATTCTGTAGGGGAGATCCCGACAGTCACGGTGGAATCGTCAACAGGCTGGTGAATCAACTGGCCTCGAGTGTTTCGACGGCCCCGTCGATTGCGATCGATTGTTGCTTGATGGCGTTTCCCGGTGATCGGGAAACGCCTCGGGCAATTGATACTCGGAAATATCACCGTTGAGCCACGTGGGCGAAGGGTTTCCTCTCGCGTGGTGGTAGAGAGACGCCAGGATCTATTTGGTGAGGCTGATCACCACCAGGTTGTCGCGATGAATGACTTCATCGTACGGAACTGATCCCAGTTCGCGGGCGATGTCGTCCGTCCGCTTGCCAGCGATTGTGCGTGTTGCCTTGGTGTCGTAATTCGTCAGGCCGCGGGCGAATTCTTCGCCGTCCGCGTCGACCAGTGACACGACTTCGCCCTTTTCAAAATCGCCCTCCACGCGGGCGATGCCAATCGCCAGTAGGGATTTGCCCAAGAGCTCGACGGCTCGACGAGCTCCCGCATCCAGCACGAGTCGACCTTTGGGCGGCATCGTGTAGCCGATCCAGCGTTTCCAGGCCGAGACGCCATCGCCTTCCCCCAGAAACAGCGTTCCCGTGTCTGTCCCGGAAAGCAGTTCCGAGAGCACATTCGGCCGTTTGCCATTTGCGATCATCACATTCACGCCGACCGCTGTCGCGGTCCGTACCGCTTCGAGTTTCGTTTTCATCCCGCCGGTGCCGCGAGAGCTTTTGGAGGCGCCGACCAGGTTCAGCAAGTCGTCGTCGAATCGTTCCACCAGTGGAATGCGGCGGCTATCGGGGTCGGTTGGGTCACCGGTGAGCAATCCATCGACGACGGAGAGGATAATCAGCAGGTCGGCCTGAATCAGCCCAGCGACCATTGCCGCCAGTCGATCATTGTCCCCCAGCTTGATCTCCGCAGTGCTGACGGTGTCGTTCTCGTTAACGACGGGAATCACGTGGAACTCGCCCAGTGTCAACAGCGTGTTTCTCACATTCAAGTATCGCGAACGGTTTTTGAAATCGTTCGCGGTCAAAAGCAGTTGAGCCGCGTGGTAACCGTGCGGTCGAAACGCTTTGTCATAAAGATGGATCAAATGCGCCTGTCCCGTTGCGGCGGCGGCCTGCAGGTGAGACAGATCTTTGGGGCGTTCTTTCAGTCCCAGCAATCCCATCCCGGCGCCGATGGCACCGCTGGAAACCAGGACGAGCTGAATTCCCATTTGGCGGATCGCATGCACCTGCTCGGCCAGTGACGCGATTCGATCGGCATCCAAGCGATCATCGTCGGTCGAAAGCACGTTCGTTCCGACTTTGACGACCAGCGTACGCACACGATTCAAAACGTCCCGTCGGTGATCCGATGACATAACAGAGATTTCTGAATTGAAGAAAATGAGCGTCGATGCCGGTTCCGAGGGGGGCGACGCATTCTTGAAAACAGAGGCGGAAACGCGGCCTCGGCCGCGTTGGACTCGCCCCCTTCAAACCGGTTGCGTCAATTGGTGATACAAATTGTGGATGAACGTAGCATTGTCCGACTGCAGGTAATGCATCGCGCCACCCATGCGAGAGTAGCTTTTGCAGAACCGCAGGTAATAGGCCGCGTTCGTTTTCGGCGGCTCTCCCTTGGTCCAGTCCCATCCTCCGCCGTCTTGAAGGTCAACGACGTAGATCGTGTGGTCTTTCACGATCGAACGACCACTTTGCAGCCTGAGATTATTGACGCAACTGGCGCTCTTCTCGAACACCTGCGGCCCCATGATGGCCGAGCCGACTGACAACACGACACCGCCGTCGAGATTCTCGAGCGACCCGCCAAACAGCTTGAAATCCCATTCCGCGGCGCGTCCGATGACACCGCCGTTAAAGACCGGATGGTTCGAAATAATGTCGTATCCGATCCCCGGATGAACGGTCAGCGGAATTCCGTGCTTGTATGCCTGGGCCAGAATCGAGGCGAACTTCCATCGATGCTCGATCTTGATCCGTCCTGACGGCCACCCCTGTTCGTTCATCGCACGCAGCAAATCCGCGCGAGCGGGGGTGAGTGGATGGCCGGGTGAGGCCGAGATCAGACTCGCCAGTTCCGCCTGCGTGGGCAACGTGACGCCGTCTTCGTGAATCAACCGGCCCAGGGCGCGGCCGTATCCCAGCCCATCAAGCGCTCCGGCCATCAGAGCCAAATGAATATTGGACGCGGTTTCGTTCCAGGTTCCGAACGTGCCGTTATTCACGTTCATTTCGACGCTTTCTGTGGACGCGCCGAACCAGGCATATTCCCAGTCATGAATCGTTCCCGCGCCGTTGGTTGCCAGATGCGTGACCCACTCTTTCGCCATCATCCGTTCCAGGATTTTCGCGGCGCCGTTCCGCAGCAAATGCGCTCCGTAAATCAGCATCACCGATGCACCGCGTTCGCGAGCGGCACGGATTTTCTGCGCACAGTCACGGATCAGCGGCGCAATCTTCTCGGAACTCGGTTTCGGTGTGGAATCGGGATCGATCACGATGTCGTCGGCACGAGTGAGGCTCGTCCGTTCCGCGAGTGGAAACACTTTCAGTTTGCTCAAATCCAGCGGGGCAACGTGCATGGCAGAATTCTTGACCGAGTAAGTTGGATCTATCGAAGAGGTTCCCGTCACCCCCGGAAATGAGGCGTGGGCAGGGGAAGACCGCAAGTTTAACGGCAGACATGCGATTTAGGAAAGATAGGATCGGTCAGGCCGACGACCCGATCAGATCGTATATTTGATTTCCCGTCCGCCCCCGAATGGCGGGGAGGGCTAATCACCAAAGCCTGTGTCAATCTGTCGTCCGTGACCGTTGTCGAAATGTTTATGGATTCCGACGACCGGACTTGGTGATGATTGCCGCGTAGAGTTCTGGATCGACGTTGGCGCCGGAGATGATGACGACGGTTGCACCTTCGGCGGGCGGGGCGAGACCCTCCAAAAGTGCTGCGAGCGCCACCGCGCCGCCGGGTTCGACAACCAGCTTCATCGTCTCGAACGCGAAACAGATCGCAGAACGGACCTGATCATCGCTCACTGTGAGGGCACCGGAGAGAAGCGCCTGATTAATCGGAAAGGTTAGTTCGCCGGGGCTGTTCGTCATCAACGCATCACAGATGGAACGTGCACCCTTCGGAACGGATTCACGTTTTCCGCTCGCCAATGAACGGGCGGTGTCATCGAAGGCCTGCGGCTCGACGCAGTAGATCTGCGTTGCAGGAGCGGTGTCTTTGATCGCCGTCGCAATGCCCGCGGTCATGCCGCCGCCGCCACAGCAAATCAGCACTTGGCCGACACGTATACCAGCTTCCGCTGCCTGTGAGAGGATTTCGAGGCCGATCGTGCCCTGACCGGCGATGACGAACGGGTCGTCATAGGACGGAACGAGGATCGCGCCCCGGCGCACGGAAAGGTTACCGGCAATGGTTTCTCGCGATTCGGTCTCGCGATCATAGAGCACGACCTCGGCCCCGAGTGCGCGTGTGTTCTCGATTTTGATGATGGGGGCATCTGAGGGCATCACAATCGCGGCCGGCATCCCGAGCAGCCTCGCGGCCGCCGCCACGCCCTGGGCATGGTTGCCTGATGACCACGCCACGACGCCAGCCGCTTTTGCGGATGCGTCAATCCGCGCGAGACGGTTGTAAGCCCCGCGAAACTTGAACGAGCCGGTGTGTTGTGCGCCTTCAAACTTAACGAGAACCCGACTTCCGGTCAGCGCGTTGAGCGATGCGAACTCCAGCAGCGGAGTCCGCACCGCTACGGATGCGATCATTGCAGCGGCACTGCGGACATCGTCGGCGGAGATGGCAAAACGTGTGGTCATTTCGATTTTTGAACCGTTCGACGGCGCCGACGATGGGCTTGTATTATTGGACATGTTTCTTGATCCAGGCGACATAATGGTCGACCCAGTTCTGAATGAAGGGCACGCTGGACGGTCCGATGTTTCCCTGTGCATCAAACAGACCGTCACGGACATGGATGAACGCTTCCGGCTGGCCCATCGTTGCGACGTCCAGATAGGCGAGAACATTTCGTAGATGCTGCTGTGCCAGCGCTGTTCCAATCGAGCCGATCGAAGCGCCGATAACGCCTGCAGGCTTACCGGCCCACACGCTTTGGCCGTAGGGGCGCGAGGCGTGATCGATGGCGTTCTTTAAAACGCCAGGCATCGAACGATTGTATTCGGGCGTCACAAACAAAAGCCCTTGCGCCGCCGAGATTTCGGATTTAAGTCGTTTTACGGAATCTGCCTGGTTGGCATCATCGTCCTGATCGTAGAGCGGCAAATCGGAAATCTGAACCTGCTTGAGTGAGAACTCTGACGGGACCAGCTTGGCGATGCCATTCGCCAGCTTCTTATTGAACGAATCCTGGCGCAGACTGCCGACGATGACCGCGATCTGATACTGACTCATGACGATTTCCCCTTCTCAGAAACTGCACGAAACGAAGACAGAGCGTGGGCGTAGTATAGGCAGGCGTGCTCGCGAAAGTCGCGACTCAACGCATTGAGAGGTGGAGGTTGATGCGACGTGATGGTTGTGAGGGGAATGTGGGCTCGACGAATTCGTGATCAACGGCAGGCCATACGACACGTGTCCCACGTGATGGTCACGGCGGACGTTCGTGATTTCCTTGAGTCATTGTGGAATTGAGGTGCTGGTCACTCACCTGAATCTTCCGGGGCTCGCTCTTCATCGAAACTCGATGTTCTCAATAAATTCCCGAACAATTTGCAGCGGTTTTGCGCAACTTCAAACTGCGGCGACGTTGCGATATGCTCATGAAATGATCGACCTGTTGTTCGTGTCGCTCAACCTTCGTTGACCCCCTGTCGAGACTCGCACCGATGCAACGACGTACCTTTCTGCAAACGATCGCCCTATCGAGTCTGCCGGTTTTGGCACCATCGATTTCCGGGTTCGCGCGAGCGGACGAGAACGAGCAACGATTTGGTGATTTGCTGATCCGGCCCCGGGCGACCGATCATTTTGAATTGGTGTTTACTCCGTCGAGACCGCGACCGATCCGTTTGCTGCAACTCGCCGATACGCATTTTCATCCGGGCGACGAGTCGAATCGTGCCACCGAAAAGATGCTTCAAGGCCTGGTGGAACGTGAGCGACCGGATTTCATCATTCACACGGGTGACTTCGTCAACAATGATTCGGGCAAGCGAGTCGATTGGACGGGGATGGATGTGCTGAATGGATTGAAAACTCCCTGGGCTCTCTGTTTCGGAAACCACGATTACCCGGTCAAGAATGCTGAAGGTTCGCTGCCGCTCGATTCCATCCGACAGAAGATGGAACGGGGTTTTCAGGGATACATCGACGCGCCCACGGGACGGCACTACTGCTACCGCTACGACATTTTGGATAAGGACAATCCCACACCCAAGGCCTCGCTCTTCTTCTTTCAGGTGGGTCATGCCACGGGAGACCGACGAATTTCCGATCCGCAACTGGCCTGGTTCCGAAGTCAAATCGAGCGAGACGCCGAGCGTCACGTGGAATCGCCGATCACGGTCTTTGTTCACATTCCACTCAAAGAGTATCACGAGCTGTTCGAGTCAGGTCGCGCCACGGGTGAAAAGGCCGAGGGTGTCTGCTTTGACAGCGACACCGGTGAATCCTTTAAAGCCTTTTCGGCGTCACACCGAGTTGTGGGTGTGTTCTGCGGACACGATCACGTCAACAACTACCATGGTGACTGGCAGGGAATCGACCTTGCCTATGGTCGCGTCAGTGGTTGGGGCGCGTACGGGCCACCGAACTGGCAACGCGGCGGTCGCTTGATCTCGCTGGACTTGCAGGCTCCCAAACCACGGCCCGAACACACGGAAGTGTTTTAGTCGAACTTCAATCGTGAGCTGACGCTTGCAGTTCAAGCACGCCAGAACTTCTGACCACCTGTTGAAGTACGGGGGAGCAGGCACCATGGCCTTTACGATGTGAAGGTATTTTGTTCATCTGGCCGGAGTCAGTCCCCGTTACTTCAACAATCTCCTAACGGCCCAGTGGCCCGTGTGTCAACGGGCCACTATTGTGGCGGCGTTGCGGCAGGGGGCTGTGTGGCCGAATCCGCGGGTACGTCATCAAGCTGTTCGCGAAGTTCTGGTGCCGACTTTCCAAATCGCGTCTCAAAGATGTTGAGGTCGCCGCGTGCTTGAGCGACCTTGCCGACACGGATGAAGGATTTGGCACGATGCAGATAAACCTCCGCGAACTCCTGTGAGAGTGAAATGGCTTTTGAAAAGTCTTCAATGGCATTCGCATGACGATCGATTGCGGCGAAGGTGAGCCCCCGCTCGTAGAGGGCTTTTGCGAAATTCGGCTGAAGCTGGATTGCTTTGCTCAGATCAGACAATGCGTGTTGGTAGTGGCCGAGTTCTCTCAGGCAATGACCGCGTGATTGATAGAAATAGGGATTGGACGCGTCAATCTGGATCGCTTTGCTCAAGTCCGCGACCGCTGCTGTGTACTGCTTGCGTTTGCTAAGAATCTCGCCGCATATGAAGAGGTGTTCCGGGGCTGGTTCGAGATCGATCGCTTTTGCAATGCTCATCAACGCGTCATCGTCTCGTCCCAGCTGGGCCAGCACCATTCCTCGATAAAAATAGCCATTCACCAACGACGGATCGAGTTTCAGCGACAGATCAAATTCGGCCAGTGCATTCTCGAACTCTCTGAGCCGCGAGTACGCCGTCCCTCGACCGAAGTGGGACGAGGCCAATTGAATGTCCATGAGACGCGTTAAGCGATTGCGTTCTCGGGCAAGTTCATAGCTGCGTGACGCTCGCTCGTACCAATTGATCGC
Source organism: Schlesneria paludicola DSM 18645 (assembly GCF_000255655.1). Classification (NCBI taxonomy): domain Bacteria; kingdom Pseudomonadati; phylum Planctomycetota; class Planctomycetia; order Planctomycetales; family Planctomycetaceae; genus Schlesneria; species Schlesneria paludicola. Next base: position 8,016 of record NZ_JH636434.1, on the reverse strand, counting down.
CGTTCGAGGTTCCCTGTCGAGATATTCCTTCGCAATCTGCAGATAGGGACGTGGACTGTCGGGACATCGCAGGATGTTGCTCGTCCAGAGGCGTACGGGATCGGCGTATTCAAAGTTGCGGGCGCGCGTCAAAAGGGCAAAGGAAATCGCGACCAGTGACAAGCACACACTGGGGGCGATCCATTCGAGTCTGGATTGTGGTGTTCCTTGAAAAAATCGCCCGACGATCAGGACGCAAGTTTGCCAGATGGTGATGACAGCAATGATCGTGACCGATACGAGTGGTATATACATTCGATGTTCGGCGGTCGTTTGTGTGACGATTGGGATGATGCTGGAGCTGGGGCTTAGCGAAGCAAAGAAGACGAACCCCAGGAATGCAATCCAGGATTGGTAGCGGATGGCGACAAGGGAACCACAAGCAAACAGTGCAACAACAATTGCAGCGGGAATAATGACGTTCAGATTCCTCGTGACGCCGACGCCGTAGTCGAGGACAAGGGAATCTGGCCAGAACGCCAAACGCAGGTACCGCGTGATCGACTCAAACTGAGTCAGGGCGTACTCCCAAGAACTTAACCCGTATCCAAACCCCGCACTGTCATGGCGACCTTGAGCAACGAACGCAATCAACGGAATCCAGGTGCTGAACAGTGAGAAGTACAGCCAGCGGCGTCGATCGAGAAGCGACCGAAATGTCGATCCCGAAAAGGCCCTGTCATAGATCACGACGGTGAGAGGTGCCGACACCATCACCTCTTTGCTCGCGACACCACCCAGACACGAGGCAAACGCCGCCACAGTCCAAAATGTGGGGCTCGGTGACGAGTTCGCTCGAATCGCGCAGTAAAGTGTCAGGAAGTAAAAGAGACCGACGAGCGATTCAGAACGCTGGACAACGTAGGTCACCGACTCCGTCTGCAAAGGATGCAGCATCCAAATCAATGAGCAAAACAGTGCAATCCGAGTTGCGTTTTCTCTTAAGGAAGCTGCAGTGGCAGGTCGTTCCAATGTTCGTCGGATCACCCCGAACAAGGTCAGTGCGGCTAGCAGGTGCAAGATCACGTTGGTGACGTGAAATGAGGTAACATCCAAACCTCCCCATGCGTAGTTCAAGGCAAATGAGAGATTCACGAGCGGGCGTCCGACAGCTGATACGGTTCCATTAAATAGCACGGCCTCGATCGGCCAAAGACTTTTGATGGAAGGGCTCTCGGCAATGGTCGGGATATCGTCAAAGACGAGTGGGCCGGAGTAACTATTTGCGTAGGCAATCATGCCCGACACCGTGAGGATCACGACCGAAATCACCGTCGCCTTCCGACGCGAGCCGTTCGATCTGTTGTGCGATTCGGCGACCGACAAGTCCACAGCGGTTCCTTTTTCGTCCCTTTGCAGACATCATGCGATGTGATCGCGCCCTCTCGATTCTGTCATGTGGACGCGCATGTTTCCATCGGCCAGAGTTCACGTACGATTCCAAAAGTCGACTGACCGAACGAATGCAATCGATTCTTCGGTATCAAGATCGGTTTTGGAGTCGCGAGAAGCCCCCAGATCTGTCACCGGCTCTGTCACTCATTTTTTCAGAGGCTGATGGGTTTCGTATACCACGCTCGAAAAGAGCGAGGTGAATTCGTTGAGTGGTATGGTAAAGACGCCGTTCTTTGTGGCGTAACCTTGGGATTTTCCGGGCTGGCCCATGGGGGTGAAATTGTTTCCCCAGGGATTAAACACGTGGACGTGTCGTTCATGCGCGTCGTAGCCGAGGATCGCGTAGGCGTGATTGTTGACGATCGCAGGTGGCCCGGGTTCTTTATTCTTGCCCGCGCAAAGTAGGCGTTTTTTCTTCGTCATTTCGAGTAGCAGATTGTGAACTTGTTCGGCATGCGTCTTCCCATCGAGATGCAATGACTCAGCCTGATGGCCCGTCAGTAAAGAAATGATGACGCGAGAATTGCCGAAATTCAGGGTTTCGGTGGGGATCGTTCCGGCCGCGACGGCCGCATGATCGCCCTTTTTGGCGTGATCGCGTTTGCGAATGATTCCGTATGCTTTTTCCAAGACCGCCAGCCAACTGCCATGTCGGTTGTCCAGCTTGGCCCCCAGAAGCAACTCGCTATCTGTGAGTGAAGGGACGTGGATCTTCTGGCCATCGCCGAAGACAACCTGGAATCCTCCCGTGACTTCGGGATGGATCATCTCGCGAATCGCCTGAGGGCTTCGATGCACCTGTGCGGCGATCGCCGAAAGCAGATAGCAGTCGTTCAATCGCCCCTGGTGGAAGGTCGCCAGTTCTGGATCGGTGGGAAGGAAGAGCTGCCGATCAATGGTCTGCAGGTGCTTGACGGTGTGCTCAACCGTATTCACAAAGTCGTGCTGTTCTACCAGCTTCAAGAGTTCCTTGTGGGATAACGTCGCGCGATGTCCGTGGGCGGTCATGTGGTATCGAAGACTGACAATCAGAGCCGCCTGACGTCCGTGTACCGCATGGTCTTCGATGACATGATCGACTTCTGTGACATCGAGAACGTGGTTGTGGTCGCGATCCCAATGCGCGAAGTGATTCTCGACGAACTGGTGAAGTGTCTCGGAAGACGGCTTACGACTGGGCGTCTTTTGCTGAGCGATGACGGTTTGATACAACAGGATTACCAGCCAGGCAGGTAGGACAAACGCTTTGAATTTGCGCATGACATTCATCTTCGAGAAACGCCAAAAATACAAGATTCGTCCAGAATTGGTCACGATCCGTTCGCTTGAAACCTTCTTCGCGGCGATCGAATGTCAGCGCATGTCGCGAGAGAGTTAATCATAAAGTCACCAGAGATTGAACAAAACTCGAATGGAATTGGCTACGCTCAGAGCGGCTTCCAAGAACTGTCGTCCTCTTCGAAAACAATTCGATGGCCCACGATCAATCCGAACGATTGTCGAAATTGCAGCAAAAGCTTGCGCAATTTGAGGATGAGCGGCATCACGCCATCGGCGAGCAGCGCGAGGACTTGCGTTCGCTGAAAGAGACGCTGCGACTCTCGTTGCGTGTGGTGGCGCTGGCGTCGGCACCGTCAGTTGTCTGGGTGATTTGCTGGGCCACTGTCGTCGCCGCCAACGAATCGGTCTTCGATCAAGTCCTTACGGCGTGCTTCTCGTTGGGACTTCTTGCGGTGATGTCGATTGCCGGGGCGCGGGCGAGCGGACTTGCAGCATACTGGTGGTTCAATCGCACAGTTGTCCGTTTGCGGCTCGCAACCATCGTTCTTTCGCTGTTGGTGGGGGCGACCCTTTTCGGTTGGGTGGTCGTCATCGTTCATTGGTAATCAACGTGAGATACAAATGGCGGGGATCTGATGTCTCGAGGCTGTAACCGTTCACAGCCCGAAAAGAGGGGGGGCAGGCAGAATTCCCCGATTCATTGGAATTCGCAGTGCATCGACCAGAGTAATCCTTCGCTTTGTAGCGGGAAAATGGGCCAGTCCCCGGCCTGTGATTGGTGATATCGACGCTTCACATTCTCGGTGTGGTGTTCAATACTTCGATTCGGCTTACAAGGCCAATCAGCCTCTTGAAGTGGCGTCGACTGGCCCGGACCAGATTTAAAACCGCGATGACATCGTGAATGCCAAGGTGCCTGTCCCCCCAACTTCAACAGGTTGGTAGGCTCACTGAAAGACAATCGACCATGACGCAGATGGCACCAGAATCATCCCCTATTCGCAGTATCGACTGCCAAAGTCATTTGTATTGTCCCGAGATTCTTGATCGGCTCGAATGTCGATCGGATGATCCGCTGGTGTACCGGCGCGACGGTGATCGCTATGTGAAAATGGGGGGATGGCATCGCAAAGTTTTTCCGCATCACATGGATGTGGCCGTGAAACTGGCGAACATGGATGCGAACGGAATCGCGATGACGGCGCTGTCGATTAATGATCCGGGGCCCGAATGGTTTGGCAGCGATGGAGTCGCAGTCGCGCGGGTGATGAACGATTTCATTGCTGACATCGTCCGTCAGCATCCCCATCGATTTCTGGGGCTGTGCGTTTTGCCGTTACAGGATGTCACCGCGTCGCTGATTGAACTTGATCGAGCGGTAGGCGAACTGGCGATGAAGGGAATTCTGCTTTACACGAATCTCGCCGGGCGTTTTCCGGACGAACCCGCGTTCTGGCCGATCTTTGCAAAGGCGGAAGAGCTGGATATTCCGATCTTGCTGCATCCCGCGAAACCGGTCACGACCGAGTTGGTGAAAGACTATGAGATGACAAGTTCATTGGGAAACATGTTCGAAGATACGATCGCGTTGACACGAATCATCATGTCGGGACTGCTTGATCGCCATCCCCGCCTGAAGCTCGTTTGCCCGCATCTTGGAGGGACGTTGCCGTATATGATCGGTCGGATCGATCATCAGACTCAGGTTTTGAAACGCGGCCCAAAATATTTGACACGCAAACCCAGCGAATACCTGAAGCAGGTCTGGTTCGACATTGTTTCACCCGCTCCGCTGGCGATGAAGTACTGTCTGGAGATGCTCGGGCCCGATAAGTTGCTATTTGCCAGCGACCATCCCTGGGTTGAGCCGGATGTGATTCGCGACGCGTTGTCTAGTTTGCAGCTTCCTCACGAAATCGAAGCCAAAATTTTGTCCGGAAATGCTCGACGGTTGTTTGGTCTTGAGTGAGAAGTCAACGACAGGCGAGTCTTTGAGTCTGAAATGGGTCATTGGCGATTGAAAGCGGACGTTGTTGGTCATGGAATCGAACTGACCGCTTGTCACAAATTTCCAGTGCCGTCGGCTTGGGGCGGACAGCGATGGCTTGGATTGAAATCACGAACGACATTGGCCATCCAGCATTGGATCACAGCGCGTTCTTTTGAAGTCGGATTTCTGTTGCAGGCCCCTCGGGCTTGAATCAGGTGTCTTGTCCGAGGATTGATCTCGACCGTAAGCCTTCGCTGATCGGCACTGCGAATTGAGACAATGACTGAGGTGCCTTCGGCGCAATCTGGAGCATAGCAGGCGACGCAGTGATGCATGGCCTCACCTTCTTCGAAAAGTTGAGTACCTGACGTGAGTTCGATGAAAGACCATTGCCCCATCACAGTGTCGTCGAATTCCCAATCCCATCCCTGGGGTTCCCACTGGTATTGGCTCCATTCGCGTAGGTTTGCTTGTCGGTATTCGTGAGCGCGTTCGAGTGATTGTCTGAGAGCACGTCCCTTCATTCCGAATCGGCGACCAAGTCGTTCGGCCTCCGCCCATTCGTGGACAGTCCACGCAAGTATCAATTGTGACTGGTCGTCCGTGATGAGTTCGCCATGTTTAATCATCCAGCGAGTTACGTCGTACCAGAATCTCAGCTCCGTTCGACCGATCGGTTCGTCCGTTGGATCGAGTTGAAAACTTGGATGGGCGATCAATCGCCGAGCATCACGCTCCGTTCCGCCAAGCCTTCGAACTTCCGCGAAGAGGCACGCTTGCATTGGGGTAAGATCGCTTGGCACTTCGTACAGAAACGAGATCATCCTGCGACTCAGATTCCACTTCATGACCGAGGCCGCCGCTCTCAGATCCTCGCCCTGCGCGATGAGGATGAACCAACAGAGCCATTTTGCGTCAGGTTCGGCCTGATTCCAAACTTGGTAAAGAAATTGGGGTAT
>NZ_JH636434.1:635-2342 GCF_000255655.1 Schlesneria paludicola DSM 18645 | reverse complement strand
TTCTATCTAAGACGGTGGTCCGAAAAACGGGGTCCACTTCAGTCCGTCTGCGAGTCACGGCGCGCGCCACGATGGACCGTGTCTGGTCCCATTTCGTTCGCAGGATGCCACTGGTTCCTTTCACGTTCTGAGTTGCCAACAGTACCTCAATGGCAGAACGCTCAAACAGGATTGTGAGGCGACTGCCTTTCTCGGCCCAGGGCACACTCACCTGTTTCGCTCCGTGTATCGAACACTCGACGTGTGGAATGCTCGCATGAAGAATCGTTTTGAACTGGCAGCTATCCAGATGCTGCCACTGACACTCCGCCGTGTTGTTGTAACACGGCAACGTCTTGGCGCAGTCACGGCAGCAAAACTTCGTCCCAGCTGGATGCTCGACAAACACAGCAACTTGCCGTTGCTCCAGACTCAACGAAATTTGAGAGACCGTTCAGGGACTCTTCAGTCGAAGGATATGCTGATACAATTCCCGATCCTGATTGGCCCCAATCCCAGAAATCATCAGATTATATCAAACCCACAGAATTCCCGGATGGACCCGAAAAGCCACCCTGAACGCTTCAAATCGCACACTTCAATCTGCGAATCAAGCGATCGGTTTAAGACGTGTCGACGCATACCTCGCGATCCAACAATTACTAAATCAGCGTTCCAGCGATGTGCCTCATCCAAGATCACATCCTTTGGAAATCCCGTTCGCACAACCATACTGGAACGAAGTCCAAGGGAATTCTGTTTGAACACATCTGAGGCCGCATTTAGCGTCCGAACCGCCTCGATGTGCTGAATATTGATTAGCTCATCCAAAACAGCATGAGCCACCAACGCAGTTGCCTCGATCGGATGGATCACCATGATCAGGCGAATCTCGCTCTGGACAGGCCATGGACGAAGGCTGATGTGTGTGACAATGTTCTTGCTGTAGGGCGAACCGTCGATTTCCAACAGGACTCTCTTTGCGCGCCCAGTTTCTCCAACAGCTGGACGAACATCCCAATATGGATTCGTTGAGTTTTGTCTTTTCCGGTACAATTTCATGGTTCGTCTCCCTCTAAGAATCACACTTCGAGCTTGAATGCCCCTCTCGATTCGGTTTCCGCGTCGTCTTCGGCCGGTGGTTCAGTTGACCGCGATCTACGTTTACGTTTACGTTTACGTTTTTGGATTTGGAACGATTTAGATGTTTAGATCTTTGTCAGAACGACGCCTCGCAGATGTTCAACTGCGCGTTCGAATTCCGCCAGCGGATTTGCGGCAACTTCCGATGCTGTAAGTTGGCCAAAAGGCGGCACCAAGAAGCTCGCACGGCACTGATTGTCTAGCAGCCTGTTGACGTAAGTGGGACAGGCACCTTGGCGTTCAGATTTCGTGGCGTTCTTTTATCTGGGCGGAGCCAGTCCCCGTTGCTTCAACAGACTGGAAGGCCGCCGCGAGGGACATTCTCGTCAGTCTGCGTCGCGCTCGTGATTCGAGTCGACAATCTGCCCATCGCCTTCTTTATTGGATCGATAACGAAATGATAACAGTTCACAGCCCGAAGAGAGGGGGACAGGCACATTTTCCCTGTCGAAGTGGAATCCACAGTGCATCGACTTGGGTTATCCTTCCCTTTGCCGCGGGAAAATGAGCCAGCCCCCGGCATGTGAACGGTCATGACCGAATGCGGAAAATCTCGGCGATGAGTCTTTGAAGATCTATTGATAC
>NZ_JH636434.1:0-625 GCF_000255655.1 Schlesneria paludicola DSM 18645 | reverse complement strand
CCTGCGCGCTCATTACAATGAGGCGGTTATGAAATGCTCTCTAGCGATCTCATGTCGCATGAGTCAGTAATACCCCGTACTCATTTATAGTGTAGTAAACGAGGCGAGCGGGTGAAGATGGCAGGACATAACCGTACGCCGCCTACCTGCCCTCTAGTTGAGGATTCCAGCGCCGCTTGAACTTGGGTCAAGGTGTTGTGAGATATAAGTGGTGAAGTGGACCCCGTTTTTCGGACCACCGGCTTAGATGGAAAAACGGCTTTGAAAAGGTGAAAACAAGAGGCATCGTGGCGAGCACAACTCGGAGAGAAAACGATGCCTCGGCAGCGGCGAATATTCGATGGGGCATTTAAGGCGAAGGTGGCCTTGGATGCGATTCGTGGCCTGAAGACAGTGAGCGAGTTGGCCTCATTGCACAAGGTCCACCCGACGCAGATTGCGCTCTGGAAGAAGCAACTCTTGGAGGGAGCGATGGGCGTGTTTGAGTCGCCATCGGCCAAGAAGGCGGCGACAGACGAGCCGAGTTCCGCAGAGCTCTATGAGCAGATCGGTCGACTGAAGGTCGAACTCGATTGGCTCAAAAAAAAAGTGGCCGAGAACGGTGGCTGAACGCCGGTCTTGGATT
>NZ_AHZR01000106.1 GCF_000255655.1 Schlesneria paludicola DSM 18645 | reverse complement strand
TGGCTGTTCGCGTTCGATCCCAGCCCGCGCAGCCTTATGGCGTTATTCGACGTCCTGATCGAATACGAACGTGATCCGGAAAGCGGGTTCACCAGTTGGCACGCAACGCAAGTTCTACGAGGCCTCGCCCATCACCTGTGCGCAAATGCCGAGTCTCGGCGAACCGCAGGGATCTTGAGCGGTATTGCGACGACGTCCTAGCGAAAAAGGTTGTCGTCGGCACGCTCGAACGTGCGGCCGTCGAACGATACCGGCATGACTGTGACACCGCAGGCGCTCGCGGCATCTACTGGGACGATGAAGATTTCGAACGAACGATTTCGTTTGTTCAGCTTTTGAAGCATTCGACCGGGGAATTCTGCGGCCACCCGTTCATTCTGAAGCCCTGGCAAAAGTTCGTCGCCGGGAACCTGTTCGCCTGGAAGAACAAGGACACCGGTTTCCGCCGGTTCCGCGAATGCTTCATCAGCATGGGACGCGGCAACGGTAAGTCGCCGTTCATGGC
>NZ_AHZR01000105.1 GCF_000255655.1 Schlesneria paludicola DSM 18645 | reverse complement strand
GAACGAATTCCAGGTCGTCGCGGCACCCAGCCAGGCGCCAATTCCCGCCATCAGTTTCACATCGCCGGCTCCCATTCCACCGATCGCGTACAGCGGCAACAGACACAGCAATCCGCAGCCAATTCCTGCCAGGCTGGCACTGCAACCCGACCAGCCATTGGCGAGCGTGTGATAGGCCAGGCCCGTCAGGACCATCGGAAACGTAATCCAGTTGGGAACCTTAAGCTGTTTCCCATCGATATAGGCGGCAAAAATCAAAACGGCTGAGACGAGTGTGATGTCCCAGTGAACCAACAAAACTTGCAGCCAATCCATGTCCAATCACCTTTCGTAAAGCAGTTGAGGGGCGGCGTCGACGGAGCTTCCAGCTCCCGCCAGCATGCGATCGGTTTTCAGCATCCACGTTGCTGTCCGGTGGCCAGGTTCACCATCCCCACCAGCAGCACAAGTGCAGCGGGGGCCCATTGGAGAAGCTGGCTACTAGACAAATCAAACCAAATAGGAAGCATGTTCAACCTTCGATCAATC
>NZ_AHZR01000104.1 GCF_000255655.1 Schlesneria paludicola DSM 18645 | reverse complement strand
CACGGACCGGAATGCGAAGCTGGTATACGTGACTCCACTGCCGCCCGAGAACGATGCCGGATTGACATACCCCTGGCTATAGACGACGCCACCGACAAACACAGGCTGAAGACCGGCACTCGTGTTGTTGATGACTTGGTTGGTGGGATAATCCTCTTCCGTCAGGCGATGAATCGACAGGCCACCGGAGTAATTTGTAAGAATGCCGGCATCCGTCCAGCTCTTCGAGTACGAAGAGGAATCGAGATCAAACTTGTCGTACGTTGTTCCACGCCCGATGAGGATTTCGTTGAGAGTGTCGCTCTGAATACCTGAGTCAGACGCCTGCCAATTCCCCTCCCTGATTTTGCTGTAAAACGTCGTCGCCTGTTTCGTGGATTCCGAGTACCCATCCCCTTTGCCTTCGTAATGGACACCGTCGACGAAACTGTTTCCGGCAGAGTGATTGTCATACCGTCCCTGCTCATCGGTCTTCCCTGTTGCGACTTCACTCGTGCTAAACGTGTAGCTGCCATTCCAGCTTGAACCGCTGACGCCCGATGTCGA
>NZ_AHZR01000103.1 GCF_000255655.1 Schlesneria paludicola DSM 18645 | reverse complement strand
CCCAGGTCATCCGGCGGGCGCGCTGCGACCTGCGCCGTAGCACGCATAACCAGATTTGCTGGATCGCAGTACGGAACTGAAACAAGCGGGTCGAGTTCAAGGGAATTGCGTGGTAGTTGCACCACCCCTTGTAGACACTCGACAACCAGGAGCCGACTTCCGCCAGATCCCAGTGAACCATTCGTTTCAGCTTGTCTTTCAGTTCGATGAGCTTGCCTTTGAGCTTCTTTAACGCCGAGATGCGGCGGATGGTGAAATCGCCCTTGCTGGTTTTCCCGCTGATGTGCGTGAATCCCAGAAAATCGAATGTCTCAGGAGGACCTTCGCCGCGTTTTGATCGTCGTTCAGCCGCAAAGCGACCGAACTCAAGCAGACGCGTCTTCTCGGGGTGCAGTTCCAAGTGAAACTTGGCAAACCGTTCCTTGAGTGCTCCGAGGCAGCATTTTGCATCGATCTCCTCTTGGAAACCGAGAACGAAATCGTCGGCATAACGCACGATGATGACTTCTCCCACCGCATGGCGCTTTCGCCATGCGGCCACCCACAGATCCAGAACAT
>NZ_AHZR01000102.1 GCF_000255655.1 Schlesneria paludicola DSM 18645 | reverse complement strand
TCCCGTCGTGTATTCCTTGAGGTAGATGTTCTCATATTTCACGGTTCGCCACAGACGTTCGATCATGACGTTGTCAATCGCTCGTCCTTTGCCGTCCATGCTGATGGCGATCGATTCTTGTTCCAGTCGCTTGGTGAAGATCTGGCTGGTGAATTGAGACCCCTGATCCGTGTTGAAGATCTCAGGTCGGCCATGCTGTAACGCTTCCTCCAGGGCCTCAACGCAAAACTCGACGTCCATGCTGTTGGACAGTTGCCAGGCCAACACGTAGCGACTGTACCAGTCCATGACTGCCGTCAAATACAGATACCCTCGACGCATTGGAACGAACGTGATGTCGCACGCCCACACTTGATTGGGGCGAACGATTTCAACGCCCCGAAGCAGGTAAGGATAAATCTTCTGACCTGCGGCCCGGACCGTCGTCCGAGGACTTGGTGCAAGCGACTTGAGCCCCATTTGCCTCAGTAATCGCTGCATTTTCTTGCGATTCACGACCTGGCCGTGACGTTCCAGGTGTGACACCATCCCACGGCTCCCCAAGTGCGGATGCTCCAGGTATTCCCCGTCGATCAGCCGCATCAGACGAAGGTCCTTATCGCTCACCGGGACGGGTTCGTAGAACACATTCGACCGATGTAGGCCCAGCAGTTCACACTGCCGACGAACACTCAGCTCGCCGTCACCGGGATCAATCCAAGACCGGCGTTCAGCCACCGTTCTCGGCCACTTTTTTTT
>NZ_AHZR01000101.1 GCF_000255655.1 Schlesneria paludicola DSM 18645 | reverse complement strand
GGTTCGTCACCAGTTTCTGTGGGTGAGTAAGGATCGTTTGAAGATGAGCTGTGCTCAGGTTCGGCAAAAGGGTGTCGCCCCTTCCGCCATCGCCTTCGATCGCCACTGCAGGTGTGAGGGCGATGCGAAGGCGATGGCGGAAGGGGCTGAGCGAATCCTTTGATAGAAGGAATGCATCCTGTGATCCAGCGGTTACGATTTGAGTTACCACACTTAAAACGTCACCGGGACACACAGGATGCAATTGAAAACGATCCTCAACCACGTCGAGAAACACAAGTCATTTGTCTATGGAACCATCGCATTTTGCGGGAAAGGAGACGATTTGGCGATCGAGGTCAGTATTCAGAGCCGCCGAAACAGTCGCCCGATCTGCTCAGGTTGTGGTCGTCCAGGTCCACAATACGATCGCTTGAAGCCCCGTCGATTCGAGTTTGTTCCTTTGTGGGCTATCGCTGTGTACTTCGTGTACCGGATGCGTCGTGTCGATTGTCGGCGTTGCGGTGTTACGGTGGAGCAGGTTCCTTGGGGTGAGGGTCAATGCCATTTGACGAAAACATATCGGTGGTTTCTGGCGGCTTGGGCCAAGCGTCTCTCCTGGCAGGAGGTCGCGGTCGTCTTTCGCACGAGTTGGCAAAGCGTGTTTCGATCGGTGCGACATGCCGTGATCTGGGGGATCGTGAATCGCCCGTGGGGAGCGGTTACGGCGATTGGGATCGACGAGATCGCCTGGCGGAAAGGACACAAGTATCTCACGCTGGTCTATCAGATCGACGACGGCTGCAAACGTCTGCTGTGGATTGGACGCGAGAGAACGGAAGCCAGCTTGACGAAGTTCTTCCGGATTTTGCCGGACGATGTGAGGCAGGG
>NZ_AHZR01000100.1 GCF_000255655.1 Schlesneria paludicola DSM 18645 | reverse complement strand
GATAGCAGAAAAGGTGTCAGGAACCTTTTTCATATTCGAGTCTTATTCCCATCAAAACGCCGACGACAAATCCGATACAAATCTTGAATACCATTCTCCATACTCTGGCATCCAATTTGACACGGTAGCCGCGTCCTAATGCCGGGACACAAGCTTCCCAAACCATGCAAGCGAGCACGCCCAAAATCACGCAAGGCACTACCCAGCCCCATCGAAATATCAGAGAGGCAACGGAGTAGATAAACAACACGAGGAAAACCTGTGATGTCAATGTTTCGCAGGTGTCAAACTCGCTTGTTGAGGAATGTTGAAAGAAAAAGGCGAGCACCCCCGTGATCAGCGTCGCGACGAGTTTGGCTGCCAGTCGTTCTCGCATCGGGAATCACTTTCGTTCCGTGTTCCACTGATCGCCACTTTCAGACAATGTTATTCTTCCAAAACGCCTCGAAGTTCCTCACACGCCGCTCACGTGCTGTTATAAATGACGTGATTGGCGGAGCGGGGGTGATGCTCATTTGGTGCATGCCGATCCTATTTTGCATCCCCCCAAAATGGATGTATTTTCTTTGATGCAAACGGGACGTCCACTGCGACATCAGTTGGTCTCATCGAGTGAATTGATCAATCCCGCAAGCATTCGACCGATTTCCTCAAGTTGGTCTTTCAGTAACGTGTGTTGGTCGAGACTGACTCGATTTCGGCGACGAGCTAACTCCAGAAGTGGCACGCATTCTTGGATGGAACCTCGCGCAATTCCAAAGAAATTTCGACGGTCCGGTTTTGTGAAGCGTCCATTACCTTCTGCAATATTAGCCGCGATCGACAGGGCGGCCCGATTGAGTTGGTCGCTAAGAAAACCATAACCACGTGGAAACGCTTCGGTGTGCTGGCAAATGGAATCTGCGAAGTCGACGGCCTTCTGATAGACGAGAAGTTTCTCGAATGCGAATGCCATATGACAGTTCCGCGAAGGAAAGAGAAAAAAGCGAGAAAGTAGTGAGTAGAAAGTAGAACGCGGCGGGTCGCGAGTGGCCAAGGCCAAACGGCATTTTTCCGTCAACTCTCTACTTACCACCCTCTACTTTCTCGCCGCTTCATTTTTGAAGCCGTTCAGGCCTCAAAAATGGAGGCGGGGGG
>NZ_AHZR01000099.1 GCF_000255655.1 Schlesneria paludicola DSM 18645 | reverse complement strand
GTGAAGAAATACGTTTGAAAATAACGGTGAAATCACCGCTCCTTGTGGCGTACCCACTGTGCTCGCAGACCATTCGCCGTCCTCGGACACTCCGGCTCGAAGCCATTTCTTCAGCAGCCGAAGGAGTCGTCGGTCGGTGATCCGATGCTCCAGAAACTTCAGCAACCAGTTGTGGTCGATGTTATCGAAGAAGCCTCGGATGTCCGCATCCAGTATCCAGTTCACTTTCTTGGCCTGGATGCCTACGCTGAGCGCGTCCAAGGCTCGGTGACCGCTTCGTCCGGGACGATAGCCGTAACTGAAACCCAGAAAGTCCTCTTCGTAGATACATTCCAGGACCGTCCGAACGGCCCGTTGGACAATCTTGTCCTCGAGTGCTGCGATCCCGAGGGGTCGCAACTTGCCGTCGAGCTTGGGAATCCAAGTTCGTTTAGACGGCTGAGCGCGGTAGGTTCCTTGATGCACTCGTGAGTGGAGATCAACGATCTTCACTTCGTAGTTTCTGGAATACTCCGCCCACGTCACCCCATCAATGCCCGGGGCGGCTTGCTTCTTCAGATCGAGAAAGCTTGCCGTGAGCAGTTCTAAAGTCACGTGGTTCAGCAAATTGTTGAACCGCATCTTCTTATCACGTCGCGCTGCTTCTCGTACGCCGAACAGTCCGCGCGATCGGGAAACCCGGCTCAGTGTCCGGTCCCGCTGTGGCTGGTCGTCGTTCTCCTTGGTCAGTCTCCTTTCTTCCACGGACTCCGCAACCGTTTGAGGTCCAGCATTGTTCGCCCGCTTCTCAGGTACTACGAGACTGTCTGACTTCCCGGTGGCGTGCATGTCGGCAATGTGGCATCTCGCCTTCTCCGACCGATCCGCGCCCAAGGGCGTGGATGCCGCCGGGATCTCCCAGCTTCCGTGAGGAATGTTTCCGACCGTGCGTGTGGTCCTAGACTCCGTGGGGGTCACGTCGGACTCGCCATTGACGTTCGTCATGACTATTGCCTTCCCCTTGTCAGGACAAGGTCGGCCACCACAAAATGATGTTTTCGGAGCTCAATACACAGCCCGGTCTTTCCTCTGTGAACGCTTCGCCATGCCAGTTGCCTGGCACAACGCATCACTCGAGGCCAAGGCGATTGGCTAGATCTTACCTTGTACGAAACTCGCATTCGCTACGCTCCTCCGGCTTCTGCTGGCGCACCCTGACCCCTTTG
>NZ_AHZR01000098.1 GCF_000255655.1 Schlesneria paludicola DSM 18645 | reverse complement strand
AAGCGATTTCATAATTGACCGATCCTTCAGTCGTTTGGATGTGAGTAGATCCGTCTGACTTACTTGTTGGTTGACTGCCACAGGCTTACTCAGTCGCCCTATTCACCGCTTCCGTCGTCGGAACGCCGGGAAGCGGATTCACGGGCACGCTCTTCAGCGTCGACAAGCCATCAGCGGGCGGCCCACCTCCATCACTTGAACGAGTCTCCGCTTCGAGCGGCGTCGAATCCGGCAATGCCTCGTCCTCGACGTGGTGCTCAGCAGACGACAATGGGGGATTTGTCAGCCCAAGGCTCGAACGACCAAGTTCGTATGGGGCAAAGTCCGATGGCAAACAACTGGGCGAGTATTGACGAAACACCCCTGAGATTGGCACGGGGTGATACTGATTGCGCCCCGAAGAAAGAGCCGATGCACCCCCGTGCTGGTACCCCTGGAACCAGTCTCCAATGGCCTCTTCACCTCGTTCCGATTGGAACTTAAACGACCAGTAGCAGTGTGGGGGAACCGGCGGGCAGGTTCCATCCCCACCCATCAAAACGTCAAGATATCCTTGACGCCAACCCTTCGAGTAGTGTGAACAGGGATTCGACGAGCATCGCTCTTCGCTGTTTCGCCACCATGCAACTCCTGCCCGGCATTTTTGCGCGATGCAGTATTCAGTATCTTGAATAGCTACGCATCCTATCGAGCTAAAAACGAATAGCAGCTCGATGCAGCGTCTTGTGTCCATGTTTCGTAGCCTCCACCCGCAAATTCATTATCGAACTGCAGACCGCATATACCGGATATAGGAATCATCCGGCTTTTGATGGATCGACAGTTAAGGATGAGCGCAATAGGTTTCAGGGCCTTTCCGTTACACTCAACCGAAGCCAAACAATCAAAAAAGTCTTTGCATTCGGAAAAGTCGACCACCGCAGCCAACTTGAATCGATTATGGGGCGACGTTTTCCGAGAAAGGGATTCAAGTTTTTCGCATCACGGCGTGGGGCACGCATTTTTAGCCACCATCAGTGCCATCACGTCAAGCAAACTTTGCCGATTCACAAGCGTAATGCGGTGACTTCATCGGGCCCCACGAAATTCGTGCACCTTTGGCTCAAGGCAGATCGTGAACGGACGAATCGTCCATTCGCACAACTTCTGAGCGGCCATCTCGATTTACGAATTGCTTGAGCCTGAAATAGAAAGAATCCCAAGGTGATGCAATCACCTTGGGATTCGTGCTGATGTCG
>NZ_AHZR01000097.1 GCF_000255655.1 Schlesneria paludicola DSM 18645 | reverse complement strand
TGGGTCCATCCGGTTTTATTGTGGGTAGAGGCTGAGTCCCCCGCAGTAGAAGAAGATGGCGGTTTTGAAGTTATTGCGGTTACGGAAGCCACCGACACGTCTTTTGATGGACATGATTTTGCTATTCATTCCTTCCGCGACTCCATTCGTGATGCGGTGGGTGCAGTAGCTGACGACGTGGTCCAATCGCTCCTTGATTGAACGAGCCACGGATTTCATCGGTTCGAGATTCGTGTGAATGACTCGTTTGTACCAGTCTTGGAAATAGGTCGTTGCAGTGGCTGCGGAGTCTTGCCCCCAAAGGTCACGCAGCATTTCCTTGAAGGCCCAGGCTTTTCCCGTTTTCAGCTGCAGATCGAATGTCGATTCGAACACCGTCCGCTGTTTCTCACTGAGATTCTCCTGACTGGTCAACCAGACATACTTCGTTTTGCTGAGTCGATCGTCGCCCTCTTTGACGAGTTCACGATGTTCTGTGCGACGGACTTTGTCGACGGCTTTCGTAGCTATCTGCATGATGTGAAATCGGTCATGGACGATCTTGGTCTCCGCCAAGGGAATGGCTTGCTTGGCGGCTTTGACGTACGCCGGACTCATGTCCATCGCGATCGCTTCGATCGACTGAAGCTGAGTCTCTGAGAGGGCAGAAAGTGCTTGAAATCCGGCCTCAGTGTCGTTTCCATCACTGATGGCTTCGACGGTGCTGTGATCCAGATCATAGACGAGCGTGATGTAATTTTGTCCTTTGAGAAAAGCTTTCTCATCGATGCCCACGTGAGGGACGGGACGAGTTTGTTTGCGTGCCTTTCCACGAGCCACGGCCCGCTCCACGATGGACCAGGTCTGATCCCATTTCGTTCGCAAGATGCCCATCGCGCCTTTCACATTTTGAGTCGCCAACAACACCTCAACCGCAAAACGCTCAAACAGGATCGTGAAGCGACTGCCTTTCTGGGCCCAGGGTACGTTCACCTGTTTCACTCCGTGCGTCGGGCAATCGACGCGCGGGATGCTCGCGTGAAGAATGGTCTTGAACTGGCAGCTATCCAGATGCCGCCACTGACGCTCGGCCGTGTGGTCGTAACAAGGCAATGACTGATCGCACTCGGGGCAACAAAACTTCGTGCCTCCAGGATGCTCAACGAAGACATCGACCTGCTGTTGCTCAAGACTCAACGACACCTCAGAAACGGTCCAAGGACTCTTCAGCCCAAGAATCTGCTGATACAATTCCCGATCCTGCACCGCCGCACTCCCAGAAATCATGCAAATATATCAAACCCACAGAATTTCCGGATGGACC
>NZ_AHZR01000096.1 GCF_000255655.1 Schlesneria paludicola DSM 18645 | reverse complement strand
CTCACATCCAAACGACTGAAGGATCGGTCAATTATGAAATCGCTTGCGTTTGGAATTTTGTCATTGGCGGTCGCTTTGCTGAATGCAGGGTGCGCCACAAGCAAGTGCATCATGCACGTTTATGACGCGGTTCCGGCGTACCGGCTGCCATGTGAATTCCACAAATGCAGTCGAGAGGGAACGATCCCGATCGACTTAAGCCTGCTGAGTCAGCAGCGTCCGAAAGAGGGCCATCGCCTCGGAAAGGGCGATTTGATCGGGGTTTATGTTGCGGGTGTGTTGCCGCCCAAGATCGACGACCAACCGTTGCTGTATCAGCAACTTTCGATGACGCCAACGTACTACCCGCCTTATGGTCGAGTGTTGACACCGAACATGGGTATTCCAGTGGACGTTGCTTCCGATGGAACAGTTCGCTTACCGCTGGTCGGCAAGTTGAACCTGAACGATCAAACGATCGAGGAAGCGACGGATACGATTCGCAAGGCGTATGAAAAGAAGAACGTCATTCAAGAGGATCGAGAACGCGTCTTGATCTCATTGTTGCGTCCACGCGTGAAACGCGTGGTTGTGATGCGAGAAGATGCCCAGGCGCCGGTTCCCCAAACCATCCAAAAAATGACCGTGCCTTATACGAAGCTTGGTCGGGGCGAGGTGGTCGACCTTCCGGCGTATGAAAACGACGTGCTGCATGCTCTCGCATCGACCGGGGGCCTTCCCGGGATCGACGTGTTCAGCGAAGTGTGGATCTTCCGCAGCCGCATGATCGATACACCGGATGCGGCAGCGGTTTCACAGCAGATTGAAGCGGCTGGATCACCCGAAGCCCTCGCGAAGAAATGGGAACAGCAAGAGCGCCAAGTGGTTCGAATTCCGTTACGCGTCTTCCCCAATGATCCGGTTCCATTCACAGAAGACGATATCACCTTAGAAGATGGTGACGTGATTTACCTGCCACCCCGCGAAGTGGAAGTCATCTACACGGGCGGTCAACTTCCGAGCGGCAAAGTTCCCCTTCCCCGGGATGTGGAAACAGATGTTCTGGAAGCGATTGCCCTTGTCAACGGAAGCGCCGGTGGTCCAAGCGTCAACGGCTCGATCTTCCGTACGGGTCCTGGCAACGTGGTCCCGCCGACCGATGTCTTGATTGTGCGCAAGCTTCCGAATGGCCAGCAATTGCGGATTCGCGTGGACTTGAACCGAGCCTTGCATGATCCGAACGAACGAATCCTGATGCAGCCGGAAGATCAGATCCTGCTGTTCTACAAGCCCGGCGAGCTCTACACCAATATCTTCCTCAACTTCATCGGTGTGGGCGTCAACCTCGTTCCCAAGATCTGATCAAACCAGACCTCAGCAACGACATCAGCACGAATCCCAAGGTGATTGCATCACCTTGGGATTC
>NZ_AHZR01000095.1 GCF_000255655.1 Schlesneria paludicola DSM 18645 | reverse complement strand
GAACTCACTGATGAAGGTGACGAAGCTTCTCTCACGCCAACGGCGTTCAGTCGATTACGGAATCGCAAGCGGCTGCTCATCGGGCTCTTCCTTCTCTGTCCAATTGTTCTCATCGTCACAATTAAACTTCTTTCTGCATTCAACGTTTACACGCGATTCGGACCCTGAAAAAATCCTCCGTGGATGGCATTCATTCCACCTGCAGTAATCGTCGCCTTGTTGGTTCTCAAAGCAGCAATCTGTAGTCACAACCAACTTCAATCCAAAAATTGATTCGGAAGCCGAACAAGGGTAACTAGCGCCGTTCGGAACTGGCTCAGCACAGTCCTGAACGGTGTTTTGTTTCTCTCGAGCGCAGCAAACGGCCATGTGGTGAAGGGATTCACCGCATGGCCAGCCTGGGCGACATCGTTATCGGTCTGCAGATGGACAACCGCCAATTCAACCAGGCGGCCAACTCCACGCGCGGAACTCTCGCGTCGATGGGCACCTCGGCCCTGGGCGTGGTCGGCCAAATCGGTGGCATGCTCGGAGCTGGTGGCGCACTGGCCTCGATCGGCTGGGGCGTCAAACTTGCTGCCGATGCCGAACAGACGCAGATCGCGTTTGAGGTCATGCTCGGTTCTGTCGACCACGCGAAATCATTGCTTGCGGACCTGAAGGCATACTCCGAACGAAGCCCGTTCGACGTCGCCGGAACGAACCAGGCCGCGCAGAAGTTGCTGAACTACGGCATCAGCGCCGAGAAGATCCTGCCGACGATTTCGATGTTGGGCGACGTGGCAGCCGGCGACATGGAAAAGTTCGCCGGGCTGTCGACCGCTTTCGGTCAAATGTCAGCGACCGGTCGACTGATGGGCGGTGACCTGAACCAGTTCATTAACGCAGGTTTCAACCCGCTCCAGGAGATCGCCAAAGAGACCGGCGAGTCGATGCGAGATTTGAAGGCCCGGATGGAAGCGGGCGGAATTTCGGCAAAGGAAGTTGCTGGAGCCTTCGAGGCCGCCACATCAGAAGGCGGCCGTTTCTATGGCATGACCGAACGCCAGGCGGGATCACTGGCCGGCAAGTGGTCCACGTTCCAAGACTCGATCGCCGGATCATTGCGCATGATCGGTGAATCGATCGTGGAGAATCTGGACCTGACAAACGTCCTCGACCACGTGACGAGCTTTGTCGACCAGATCCCGTTCTTGTTCCGTAATGCCGGATCACTGATCGAAATCGCGGTTCTCGACTGGCAGATCTACCTCTACGAATTCGTTCCAGCTGCGGAAGCCGTGATGACGCAGGTCGGTGCGGGCCTCAATGCCACCTGGGAGGGCAGCAAGGCCATGTTCGATGCGTTCGTCAAAAACCTGATCGCGGGCCTGAAGGAAATCAAAAACCTGGCCCTCGCGACATGGGAATCGATCAAGGCCGGTATCGCGGCCATCGGCTCCGGAAAGAATCC
>NZ_AHZR01000094.1 GCF_000255655.1 Schlesneria paludicola DSM 18645 | reverse complement strand
GGCACAACGGCTCTTTCGAGAGCTGGTTGGCTCGCAGGCCGACCGGCCCCCACCAGGCCCGTAGGCGATACCAGCGGTGGTACGATCTCGGGGCCTTGATGCCGACCGTGGGCGGCTTGTGTTTCTGCGGAGCGGTCGACATGGGCAACCCTTTGCGGTCGGTCGAAGTCACGACGTAAGGACGCAACCTCGGTGCGAAGCGTGGCGACTTGCACACGCAAATCGACCAGGCCGCCGAGTAACGAAACCGCCAGGCTGATCACGCCCACCCATTCGCCAACAGTCAGACGCGGGCGGGCAGGCACTTTTGGCAATCGGTTCACGCAATCTTCTCCGCGCTGAGTTGTGACGTAACAGAACCAGCTCGTCCGGATGCCCAGCCTTTGACAGGTGGGAGCTTTGCGGCCTTCTCGGCTGCCACCTTGTCGAACACTTCCGATAGGGAGGCGTTGACCTGGACCTTCGACGGATCGATTTCCTCAAGCGCCCGACGAAGGCGATCCTTTCCAACGCCCAGGCATGCGAGCACGGCGCAGAAGATCGGCAACGACACGAGCGACACCGTGGCCGGATACGACGTCGGTCCGCCTGCACTGCCCATTCCCTTTTGCACGTTGCCCCGGATGTGAACTTTGAAGTCCACCATCCCGGACGCGCCTTCCTTCATCGCGCCTTTGAGTTGGCCGAGCTGAGTCTCCTTAACCACACCCGCGATCGCCATCAACTCCAGGTCGGTCAGCACATTCTCGGTCGGATTGATCTTGTCCATTCGCGCTTCCTTGCGACAATGTGAAACCCGGAGCCAACCGCATCATGCAGTTGGCCCCGGCAAGCCTTGTCTTCTCATCCATGAAACGACGGCCCTACACCTGTCGGCCATGCGGTGCGCGTGGCGCTTGAGAATGAGTGACAAGTGAAGGAAGCAAGGATGTTTGTACGACTGAACGGCGAGAAGATTCCGGTAACGTGCGGCCGTTGGAACCCCTTGAAGGCGGTTTCGATTCATTCGCCGAAACACCAGGGCGTGATCGACCTGGTGGCGTCGAGTGGAGTCGCCCAGGCGGCTAAGGAATTGGGGGTATCCCAAGATGCCCTGATGCGGCGTCTCGAAAAGGCGAAGCGCGAGGTCTGCAAAGAGAAGCTGATCTCGTCGAAGGATCTCGTGATCCTGGATCTGCTCGATGATCTTGGCCACACACCCGAGAAGGTGGCCGAAATCTTCAACATCCCACTGCGGGAAGTGAGACGCAGATACTGGCGAGGACGGAGCCGACTACAGGTTCCGCGTCACGATGATCTGATCGCGAAGCAGCTTCCTGAGCTGTGTAAACGCGACTTCCTGGCGTTCGAGCTCCATGTCGTGCTGAACTATTCAATCGGTCGGACGGCCCGGCTTTTGGGCCTAAATCGCGGCCACATGGTGCGTCGGATTCAAAAGGTTCGCGACCTGCTCCGCGAACACTGCCAGGCCGACACCCCCCCACGTTAAAACCTGACAAAACACGCGCGCGAGGGCAATGCGGTTCCCTGGCCCCCGACGCCAGCGATTCTATACCCCCCCC
>NZ_AHZR01000093.1 GCF_000255655.1 Schlesneria paludicola DSM 18645 | reverse complement strand
ACGGCCGGGACACTTCAGCTGGACGGTTCCGTGAGTGGTAACGTGATCGTTGGTGCGAGCGGCACGCTGAGCGGTTCTGGCACGGTTTCTGGTGATGTGACGAATCAGGGGACGATGAAGCCGGGCTTGATGACGATCACCGGTGACCTGACGTCGAGCGGTACGATTCAGTTCACGGTGAACAGCGGTTGGACGACACCCGGTACGGATTACAGTCAGCTCACGGTGGGTGGGAATCTGAATCTGAGTGGTTCGACTCTGTCGGTTTTGAATACGTTGGATGCGTCTGCTCCCGGTGTGAATCAACTGTTGACACTGATCAATCACGCGGGGACGACGAACAAGACGACGACAAACGGGAGCACATTGCCGGCGGATGGTGCGACGTTGACAGTGGGCAGCCACTCGTTCAAGTTGTTTTACAACGGTGGAGACGGGAACGATGTGGTTCTCGTTGAAGCGACGACACCGAATGTGGTTTACGTGTCCGGTACGGCGTGGGCCGGTTTGACTCCCGGAACGGTGATCACGGATGGCGATTTGGGAACGCCGTTGAATCAGCCAGCGATTGTCGGTGTGACGGCGTTCACGACGGTGAATGCGGCTCTGTCGGGATCGACGTCGAACAGTCAGGTGATCGTGAATGCGGGAACGTATCACGAGTCGGTGAGTCTGACGGGGACGCATACGTTGACGATCACGGCTGGGGCTGTGGTGAGCTTCGACTCTCTGTCGGGGATTGCGGGCACGTTCGTGCAGATTCAAGGGAGTTCTCTGACGGTAGGAGACTCGACGAATACGACATTGGGGAGCGTGATCAGCGGCACGGGTGATCTGATCAAAGCGGGTTCAGGGACGTTGACTCTGTCGGGGGCGAGTACGTACAGCGGCGCGACGACGATTACGTCGGGGACGCTTCAGATCAATGGCTCGGTGACGAGTAATGTTGGCGTCAACGTTGGTGGAACTCTGAGCGGGTCGGGGACGATCACGGGGAATGTGACGAATCAGGGGACGATGAAGCCCGGCTTGATGACGATCACCGGTGACCTGACATCGAGCGGTACGCTTCAGTTCACGGTGAACAGTGGTTGGACGACTCCTGGTACGGATTACAGCCAGCTCACAGTCGGTGGGAATCTGGATCTGAGCAGCTCGACCTTGACGGTGGTGAACACGAAAGATCTTTCGGCCCCGTCAGTGAATCAATTGTTGAAACTGATTGACCATGCGGGGACGACACCTCAGACGATTACGAACGGGAGTACTCTTCCGTTGAACGGAGCGACGCTGACGGTTGGCAGTCACTCGTTCCGGCTGTTTTTCAATGGTGGAGACGGGAACGATGTGGTTCTTGTCGAGGCGAGTTCACCGAATGTGGTGTATGTCTCGAACAGCGCGTGGACGGGGTTGACGCTGGGGACCGTGATTGCGGACGGCGATTTGGGGACACCTCTGAATCAGCCTGCGATTTACGGCGTGAATGCGTTTGGCTCGGTCACGGAGGCGTTAGCCGCGTCGACGTCCAGCGGGCAGATCATTGTGAATGCGGGCACGTATCACGAAGCGATCAGTCTGACGGGTACGCATACGCTGACGATCACATCTGGGGCCGCGGTGACTCTCGATTCGCTGTCGGCGATCACGGGGACATTCGTCCAAATCCAGGGCACGTCTCTGACGGTTGGCGATGCCACCAGCACGACGGTGGCCAGCGTCATCAGCGGAAGCGGAAGTCTCGTCAAAGTCGGATCGGGAACGCTGACCCTCTCTGG
>NZ_AHZR01000092.1 GCF_000255655.1 Schlesneria paludicola DSM 18645 | reverse complement strand
TATAAACAGATTGGAGGTTTGAGAATCGGAATTACGCTTGATGCGGACTGTTTGTTATTGATTTGATTCGCTGGAAGATACGGGTTTCAGAAACGATTGCTCGAATCATCACCCCAACCAACGTCTCTGGCGCAATTGACCAATATCCTTTAGAAAGGAGGTGATCCAGCCGCAGGTTCCCCTACGGCTACCTTGTTACGACTTAGTCCCAATCACGGAGTTCATCTTCGGCACCTGTGTCCTTGCGGTTCACGCAGCGACTTCGGATGCCCCCCGCTTTCGTGGCTTGACGGGCGGTGTGTACAAGGCTCAGGAACACATTCACCGCAGCAATGCTGATCTGCGATTACTAGCGATTCCGGCTTCATGCAGGCGAGTTGCAGCCTGCAATCCGAACTGGGGGACGCTTTTTGCGATTCGCTTGCCTTCGCAGGCTTGCAGCGCTTTGTACGCCCCATTGTAGCACGTGTGCAGCCCTGGGCATAAAGGCCATGAGGACTTGACGTCATCCCCGCCTTCCTCCGGTTTGACACCGGCAGTCTCCCTAGAGTCCCCGACATAACTCGCTGGCAACTAAGGATAAGGGTTTCGCTCGTTTAGCGACTTAACGCGACATCTCACGACACGAGCTGACGACAGCCATGCAGCACCTGTGCATGTTCCACTCTTGCGAGCGTGGCCCTGCTTTCACAGGGTTAATCCATGCATGTCAAACCCAGGATAAGGTTCTTCGCGTTGCCTCGAATTAAGCCACATGCTCCACCGCTTGTGTGAGCCCCCGTCAATTCCTTTGAGTTTCAGCCTTGCGACCATACTCCCCAGGCGGAACACTTAACGCTTTCGCTACGAGAAAGAAGGCCGAAGCCCCCTTCCTCCAGTGTTCAGTGTTTACGGCTAGGATTACCGGGGTATCTAATCCCGTTCACTCCCCTAGCTTTCGTGCCTCAGTGTCAGAAAAGGCCCAGTGTGCCGCTTTCGCTGCTGGCGTTCCTTCCGATCTCTACACATTTCACCGCTCCACCGGAAGTTCCACACACCCCTACCTCACTCAAGTCCTCCAGTATCACGCGCAGTTTTCTGGTTGAGCCAGAAGATTTCACACGTGACTTAGAAAACCACCTACGCACCCTTTAAGCCCAGTGATTCCGAATAACGTTCGCACAGTTCGTATTACCGCGGCTGCTGGCACGAACTTAGCCCGTGCTTCCTCTGAGGCTCTGTCAAATACAAGAGATAGCTCTCGTATACTTCATCCCCTCTGACAGCGGTTTACAATCCGAAGACCTTCATCCCGCACGCGGCGTCGCTCGGTCAGACTTTCGTCCATTGCCGAAGATTCTCGACTGCAGCCACCCGTAGGTGTCTGGCCAGTGTCTCAGTGCCAGTGGTGGGGGCCATGCTCTCACACCCCCTAAGCGTCAAAGCCTTGGTGAGCCGTTACCTCACCAACTAGCTGATACTGCGTAAGCCGCTCCCCAGGTGGAATCACACCCATTGCTTCCCAACCATCACGATCGGGAAGATTATCGAGTATTACCCACAGTTTCCCGTGGCTATCCTCGCCCTGGGGGTACGTCACCTACGTGATCCTACCCCGTTCGCCGGTGTCCCCCTTGCGGGTTCTCCCTCGACTTGCATGCCTAATCCACGCCGCCAACGTTCATTCTGAGCCAGGATCAAACCCTTTGAGTAGTGTTTCCGAACTGAACCACAAACCGCTGATAAATCAGGCAGCTTGAGATTCAGTGTTGTATGCACTGGGTTTGTCCGCTAGCCATGTGTTGACTGACCGATGAGTCTTACGACTCGGTTTGGTCATTTGTCTTCATCACAATTAAGTGATGGAGAACAAGGTCTTCGCACGGCCAGCAACCGCATCAATACGACAAGACTGATTCTCAAAACTCTCCAACCGTGTTTTCAAAGATCTG
>NZ_AHZR01000091.1 GCF_000255655.1 Schlesneria paludicola DSM 18645 | reverse complement strand
CCGGAGCGAGACATTCGGCACACCGAGTTGCGTTCGCTCTACGGATTACGGCCATCAGCCGCGTGGTATCCGAAGACACAGCGCGCTTCCCAGCAAGAGATCAATGAGCGAACGCTTCTCGGCTCGCCAGACTGCCCTGCTCCTCTCACGACCGATCGTGGAGACAGTACTCAACGCAACTGGGATTCAACGAAATCAGCACCCAAAGAAAAAACAAACCCTCCACTTTTGGTGGAGGGTCGTTTTTAAAATGCCCGGCAATAACCTACTTTCACGCTTGTAGGCACTATCATCGGCTGCATGAGCTTAACGGTCGTGTTCGGAATGGGAACGTGTGTTTCCTCAGGCATATGGTCACCGGGCTTTTATCGTCGTGACGCAAGCGTCACGTAACTCTTTAATGAGCTCTCCTGTCGGAGAACGTCATTCGGTATTCGCGATAAGAACTGATTGCAAGATTCCAAAACAAAGTGGTCAAGTTTTCGTCCATTAGTATCGGTCAACTGAGACAATTGCTTGCCTTACATCTCCGACCTATCAACCTGATCGTCTGTCAGGGGACTTCAGGATTGCTCCATCGAAACCTAATCTTGGGAGAGGCTTCGCGCTTATATGCTTTCAGCGCTTATCCCGACCGTACATAGCTACCCTGCAATGCCACTAGCGTGACAGCAGAAACACCAGAGGTACGTCCCTCCAAATCCTCTCGTACTAAAGAGAAAACCCCTCAAGTTTCGTACGCCCACAGCAGATAGGGACCAACCTGTCTCACGACGGTTTAAACCCAGCTCACGTACCACTTTAATCGGCGAACAGCCGAACCCTTGGGAGCTTCTCCACCCCCAGGATGTGATGAGCCGACATCGAGGTGCCAAACCACGCCGCCGCTATGGACGCTCGGGCGTGATCAGCCTGTTATCCCCAGAGTACCTTTTATCTGTTGAGCGACGGCCCTTCCATTCGGAACCGCCGGATCACTAGGTCCGACTTTCGTCTCTGCTCGACTTATAGGTCTCGCAGTCAAGCACCCTTCTACCCTTGCGCTCTTCGCCTGATTGCCAACCAGGCTGAGGGTAC
This sequence comes from Schlesneria paludicola DSM 18645, assembly GCF_000255655.1. Lineage (NCBI taxonomy): Bacteria > Pseudomonadati > Planctomycetota > Planctomycetia > Planctomycetales > Planctomycetaceae > Schlesneria > Schlesneria paludicola. The sequence continues at coordinate 2,382 of NZ_AHZR01000091.1, read as the reverse complement.
CTTTGAACTCCTCCGTTACATTTTGGGAGGAGACCGCCCCAGTCAAACTGCCCAACTGACACTGTTCACCATCCAGATTCATGGATCGGTGTTAGACTCCAAACAGGCCCAGGGTGGTATTTCAACGTTGGCTCGATAAGTACTAGCGTACCTACGTCTTCGCCTCCCACCTATCCTACACAAGAACTGTCTAAAGCCAATATCAGCCTACAGTAAAGGTTCATGGGGTCTTTCCGTCTAGCTGCGGGTACGTGGTATCCTCACCACAACTGCAATTTCACCGGGTTGCTGGTTGAGACAGTGCTCCAGTCGTTACGCTATTCATGCAGGTCGGAACTTACCCGACAAGGAATTTCGCTACCTTAGGACCGTCATAGTTACGGCCGCCGTTTATCGGAGCTTCGGTTGCGGGCTTCAGGCAAAACCTTGACCCTCTTCCTTAACTTACCGACACCGAGCAAGCGTCAGACTCTATACGTCCTCTTACGAGTTTGCAGAGTCCTGTGTTTTTAGTAAACAGTCGCTAGAGCCGATTATCTGTGGCCTACCGAAGTAGGCACCCCTTCTCGCGAACTTACGGGGTCAATTTGCAGAGTTCCTTAACCAGCATTCTCCCGAGCGCCTGAGGCTACTCGCCTCGCCTACCTGTGTCAGTTTTAGTACGGTCGTGTGCTTCAACCCTAGTGGCTTTTCTTGATTATGTTGCAGGAAGCTTCGTCAACAAGGACTCGAGCTTGCGCTACGGGCACGTCTAGCCGCCCGACTTCGATTCACACAACGTCCCCACATCAGTCCACACAGCGGTGCAGGAATATTAACCTGCTGTCCATCGTCTACGCCTTTCGGCCTGAACTAAGGGGCCGACTAACCCTGGGCGGATTTACCTTCCCCAGGAAACCTTAGGCTTTCGGCGAACAGGATTCTCACCTGTTTTATCGTTACTCATCCCAGCATAAACACTTCCAAGGCCCGCTACTGCTCCTCACGGTACAGCTTGAATTGCCTTGGAACGCTCTCCTACCGCTCTTGCGAGCCCGCTGCTTCGGCGTTTTGCTTAACTCCCGATCATTGTCGGCACTAAAACACTCGACCGGTAAGCTATTACGCACTTTTTAAATGGTGGCTGCTTCTAAGCCAACATCCCGGCTGTCACAGTATCTTAATGTCCTTTGTGACTTAGCAAAACTTTGGGACCTTAGCAGGCGATCTGGGTTGTTTCCCTCTCGACCGTGAAGCTTCTCCCTCACGGACTAACTGCCGGGTATTCGATATGGTATTCGGAGTTTGGTTAGGCTGGGCAGGCGGGTAGCCCCCCATGCCAGATCAGTCTCTCTACCCCCATATCGAAAAATACCGACGCTAACCCTAAAGTTATTTCGGAGAGAACGAGCTATCTCCAGGTTTGATTAGACTTTTACTCCTCCCCACAGGTCATCCCCTAATTTTTCAACATTAGTGAGTTCGGTCCTCCACGCAGTTTTACCCGCGCTTCAACCTGCCCATGGGTAGTTCACCTGGGTTCGCGTCTACCGCCACCGACAATACGCCCTATTCAGACTCGGTTTCCCTGAGACTCCGGCCCTGAAGGCCTTAATCAAGCCGATGACAGTAACTCGCTGGGTCATTATTCAATAGGCACGCCGTCACCCACGTAAGGGGCTCCGACAGCTTGTAAGTGTGTGGTTTCATGTTCACCATCCTCCCCTAACAGGGGTTCTTCTCATCTTTCGCTCGCGCTACTTGTTAACTATCGGTTGCCAAGGAGTATTTAGCCTTGGGAGATGGGCCTCCCGGATTCAGTCCAGGTTCCACGTGACTGGACCTACTTGGGTACCAAACAAGAGTCTACACCACTTTCGAATACGGGACTGTCACCCTCTGTGGTCGTGCTTTCCAACACTGTTCTTCTAGCAGGTAGATTGATAACTCCGCGTCTGGCCCCGCAACCCCGCTAGCCGAAGCTAATGGTTTGGGCTGTTTCCGTTTCGCTCGCCGCTACTCAGGAAATCGAACTTTCTTTATTTTCCACCAGGTACTTAGATGTTTCAGTTCCCTGGGTTTGCCTTGCATACCTATGAATTCAGCATGCAATAATTCAGGAATCCCGGGATCAACGCTCGTTTGACAGCTTCCCCAGGCTTATCGCAGTCTTCCACGCCCTTCATCGCCTCTTGGCACCGAGAAATCCTCCACACACCCTTAATAACTTGACCACTTGGTTTCAGAATCTCACGCAGATTCCCTTGCCTTAGCTATTCGCAATTCATGAAAATTGCCGCCAAGACAACTGGTGAGATCACCAAGTTCTTATCGCTTAAACCGAGTTGTTAAAGAGCTTTACGTCGCGTTCAGCGTTTGCTGGCGGCGACGCGGGAGGGAGAT
>NZ_AHZR01000090.1 GCF_000255655.1 Schlesneria paludicola DSM 18645 | reverse complement strand
CCCTGATTACGGACATTTCCGACATCCTTGCTGACGGGCCAAGCCTGCATTTCGTCAGCTGGGAAATGCTCGAGCATCGGCTGAATCGCTGCTGGATCATTGATCGCCGGGTCTAGCCATGGGTCGACGAGTGCATGAGTGAGGATCACCGGCATTCTGTCATGAAGCGGCTCCATCATGTCGTTTGCCGTGTGGGTGATGATTGTGCAAGACTCCACGGTTTCCCCTTCCGGCAACTTCCAGACCTCCCACAACCCCGCCATCGGCATTGGCGCGCCGTTCGTCAGGCTGATGTAATACGGCTGTTTATTCTTAGCATCGAGTTTCCGCCACTCGTAGAACCCACTGGCCATCACGAGACAGCGGCGGGATTTGAAAGCCGATCGAAACATCGGTTTCGTGGCAACCGTGTCCGAGCGAGCGTTGAAGGTCAGTGCTGGCGGCTTGTCCTTCACCCAGGACGGAATCAGGCCCCATCTGGCGGGAAACACCTCGCGGCCGTCGGACGACTCGCGAACGCAAATCATTTGAGTTGTCGGGGCGACGTTATACCGGGGCGTCCAGTCGATCTCGTCGAACCCGCGAATCACGTCGAATAGATCCCGCAGTTCATGCGGTGCAAGCTTTAGATTGATTCGGCCGCACACGCGATGCCTCTTGCAACTATCGCCAGATTGGATTTGAGAATTAGTCCAAGACAAAATCGAAGGCGTGAGGCCATTCGGAATCGATGCAGTTTTGGAGACACTCCGCGATCGTCATAGCTGACTGCAATGTGGGGCATTCAATCATGAATGTTCGGCGGTCTTCAGCGTCAGGGCTCGAAGTCACGACCACATGCTGGGAGTCAACGATTGCGACAACCGGCGGCGCTGACTGCGTGATCGTCACGTGGCCATAATCTCGCTTGCCATCAATGAATCGCAGTTCGTTGAATCGCGTCACCGCGTCAAGATCACCGGCCTCAATGGAAGAGAGCAGAGCGTCTGCCTGTGGGTGAGTTGAGTTCATGGCGTGCTGTCCTGGTTCCAATGCCGCTGCGAATGCGAATCGTTTCTTACAAAAGTTGTACTGCAATTCAATGGCAGACGTCATTCTCAAAAAACTGGAACGGTCGACTTTTAATCCGACGAGCCTTGTGGGCCGTTGACAAGCCGCGACGAGCTTGAGCTCAACCAGCTTTTTTCGCCCGTGGCTTGGTGAGCAACAGGTAGGCTGAGAGCACGACTAGCGGGGGCACGATCGACCAATATGGGATACTCCAATACTCAACCTCATTAATGCCTTTTCCGTGAGAATTTTGTAGCAATTCGGTTGTATATCCTCGGTAAGACAATCTCCCATCCAAGGAACGCAGAGATCCTCCGTATGGAAAATAGAAATCGCCGACGAACTTTCCAAAGCTTTGTATCCACCAGCTCATGAACAAGCACGCCATGAGCAGCGTGACAACGCCGATCTTGCGTTTCCAACCCCTGATGAACTCTCGCATGATCTGGCTCGCTGAAGACGCTGTGACGATTTGTCTCTAGTCTGGCGATTCGAGCCTAGAGTAGCAAGCATCGGGGGGAGCCAGACTTGCAAGCAAGACCAGTCGCTGGCCGACAATCGGGGTATTGAGCGTATCCCAGTCTGGACCAACGACCCAATGACCGAGAAGCTGCCTGATTCCTTTCTGATCCGATGCACTCGCGCCGTGCCGATGGTGTCGTCAGGGCAATTCAGAGCTCCACATATCATCCATCCGCACTCGCTCGCGACGATCGTCCCTCGCTGGTATCGAAAACTGCTGGTGCAGATAGTCGTCTTCGTCCTCGGGTGTTTCGATCATCCTTGAACGCAATTGACGGACAGTGTTTCGCCGTCGACTATCGGATACCCGTGGTTCGCAATGAAGTCTGCGTTGACAACAGGGCACGACGCGCACTCAGAGCAATCGCTATCCACGTATTGCCATTGCTTGCAGGTCTGCGTAACGATCGCGAAACCAGGTCCACCCCAACCGCCGTTTAGAGAACCTGAAACGCCTCGAGCACCTCCTCCGCCGCTTCCTGAGCCGCCGTTGACTGGGCCGCTACCGATATCACCTGTACCGCCCTCGGGGCCAGCTCCAGTTCCCCCTTGGCCTGGTTCTGATCCAGTACCAGGTGAACCCGCTGCCCCTGGAGTTCCAGTGCCACCGCTTCCACCTGTTCCGCCATTCCCGCCGGCTCCGCCATCAGTGCCACGTTCTCCGTATCGACCTCCGATCGCAGTTCCTGAAACTAGTCCGGAAACGGTGGAGTTCGAGCCGTTCACGCCGTTTGTGGTTGTTGTCCCCCCGATATTGAAGGTGACACTGTCACCAGATGAAGCAGTGCCGGTGAAAACACGTTCCTCGCCCTCGCCACCACCACCGCCTGGATCTCCAAGTCGGCCAGTTCCTCCGGGGCCACCACCAGCTTTTAGTCTAATCGTGTACGGCCCATCACAAGCAAAGGTGTAGACCTGATCTGCACCAGCGCCGAAGACAGACGGTTCCTCGTGCACCACGCCAACATAGTTGCAGTGACCGGTGCACCAATCGACTGGATCTGTCGCATCGCAAAGAGCGGCCCGAATCGTGAGCAATTCGGGGAACATCGATCCGCAATACTGAGTGTACGAGAACATTTCGGAATCGGGCGGGATCTTCCTAAGCGTCATTTCGACGCATGACATTCGCGTGCCTTTATAGTACGCCTGTCTTCCGCTGCCGAAATCGACGTGAAGTATCGCTGCGGTGTCATAGAATGTCAGCGTCGCGAGTTCTTGCTCGTTCGTCCATTGGCATTGCTGAATGCCCCACGGCGGGGAATCTTCGCCGTGTCGAATGGTGCAGACATCCCCAAGCGACAGCACTCGATAATTTGCGAGCGTCGCGTCGACATCGGGTTGATAGCACGGATCGCTGGGATCAAGTTCGGGAGGGAGTCGAAACTGGTTTTCGATTTCCCAACAGTTGCAGCAACATCTGTTCGTCTCCTTGACCGGTTTGATGCAAAACTCGGCTGTCGAACCGGCCGCTGGCCTGGGGAAAGTCGACGGGTTGATCGCTTCGAATTTGCTTTCGCAACGAGGGTTGAAGTAGTCGTCTGCGGTGTACTTGATCGGCACAATTTTCTCTCATTGATCGTTAGGGAGAACAAGTTGCGTTATTGACAGCGTTACGCCAATGTCGACACCTTTTGACAGCCAGGCCGTATCACTCACCTTGGCAAACTGGCGATGTGACGCTGACGCCGGCACTCTTCCAGGCGCTTGCTCCAACCCGCGCGAATCGCAGCACACGCTCGCTCAATCTCGAGCTGTGTAGGCATGTAGACATCCTGCTCGGCATCATCCTCTTCTTCGTCGATTTCAATGTCGCCTTGGGCCGCCATCAAATCATCCTTGAATCTGAAACCGAAAAGCCCCAACGGATCTATGGAATCGCTGGGGCCAAGACTTGACCGTCGTCACGATCACCGAACAGCAGGGGTTCACATAGTGGTGAACTTCGTGATGCGGACTTCAGCCACCGCTGAGCCCATTTGCGAGTCCACGACCAAACGAATCCCAGAACGACCGATATGGTCGAGGCTGATTCGCTGGTCGCTTAGCCGGGAGCTGCAGCGGTGCAGTCGGGTCATACTGTGTTGC
>NZ_AHZR01000089.1 GCF_000255655.1 Schlesneria paludicola DSM 18645 | reverse complement strand
CTTCATTTTTGAAGCCGTTCAGGCCTCAAAAATGGAGGCGGGGGGCAACCAAACTCATCGACGCAAACAATGCAAATAAAAGACTTATGGAAACCATTGTTTTAGCTATCTGACACGGAATCTGACATTTTTGGGCGAAAAATGCGCCCGTGGAGGCACTGTGCCTCCAACCCCTCTCCTGAGATAGACACTTGGGCAAGGAATCGTCCGGGAATCTTCAACGATTGGCGCGAGCAAATGTCGGATATTCAGACCAGTCAGGTGCTGCGACATGCGCTTGATGGGGTTTACAACTGAAACGCCACCAAGCGCGCTGCCTTTTTGAATTTGTCGTCGCCAAAAATAAAATAGCGTTCAGGTGTCGTGAATCAAATTTCGTCACCTTGATTTCCAATGCCCGGTTCAGTTCCTTTATCGGCTTGTACCGGTGCACTTCCAAGCACATCGATTAAAGTACCAGCAACTCAATTCCATTGACGTACTCCGCAAGATCTGGATATTCCATGGCAAGAGTTTCCTTCACACAGCGAAGCGAAGTTGCAACGATCCAGCCGTCCTTTAAGTACTGACGGTGAAGGATACCGACCAACTTAGCATAGTTGGCTAGTTGCCCATTGTTGCCATTCGGTTGAACTTGCCATATTCCGCAGCCACTCATCCCTTTGATTGCGTCGTCCGGAATTTTACCCGTCCTTGGATCGACGAGTCCGGGTGGAAACCTGAACAACAGATGATTCACTGCGTCATGACCTTGACGGGAGCTGGAATCTGCCGGAGTCGTGTCAAACCAGCATACGGGCGATTTAACCACCTGTGGAGCCTCATGGGGGTCGCCCGGATCACCTAAGAAGAATGGATGTCCATACGCGACAAAAAGTCCTTCCTTGGGGGCGTTGAGAATCCGTAAATCCGCGGGCTGAACGAAAGCTTTTTGATTCAGCAATTCGGCAGTTGCAGGTGTAACTTCGAGGATCGCAACGTCCAGCGTGTTTTGGCTGAGAAAGATCAAGTTCTCAAACTCCAATTTGACGGTTTCTGGCCCACGATCAGCGTTGAGATGAAAAGCGATCTCTCCTGTTGAAACGAACAAGCTGGAAGTATCCCGAATGAGTGAGGCGGCTACGTCACACCATTGCTCCATCTCGTGCACCGCAGTCAACAGGAATGATCGGTTGCCAACGCGCAGAAGAACGCCCGATCTATCGTGAACGAGGGGATAATCTTCGTGTGCGCCGTACACGGGGACAGTCGAATAGTGGATCAGAGACGGCGTCTGTTTGTAGAAATAATGAATCATGGAATTTGAATCGCGGTAGTCATTCTAACAGTAGCGAGTGAAATAGGGCCGCATCAGGATGCGCGCCATTGGAAGTCCGCTGCCGATCTCAGGCGTCGGTGGGTGCCCAACGGTATCTGTTCGACCACTCTGCTGGACATGGTTCAATTGAGGATTGCAAGAATCCTGAACAAAATAACGCGACGGTCACACCACGCTAGCTTCCTCGTTTTAAGTATAACACAACATGAGCACTTCGACTGCATCTCCGATTTCCATCGAGCGAAACGCCTTGTATGAATTGGTCTGGCAAGAGCCGATGACGAAGATTGCTCCCCGTTTCGGCCTTTCGGACGTGAGATTGGCAAAAGCTTGCAAGCGGAACAATATCCCTCGGCCTCCCGCTGGGTATTGGCACAAATGGCGGTCGGCAAAGCCCCCGACGCACCCCGTTCCCCCAATCAGAGATGGTGAAGCGAAGCCGATTACATTTCTGTCGGATGAACGACCCAAGCCAACGCCGATCCAGTCACACTCAGAGCGAGTCAAGGATGGAAAGTTGAAAAGCTCTTATCGCTTTAGAGGAGCAGCCTGAGAACAAAATCATCGTCGTCGAAAACCCAAGCAAGTTGCATCCGATCGGCCTACTTGAGTTGCACCTAATGGGAACGTTTCGTTATACGCAAGCAAATTGGACTGAGGGATCGAGATTCAAATTCGAAGACCAACTCAATAAGTTGATGATCGAGTTCATTGTCTGCGTCGAACGAGACCGTGGATCACGACGCGCGGAACAAGAACGAGCCATTCAAGCACGGGCGGCAGAAATCAAACGCTGGGAAGAGTAGAAAGAAGTCGCCAAAATCCATGAGCTTTACCGGCTTATGCAAAAATGGAAGCGAGCCGCCCGCATTCGAGAAGAATGATGTCCATCGACTGGACGATCCACAGTATCATCGAAGTACTTTACGGAAGTTGCCCATGACTTTTGGATACTGGAATTATTATGACGACGACTTCGATTGGACTGGAAAGAGCAGTTTTGTCTCACCAGACTTGGAATTGACCCGGTCACTTCTTTTGAGGGGTGGGCTTTTGGAAAATGATGTGGAAGACCACATCGACTCGGGGTATTTGTGCTTCGAGGGTTTTGACATTGTGATCGACAGGTATTACGGCGGGCCGCTCGCTTCAGTTGATGGTCGCTGCCGCTTTCGACCCGACTTGTTTTCGAAGATTGATCGCGCTCCGCAATCGAGAGCCAAAGTCTTTGTCGCGAAATCTATTGATGACGTTCGGAGGATCGTTGACGACTTTGCGACGAGATGTGGCGATGATCCATTGTTGCGTGGCCAGACTCAAAACCATGTATTGGAGCGGAAGATAAATAATCCATTCTTTACACTGAATGGAATTGGTGAGATTTCTCTTCTACCTTCAATATGGCGGCGCATGCTATCTAAATCGCGACAGTGCTTTCTTGAGTTTACAAATTTATCACTCTTCGAATGGTCTTCGGTGTTTTATTCGCAATTTGATATTCAAGACATTGAACGGCGCCACAAATGCCTCCATGAGAAAGGCGAGTGGGTGACGTCGATATCGGACATGGAAGACTGTAGCGATCCAGTCTTAAGACAATTTGGTAAGTATCGTGCGAGGCTTTCGTTCGGACACAATTATAATCTCGCACCGGTCCTGAACACCTTGTTGCAACACTATGGTCTATATTCGCCCGAACTGGACCTAACCAAGTCGATTGACGTTGCCTTGTTCTTTGCGACGAACAGATTTCGCAGGAATGGGGCTAATTGCTTTTATGACTTTGTGGGCACGAACAGTCGTCGTTCCGTGATTTATTTGTTTCGAGAACGATTTGGAGAAATGCAGATCCACGATTCTACCGAAGAAGTCATCGCTGCATTTAATCCACTCCGCCCCATTAGGCAGAAGTGCGTTGTGTCTCACTCCAGCACATTTGCCATGAACCTTCCAGCCGACTTCTTGCAGGCAGTTATCGTTCTTGATTTTGATTTGACAGATCCCATCGGAATATTGACTACGGAACAGCTCTTCCCAACCAGCTCCGAAGACCTGTTTCTCAGTGCGCTTAAGAAGCATCCATATGCGTCCCCATACGTCACTGAGTTTCCATCGGAAATGTAACGCATTTCATCCAGATGCACGCGTCAGTGAGCATTATTCGCGCCACGCCTATCTCGCCGTTCACTTTAGCCGCTTCCTCAATCTCAGCGTCGGACACTCGTGGGATCTTCCAACGGCGACGGCTTGGTGAAGTCATTTGAGCCGAAGGCGGCTGCTTGATTCCCTGCGTCCTGAAGCAGAGCTTTCGTGATGCGGTCTGAGATATTTGCGATTTCGCAAATCGAAGTAGTTTGATTCGGGCGAAGAGTCCATTCGTTGAGCCGAACTTCGGAGCCGTCAATGACATTCCCGTCGGCGTTCTGACTTTCCGGCTGCAAAACACGCATTCAGATCCGCTCAACCTGATGATCTCAAGATCGCAGCTTGAACGACTCCGGGAGGACATCGCCTTCCTCCTTGGATAGCAGAAAAGGTGTCAGGAACCTTTTTCATATTCGAGTCTTA